>JAPSLU010000235.1 GCA_031180405.1 Bacillus sp. (in: firmicutes) | reverse complement strand
ACCTAAAGGTAACACTGGTAAATCTTCTGGATCACCGTCTGGATTATCATCTCTCGTTACGTTACGATAGGCACCGACATAACGCATCCATTCATGCTCTGATATACCGAATGCTTCATCTACCCAAGCAAATTCATAATATTGTTGAATCGTATTTAATTGACTGTTTGCCTTTTTAAAAGCTTTTATGAAGATGTCCTTTGCCTCTTCATCTCTTTCTAATGCTTGCCATGCCGTTGGATCTTGTAGAATCTCCATCACTTCTTGTGAGTATTTTACAAATTCATCTACTGCTTCAGGATAGGGCTCTACAATTGCTTTACTACTCTTTCCGCCACTTCCATATAAAATTAATGCATCATTTACTGTTTCTTCTGTTATTCTTGGGTACTGGAAGTTGACAATTGTGCCAAATTCCTTTTCTTTCCCATAAATTCGGTTTGTGCGTGAATAGGCTTGGATTAATCCTTGTAGTGCCAGTGAACGATCCACATATAACGTGTTAATGAATTTTGAATCATAACCCGTTAGTAACTGATCCGCAACAATAACAAGGTCAATATTTTTCGGATTCCGCCCACTTCCACCGCGTGTTGCTCGTTCAACGACATCTTCATAATATGCATCTTCCCCTCGCCGTTTATCTCCGTGAGCATATTCAATTCCAGTGAAAGCCGCATAATCTTTGAACATCGTTTTAATTAAGTTTGGCTCAGTAGGTTCTTTATCTGCATCTGTTCCAAAACTAAATGTCATTGCTACGTTAATAGCAATATCATCTCGTTCAGCTAATTGCTTTTTAAACTCCTCATAATATGCTATTACTCGATGTTTAAATGCCACCGTTAAAATGGCATTGAAAACCTTATGTTGTGACTGTTCTTCCCAATTGTTTAATATTTCCTGTACCACTCTTGGAATATGTGTCTCATCATGATAGAACAATATTTTCCGTTTTTTTGCTTCCTTTTCTACTTCTAACTCAGAAAGTTCATATACTTCTCGTTCGAGTTTTCTTTTTGGTGTGTCAGGTTGTTCCGCCAGTTTATATGCCACAATTTGCTCGCGTAATGTATCGTAACTTTCAAATTCTCCGGTATTTATGTAGTCAACATGAAATCCTAATACGTTTTTATCTGCAATTGCTTCATCTATCGTATATTGATGCAATAGTGGTCCGAACAGCTTTTCTGTTGTATCGATGAGTTCACTCTTCTCATTGATCATTCCTTTAATCTTATTCTCATCAAATAAGGGTGTACCAGTAAAACCATAGAACAGACCATTTTTTCGGAAGTAATTTTTAATGGTTACCATCATGTCACCCATTGTCGTTCGGTGAGCTTCATCAATAATAAAGACGATTTTCTTATTTGCTAAACTTTCATCCTTCGCTTCAACTAAATCTTTTACAAGATTATTTAACTTAAACGTGGTCGTTACAACGATACCAGTACTAGCAGATGATAAAAGTTTACGTAGTTGAAAAGTGTGCGCTGTATCATCAACGGTTACTGACTCATATTGTGCATACGCTTTGAAATTATCACTCGTACGACTGTCGAGTTCCCTCCGGTCTACTAAGAATACAACGTTATCAAATCCTGCTCTAGTTGATAAAAATAAAGCTGTTTTAAAACTCGTAATCGTTTTACCAGAACCTGTTGTATGCCAAACAAATCCCCCATGAGGAATTTTATCATCATTATCCCACCCTAGGGCAGCACCTTCGACAGCTTGCAAGGCATGTACTTGATAAGACCGTAATAACATATGTTTACGGTTTTCCTCTTCTCTTGCTTCATCAATGACTAAATAATCGCCAACCATTTGGTGTGCCATCGGAATCATTAAGAAATGACCAATGACATCTTCCCAATGATTAATCGGTTTATTATATTTGTCTGCCCAATGAAATACAAAACTTGGATTAAAGGCTTTAATGGACTTTGGTGTTGCAAAGTAACGTGTAGCTACTTCCGAAGTCATCACCATCATTTGAGAAAACGCCATGAAATTGTTCACATATTCACCATCAGCATAATACCGTTTAAACTGATTAAATGCTTCGTCTAACGATTTATCTGTACGCTTTTGTTCAATGTTAATGAGTGGTAGACCATTAATGAGTAAAACAATATCAAAACGATTTCCATTCGGTGTTTCTACTTCTCTTGCGATAGTATAGCTTGAATCTCCACCACGCACTTGTGCCTTTTTAAAGATAGTCAATGTAATTTGTTCGCGTGTAATGTCTGGATGAGAATCTCGATAAATGCCATCAATTTTCCCAGTCGATTGTTCCATTGCTAATAACTTTGCTGCTTCATAACTGTTTTCAATTTGCGATACTTTTGCCATCACTTGTGCAAATTCATTATCCGTTAAAGGAACACTTTCCAAGACATCCGCATTCATTCGGTTTAGTTCCTTGCGCCAATGATTGACTAAATCTAGTACAGTAACCTTTTGTTTATTTCCATTAAGAAAATCTGGTGCTTTCCATTTATATTGTTGTAGTTTTGCAACGAACTTATCTTGAAAAACTTTCTCTGCCGCATTTTTTCGCCCATTACTCATTGAATAGCTTCCTCTCTACACAAACATTTCTTCTAAATAAGCCTCTTTCATTTTCTTTAGCTTTTCCAGCTTTTTTTCTTCAGTAGTGATTTGGTCATCTAAGTTTTTGAAAAACTTGCCGATTTTTTGTTGTTCTTCATAACATGGAATCTTAACTATGAATTCACTTAGTGCCTCTTTAGTTATCGTTTTAATTGTCCCACCAGGTGCTTTTTGTTTCTCAATATCAAATAATAACTGAATAATATACGCAAAATAATAAGTATCAACCTTAAATTTATAGCTTTCAAAAATAAGCAAAGTCCTATCTACATAAGATGAATACTGCGTAATAGCAACTCTACCAATACTTCCCTGTAAGGTAACTAATACTTTCCCTTTTTCAACATAAACACTATTGGGTTGAGCTAACTTCTGTTTTGTATTATTAACTAGTTTTAAATTATTGGCTACATCTACAACTTGAACAAATGGCATTCCATATATTTCGTCGTACCACTTATCTTCCCCATAAGGCTGAGGAAAAGATCCTCGCCGATAGTTTGCAATATTAGATATTTTTTCCTTTTGCCATTCCCCTTCAAACCCTTTAAATCTTCTTCTCGGCACAGTTTCACCTTCTTGTGGGAACATTTCGGTTAAATAAGCAGACTTTAACGCTTTTACTTTAGCAATCTTCCGTGCTTGATTTGCAATTCTTTCATCTAAAATCTTAAAAAACTCACCGATTTTTTGTTGTTCATTAACGTCAGGTGCATAAAATTTAAAATTCTTCATATCTTCTTGGAATAGATGTGGAATGCTTGAACCAGATACTTTTAAGTAAACTAAATCAAGAAATTGCTTACTATTCAAGATTTGATAAAAAAAGCTTGCATCCAAATTTTTATTTGTTCTTACCAACATCATTGTAGAATTAATAGTTGCCTTTCCTTTCAAATCAGTTATTAAAGCTGGATTCCCAAGTGAACCATCCTTCGAAAAAATTACATCACCATTTTTGAGCATTATTTCTGGTGATTCTTCATAACGCCATAAGGGTATATGATCAACTTCATTCCAATTTATAATACCATTTTTAATATGTTTACCAGCAATCATGCTTGGTCCATTATCAATATATTCTTCTCTTTTTAGACTTTTCCATCCTAAACGTCCTTTAATTATTGCATTTTCTCCTAATTTTATTTCTTGCCAACTTTCATTATCCTTAAATCTTTCAAATCTTTTCTTTGGCAACAATCTCTTTTCATCGATCATTCCGTCACCACCAGTTCTTGTAGCATTGCTTCAAATTGGGCTTCTAGTGAATTACTTTCTGCTTCAATAGTTTTTAACGTATCAGCATATCTTTCCTTTAATTCTTTTAATATATCCAGTTCATTTTTCAAAGGTACTTCTACAAGTTTTGTGATGTCTCCTGTTAATTGACCAAACCACTTTTGATACATGAGTTGATCGATTTCTTCATTCGTTAAATTTACAATTCTTTCTTCAACTTGTTCAGTTAATGCTTTTTCTTTTTCTCTAATCGCTTTGTTTAAAGATGATCTTTCATCCAATAGTTTTCTAACCTTATCTAATAAAACATATTCTTCTGTATCTTTTGCAACCTTCTTTAATTCTGCTTTTACCGCTGATAAAGTAAAGTCGTCTTCTCTAGCATTTAAAGCATCTCCTAAGATTTGCGCTTCTTCACTTTCTTCTACTTTTGCCGCTTCAACGAGTTCATTTATTTCATCATTAATAGCTGCTAAAGTTTCTTTTTGTGTTTCCACATCACGTAGTTCTTCTGTATAGAGTTCCTTTAATATAAGTTCATTCGGTACAATTGCTCCAACCCAACCATCTTGTTCTGTTCGCTTTGTTTTACCAGAACCTTTTGTAACCATATTCGCTTCGCGTGTTTTTCCGACTGTGTAAAAGTCACTAATAGCAATTTTCTCTGTATCTTGGGATAGTATATTTTCCCATAACTCCGCAATAATTTGATAACCATCATACGTATTAACGTGATTAAATTGTTTTAATAGCTCTTTAATTTCCGATAACATTTCTTCTTTTAACGGTTCAATATCGTTCACATCAGCCACCGTTTTTAACTTTTCCCAATATGTATCTATATAGGACTCTGTTACTTCTTTTATTGCCTTAATTTTATTTTGTACGTTTACATGTGTTAGCACTTCTTCTCTTAAATCTTTTACTGATTGTGTTAATTCCACATAGCTTGGACGTACTTCAGTAAGCGCATTATATAAAACATCTTTCGTCATCTCGTTTAGCACAGTTAGTTTTTTAATCTGGCTTAATGGAATACCGCCATACAAATGTGCATCTACATCATGGGCAATATCTTCTTCGACCGCTTCAATATAACGTGGGATATTTAAGTTATATTCATTTTCTATGATGTCTTTTTTTGTTGCAAGATAACTATACCCTGGTTCACTCGTCCGTTCGATATATGTATCAACAATTTTAGCGATATCCTTCTCTTGTAAGACGTGTTGCTTTCCTTCTTTTACAAACGATTTAGAAGCATCAATCATAAGAACAGGGTCATCTAACTTTCGGTTCTTTTTCAAAATCAACACCGTTACAGGAATGCCTGTATTGGTAAACAGTTTATCTGGCAAGCCAATGACTGTATCAATATAGTTTTTCTCTAATAGTCGTTTACGAATTTCCCCTTCTGCCCCTCCACGGAATAATACACCATGTGGAAGTACAATTGCCATCGTACCTTCTTGACCTAAATGGAATAAACCGTGTAATAAAAAGGCATAATCACCTTTAGAATCTGGTGGTAACACTCCTGCAACTTCAAATCGCGGGTCTGTTACTTTTAAGTCTTCTTGATTCCAATTTTTAACTGAGTATGGTGGGTTCATCACGACCGCATCAAACTGAACACCTTCATTTGGGCGTTCTGGATCTTCAGGCCAATCTTGCCCTAGTGTATCGCCATTTTTCACCGTCATTTTTTCCGGTCGAACTCCATGTAATAATAGATTCATTCGTGTTAAGTTATATGTAGCCGTATTTTTTTCTTGCCCATAATAATGGAGATCTTTTCGGTTATCTTCTGTTAAATATCGACTAACCGTTAAAAGTAATGAACCCGAACCAACAGTAGGGTCATAAATCGATTTTACTTCCGTCGTTTTGGCAACAATTTGTGCCATGACTTCACTTACTTGACGTGGCGTATAGAACTCTCCAGCTTTTTTTCCCGATTCCATCGCAAACTGACCGATTAAATATTCGTAAGCATCTCCTAACACATCACCTTTTTGAAGTGCAACCATATCTAAATCGGCGAATAACTCAATTAATTTTCGAATGTTTTTACTTCGAGCGTTCAAGTTACTTCCTAAAGCAGTGTCTGTTAAATCAATCGTAGAACTAGAAAAAAGTCCTTTAAAATCATCGATATCTCCAGTTATAGCAACTGTTCGTTCGAAACTTTGTAAGCTCTCTGTTACCTTCTCTAATTCAAATGTGCCTTCACGAATATCTTTTAACCATGTCTGGTATAAGTGTTTAGGTAAAACATAATATCCAAGGACGTTTTGTATCATATTGATAAGATTGTCGCCATAACTTTCATAAGCCTCTTCATAAGCTTGGACGATTTCTTCTTCATTCCCTTTAGCACCACTTGTTTTTACAAATATTTCAAGTGTTTTATCACTAAGGAACTTATAGAACATTAATCCTAGCATATAATCTTTATAACGACTCGCATCCATAGAACCACGAAGGTCATTAGCACCGTCCCATAGTCTTCTTTTAATATCATCTGATGTAATCATTTCTTTTCCTCCCTGTTTATGCATACATTCTCATTCAAAGTGTCTAAAATATCATTAATAAGAGTCTTCCATGAAAAATAAAGTCTCTTCTACCCATTTTAGTCGAAATTTCAGAAATGAGTAATACCTTGTGCCTAGAAATCTGCTTCGAAAATACAAACAATTTATCGAAGTAGCTAATGTCCATTATATTCCATTTTATAAATTACACCATAAAAATGCAAAGTTCTTTTCTATTCATTCCATTATTTCCAGAAAAACTGTGCAATTTTTGTGCAGTTTTCTTTAAATAAATCGATGGTGGTAGTGTGGGCTTTATATGTTATTGAAATTTTTTATTTCAACGAAGGGAAGGTTCTCTTGCTTCTTTTTTATGTAAAGAAGATGTAAGAACTATCCCCTTCTTCTCTGTGTTATTTAGTTAACTCCTCAACAATTGTTCTTTGAATACTAATATCTACTATAGGAATCAAAATACTTTTAAGGTCTTTGACCGAAATATAACGCATTGAACTACTCGTCTCATACCTTTTAATTTGTTGATCCACTATATATGAATTTAAGATTATCGATAAATACTCAGGAAGGACTATTTCTGTTTTAGGTTGAATTCTAACTAAGTGATCATGGTACAAATAACCGTTTGCTTCTTCATCGACTATTGCTGCCGGCCCTATGTTCCCTTTTACTCGATAAAGAATATCT
>JAPSLU010000234.1 GCA_031180405.1 Bacillus sp. (in: firmicutes) | reverse complement strand
AGATTCTCCCGTTTCATCTATGTAAACTAAAACAAAGGGAGATGTTTATTTTTGAATAATTGGAGAATAGTATCAGTTACAGTACTAACAGCTTCAGTATTACTGCTAGGAGTTCCTGCTGGAGGAGCAAGTGCTCAAGAAAGCGTAAGCTATTCTAGTTTTGATTTGTCAGGTATTTTAAAGGAAGGTTCAAAAGGCGATAATGTTAAAATCATGCAGCGTGCCCTAAATAAAGCTATGGGTGCGGAATTATTAGAGGATGGAATTTTTGGACCTAATACAAAAACAGCCATATTAGCATTTCAAAAATCAAAGAAAAACCTAAAAGCAGATGGGATTTATGGTCCTAACACACATGCTGAACTTTCAAAAGAAGTAAATTCTTTTCGCTTTTCAATTACTATTTTAAAGGTTGGTAGCCGAGGTGAAGCAGTTAGAACACTACAAAAAGGGCTAAAGGATATGAACTACAATGTTACAGCTGACGGAATATACGGACTACAAACCAAAAAAGCTGTTATGAAATTTCAAGAACGCTTCCCAGAGCTTGTGAATGATGGGATTTTTGGACCTAAAACAAAGACACTTATGGATAAAGTATTAAATGACTAATTTTCAATATAGGATATAAATGAACAAAAGCGCAAGCACCTTAACCAGCCTAATAAAAGGTATCCTTTGACTTCAATTCTAAATCATCCTCTTTTTTTGCAAAAGTTAAGACTACTGGAGTTTCATGTCGTAACTATCCTCAGTTCAATGAATTTAATAAATTCCCTATATGAGAACGAAGGCGGTCATCATATATGATCGCCTTCGTCCGCTTTACAAATGTTTAAAAACATTATCAAAACCTATTTTAGAACGTCTTAATAATTCTTCATTTGACTCTATTGGATGTGAAGGAGTAAGTACTTCTTGTGCGATTGGACCACTATATCCAGTACTCATGATACTTTTTAGAAATAACGACAGATCAATAACCCCTTCACCTGTATACAATCTATCATTATCTTTTAGTTCTTCTACAGGTAAATCTCTAGCATCATTTATATGTACGTGGACAATTTGTTGCTCATTTAAATTGGACAGATCCTCACCGGTTAGACCTGTTGTATACCAATGATAGGAATCTAGTAATAACCCAACATTCGGTAATCCGATTGCTTCTATAAGCTGAAGTGTTTCATCTTGTGTCCAAATAAATGGGTTTTCCCATGTGTCTCTTAAATGATGAGGACCTACATATTCTAATCCTAGACGGATTCCATATGAACCTAAAACCTCAGCACAAATCTTTAGACGTTTTATCGCTAAACTCATAAATGGGGCTGATTTAAGATCTGTGGAAGGAAGGATATACGTACAACATCGAGTACATCCTAGATCAGCAGCAGCCTTAGCAACGGATGCTAGACACACTAAATCCTGTGAAAACTCCTCACTTGATTTCCTCCATTCCACTGGTAAGCCAATTGCCCCTAACTGAATGTCATTACTTTGTAAAATATCTTTAGCCTCAGATAATCCATACGCTTCAACAAAGCTTTTTACATCAAGATCTACAGATTGAAAACCATACTTCGCAGCTAGTTCAATAAATTGTTTATCATCTGTAAAATTTCCTAAACCTGCTTTTGTTAGTCCTCTTAACAATACCATCATCCTTTCTTATTAAACGACAAGAAAATGGATAACTCATAGTATAGGCTTATCTCACTTCTCATTTAAAAAACACAAGTTATACTGCTCATCTTTAAATATTCCAATCTAAAATAACTTCACGACCTGTTTTAGAAGATTCGTAGATTGCATCTAGAATTAGGTTATTTGTTAAACCTGTCATTGCAGAGGTTATCGGTTGTTTCCCTTCCAAAATACAATCGATAAAATGTTTACTTAATTGAATGCGTTCCTCTTCTTCATTATCCTTAGGTGAAAGTTCCAGATCAATAGCACGATCAAATTGCTCTGTTAAGATCTTTGCACGATTTCCATCTAGTGACGCTCCACCTTCTGATCCCATCAAATGGATGAATGGATCATTGCTTGTGTCCATATTAACCGCCCAGCTAACTTCAAGAGAAAGCGTTGAACCATCTTCCATTTTAATTAAAGCTGTAGCTAAGTCTTCGACATCATATTGGCCATCCCAATTTGGTGTACCCCAGCTTCCAATTCCTTTTTTATTTGGACCAAATTCCGCATAGGTTGAACCAAATACAGATACCGGTTTTGGATTTCCCATTAAATAAAGTGCGAGATCTAACATATGAACACCAATGTCTATTAATGGCCCCCCACCGGCTTCCGACTTTGTTGTAAACCAACTGCCCCAACCAGGAATTCCTTTTCGACGGAACCATCCTGTTTTTGCATTATAAATTCTCCCTAAAGATCCTTTTTCCACTTGTTCTTTTATTTGTTGGATTTGCCATTGCCATCTCATTTGATGTCCTACCATGACAACCTTGCCAGATTCACGTTGTGCTCTTACAATTTCTTTTGCAGCCTCACTGTCAATTCCCATAGGCTTTTCAACTAACACATGCTTCCCTGCTTTTAATGCTTGAACCGCAAGAGGAGCATGCCATTTATTAGGAACACCAATAATCACTGCATCAATTTCTGGGTCATGAATTAATTCCTCTGCACTATTAAACACTGTTTTCACTTGATATTCTTGCGCTCTTTGTTCAGCCAATGGAAGATAGGCATCCGTTATTCCTTGAAAAACAACAGATTCAGGTAGCTTAGAAAATGTATCCAAATGAACATTTCCAATTGCTCCAGCACCAATTATCCCTAATCTAATCTTGTCATTCACCATAATAAAACCCCCATAATTATGTAAAAAATTCATAAGCCATTAATACAATTTTCTTTTGTTAAGAACCATAACATCGCTTACACTTATGGTAAAATAAAGTAAGAAAAAAAGCTGATCAATTTTTCATCTGTTTATCTCATTTTTTCCGATAGGAGGAAGCGGTTAGAATGACAATTTTTCCAATGTATTTATCAGAATATCCAAATATGAATACATCTTTTCCGTTTCATCTATCAATTCATAGAATCAAAACCAATTTTCCGTCACACCGACATGATTACTTAGAATTCTCTTTAGTCATTGAAGGACACGGGGTCGAGAAGATCAACGGAAAAGAGCATAAAATGGAACCAGGGACCTTTACTTTTATTCTCCCTTATCAAATACATGAAATCACTGCTAATAAAGAAACTCCTTTAGTTTTATTTAATTGTATATTTGACTTAGGCTTATTGCATGACATCGGGTTACAAAACTCTTTATCAGACACAGAGGAATTTTTTTTAGAACCTTTTCTAAAATTAGAAGATCAAACCTTTTATAAAATAAAAGAAATACTTCATGAGATGCTTGAAGAATATAACCAAAATAAGCTGTATAAAGACATTTTATTAAAAGCAAGGCTTTCAGAAGTATTTGTAGTTTTTGAGAGAGCGCGTCGGAAAAAGCATTCCCCTTCAATCAAATACAATATTTCAACAAAAAAAGGTGTAATTTGGGACATTATCCAATACATTCATGTCCATTATTATGAGGATATTACATTATCAAACTTAGCAAAAAAGTTTCATGTTAGTGTTCCATATTTAAGTGAATTATTTAAGGAGCATCTTGGCCAGAACTTTGTACATTTTTTACATGAAGTTCGGATGAGGCATGCATGTAGCTTATTAACATCGACCACAATCCCAGTTACAGAAATTGCGCTAGAGGTTGGCTACCGGTCATTCCAGACTTTTTCAAGAGTTTTTCGCGATCAAAAGAAACTAACACCAACCGCTTACCGAAAATCACACACAGTATCTAAAAGTTAAATATTAGCTACATTTTTTATACTATTTAGAAGCATCTCACTTTCTTTATTCTAAAGTTTAAATAGGCCCAGATAAAAAACAAAAGCACCCCTAGGGATGCTTTTGTTTTTTCTGTTTAAAGCTTTTAGCTGATTTCCGAAAGGGACTCTTTTAAGAAATTAATGCTTATTTCAATACTTTCAAATGGAGAACGTTTACATTTATCTTGTTCAATAACCATCCATTCAACTTTTGCCTCATCAAGGGTATGTAATATTCCTTTAATGTCTACTCCACCCGTTCCAAGCTCTGCAAACGCTCTCTCAGAGTCAGTAGTCATATCTTTTAAGTGGATTAACGGCATGCGACCTGCATATTTTTTCATCCATGCTGTTGGATTTTTTCCAGCAAGCGTTAACCAATAAACGTCTAGTTCAGCTTTTACAAATTCTGGGTTTGTTTCTTCGAATAGTCTTTCAAGATGTGAACGATGATCGCTTTTTTCTAATTCAAAGTCATGATTGTGATAGCTTAATGTAATTCCTTCTTGAAGACTTCTTTCTCCAACTCTATTTAATGTCTTAGCTATCTGATCATATTCATTTCTTCGATTTTCAACTAAGTATGGACAAACGATATTTTTGCAATTAAGCTTCTTTAAAAATTCTAGCTCTTTTTCTAGATTATCTTCCATTCGCTCAAGTGCCACATGGCTGCTTACCGCCACTAAACCAAGTCGTTCAAGTGTTTGTTTTAATTCATCAGCTTCCTTGCCATAATAACCAGCTAACTCAACCCCATTAAACCCGAGTGAAGCTACTTTTTCTAACGTTCCATAAAAGTCTTGTTCACATTCCTCTCTTAGAGTAAATAATTGGACAGCTATTAATTTTTTCATCTCTCTCTACCTTCCCTTCTGCTAATTCATCTTTATCATACCAAAATAATCCTATTTCCACAGTTAAAAGATCGTGAAATGTTGTTTTTTAGCTTGAAACAATAACCAGTTAAAATTCAAACGCTCTACAAAAAATGGTTAAATTACCTAATTGTATTTATTAAATCAGACTACATGTTTTAGCCTTCAAAAGTGCACTCTAGATTTGTACTACACAATTGGAGGGATAAATGAAGATGCAAAATCAAATGTATCAGCAAGGCATGCAACAATCACCGAATATGCAGCCAATAGTAAATCATGGCGGTCATGAAATTTTTGAAGCACAAGAAGTTATTTCAGGTATGATCGGAATTTTAAATCAATATCAAATGTATAATCAGTTCATTCAAGATCAAGAATTGAGCAGTATTCTCCTTCATCAGTACTCGTTTATTAGCGACTGTTATAACATTATGGTAGAGTCATTTTCAACTGGAAGTAAACCTTCTCACGGAACAAAAGTATTCAATATGCAACAAAGCAATGATGTAGTCTATGGATTAAAACCTTCTCAACCACAAAAGCCCGTACAGTCTATAAATGAAATAGGTGACCAATGTATTTCATCATTTATGCTTGGCCAGTGTAAGTCAATGGCAGGTTTATTAAGCGTTTCTGCATGTGAAATAACAAACCCCGTATTACGTCGTGTTATTGCAGATAGTGTACCTAACTTTATAGAAATGGCATATGAAGTGTTCCTTTATCAAAATAAACACCATTATTATCAGGTACCACAACTTCAACAAAATGATATGAACCAAATTCTTCATGCATACACAACTACACCGACACAGCAAATGAGTCAACAACCAAACTTGGTACAACAATAGCAATAAATTATTATCCCGTCTTTCTACCTATATTTGGTTATTGATTATACCTTTACAATCGTCATTAAATTTAATACACTAACAATATCCCTTCCGAAACATTCGCTTGTTGCGGGACACTTAACCAATGTACGGATCGGAAGGGATAGAGGGTGACTAAACCTTGGTTTAGTCACCCTCTTTTTTCATGAAAGTTAGTGCGAACCTAATGGTTATCTGATATTATTAACATATATATTTTTAATTGACCAATTCAATTGGTGTCTTTTCAGGAGGAGTTGTTATGTCACGTACATATGAATTTGTTTACTTACCAACTGATGTTGGAACGATCCGCCTTGATATTTTTTATAAACATTCAATGTTTCATGTTCAAGCTGAATTAAATGATTTGATGACGTCTTCATATGACCGAAAAAAAGTAGAAGCTGTTAAAAAATCATTACTCCTCTTAGCAAAAGAGCATCATGCTTTCGGACATCATGAGTAAGTAACTTTTAAAAAAACATTTAATTTATTTGAATAGAGATATAGTAATTGGCAGTTACGAACACAATTTTGGTTGTTGTAGTTAACTGCCTCTTTTAACTTCGAATTGCAAGAATAAGAGGTGAAATAAAGTGTTAGAAGGCTGGTTTCTTTGGTTTATTTTGTTTTGGGTCGTTTTTCTCATCACAATGCTTAGCATCGGTGGTTTTTTTATGTTTCGAAAATTTTTACAAAGACTACCAAAAGAAGATGGTAAATCAGATCTTGATTGGCAAGATTTCTATTTAGAAAAAACAAGACATTTGTGGAATGTAGAAGAAAAAAAATTACTGGAAGAGTTAGTAGAACCTGTCCCCGAGTTATTTCGTGATGTGGCGAGAGCTAAAATTGCAGGGAAAATAGGTCAATTAGCGTTAAATGAAAATGCTACCTCTATTAATTTAGATTTAATTATTAGAGGATATATTTTGGCAACTCCAAAGCGGGATCATAAATTCCTTATGAAACGACTTAATGAAAAACAAATTGACTACTCTGGATATAAAGCATTATTTTAATTTATTACATAAAAAATCCGATACCCAATGGTTTCGGATTTTTTACATACTTTATAAAATTATGGTGTTGGAATATTCTTGGAGTTGTGTTCCTTTTGCACTCGTAAAAAAGAGCAAAACATAGCGATTCGCCATGGAACGATCATGCCAAAAGCTAAGATCCAAAACATCCCACTTAATTCACCTATATCAATTGTGTTGCTTAAATATGATTTCATAATGATTCGAATGATTAACAAACCAATTAATATAAATGCAAATGCCTTTGAACGCTTTAAATATATTTGATTCTCCCTTATCTCAAAATTTGAGGTTTTTATTAAAAAAATCGAAAAAAACATCCCTACGAACAAAGCCTCAAAAAACTCTGCTGTTGTTACACGAAAGAATGGATGAATAAACATAAGTGCCCCCGTACTCATAAAAATTGGAGGTAAGATAATCTTTTTTGCCGTT
>JAPSLU010000233.1 GCA_031180405.1 Bacillus sp. (in: firmicutes) | reverse complement strand
CACTAAGTTTGCTAATTATTTTGAAATTGATTTAGAGGAAAGTTTTTATACTAAAATGGAAGAAGTCAAAAAAAGAAAGAATAAAGATGTTGGACTGCAAAGATAAAGAATTAGGGATTTTTCCTTTACAACGGGGGATTCACGTGGTTTATTTTGTTTATTTTTAGTTGAAACGAACTGAAACGAATAAAGCTATTCGTAGTAACTTGATAGGTAATTGAATTATTTGTCAGGTACAACGTCCTTGTTCAAATCCAGTGATACTAACTTTTTGAACATATATATCTTGCCGTTGGTAATGACAATATGGAAATCATTGAAACTCGTACAAATGTAAACGCATTTAAACAAATTCTTAAAGGTGAAATTCGTTCAGTAGTAAATACAACTACAGAAGGTGCAGCTTTAATTCCTGAGAATGTTGCTCAGGGGATTGTTTTGAAAATGGAGGAAGTATCTCCTGTATTTGCGAAAGTTCGTAAATTCCAATCTGTTTTCGGTTCTCTTCGTGTTGCTCGTGAAAATGATTCTGTAACAGGTTATTTCGTTAATGAAGGTAGCAGCATTCCAGAATCTGCAATCGCCTTCAAGTCAGTTGAACTCAAAGAAAAACGTGTTGGTGCTGCTCTTACTCTTACAAAGCAGTTAATCCTTGATTCTGCAGTTAATGTTGGAGATTATGCAAAAGGCATTCTTGCTCGTCGTGTTGCTAAAACTGTTGAAAAATCTATCTTAACTGGTGCTGCTGATAATGAATTCTCGGGAATCATCCATGATGCAGATATTGTTGCACATGCAGTTGTTGAAGATTCTGCTGATCGTTTAACAAGTCTTCAAGAAGTTCTTCTTAAAGTTCATCCTGAATTCTTATCTGGCGCTAGCTTTATTATGAACCGTAATTACTTTTATCAGCTAGCAAAAGGAAAAGATGAATGGGACATTTCTATATGCAAAACGGTGTAGTAAACGGAAAACTTACTCACACTTTATTCGGTATGCCAATTGACATTACTGAATCTCTTCCTGACACAAACCCAGTATTATTCGGAAACTTCACTGATGCTTATTCAGTAATGAATAAGCAAGAGCAAGGTATCACAGAAGTTTCAGCTGACACTCAAACTGCTTTAGCTGGTACTAAATTATTCGTATTTGATGCTTACATGGATGGTGCTGTAACTAATCCTCAAGCAGTTGCAATGTTAACTGTTCCTGCTACTTCTGCTTAATTTTGTAAAATTATTCACATATGAGAGTCGTTAATTCGGCTCTCTTTTTTTATTTCTAAAAATAATCCGAAATGGGGTAATATAAATGGCTTCAAAAATTTCAGGTATGAAAGTAAAGCTCTATATAAAAGATGCTACCACTGGTAAAGTACTTGCAGGTCAGCGAAATGCTACCCTAAACCGTTCTGCCGAATCTATTGATGCGACATCAAAAGATACAGAGGGATTCTGGACTGAAAGTTTACAAGACTTCAAGTCTTGGAGTATTGATGCTGATGGTGCCTTTGTGCTTATGGGATATTAGAAACAGCATTCCTTAATTCTGAAAATGTTGATGTATATTTAGAACTACCTTCTGGAACTAAATATGAAGGTAATGCGACTATTACTGATTTTAGTTTAGAGGCTCCTTATGATGACTTGGTAACATACTCTATTTCTCTTCAAGGAAATGGAGCATTGAATGTAGTTCAACCTACTACTTCTGCATAATGACTGAGAGACCTTCGGGTCTCTTTTCTTTTTTTACATAATAACAAAGGGGCTGAAAAAATGGTTAATATCGTTGATTTAGATTTAGAAACTACAAAGCAATATTTAAGAGTTGAATATGAAGAAGATGACCAACTAATTGAAATGATGATAGTGTCTGCTAAAAGTAAATCAAGGAGGTCAGTATATGAATCCAGAAATTGAATCAATTTACAATCAGATTCTTAAACAAGTGGAGCAGCTTGGAATTGTCCGGGATACAGACAAATTAATCATTGAACGATTGGCCTTCAATATTCATACTGCTAAAGATTGTGAGAAAAAGCTATTGCAAGAAGGCTTCATTGTAGAGGGTCTTCATGGCAAAAAAGAGCATCCAGCAGTAACAGTCAAAAATAAGTCTGAAGCTAAATTCGTGAAGGTTTTATCTTGTTAGGGGTAGACTTTACATTTCAGCTTAAGAAGAAAGCAGCAGATGAGGATAACGATGATTTGAGCGATTTTTTATGAGTTGGCAACAAGCAATTAAAGACTTGAATCTACCAAATGGCAGTAATTTCTCAAGATATTGAAAAGGGACCCAGCAGATCCTCTCCTTTACATTCTCCGAGTAAAAAAAAGACTGGTGTTGAAGCCAAAGACTACTACAAGATTCTCATGAAGAAATATGAAGAAGAAGGCAATTCAAGACTGTTTAAAGTTGTTCGTGAATTCGAGTACATTCTTCGTGATGATCGAGAAAGAGAGAAAGATTGGTAGCAGTGTAATTGAGTGAAAATACTTGATTATGCTGCTTTCTTATTTTTTTGCCTTTTTCAAGTCTATGTTCAATCAGGATTTAATAAAATCTAAATTTTATTTCGTTGTTCAACTAACGGGGCAGTTTAAGTGAAGAAGGAAAAATTGGAAGCGATGTAGAATACTATGAATAATACAGTTGTAAATAATAGATGATATAGATTTTATTCCGATCTAATTTTATTAATACTTGAGGTGCTACACAATGCATTTGCGGTTTTTACATATTTCTGATATTCATTTTCAAGTTGAAAATTATCAATCTAGAAGAATGAGGATGAGGCTGTTAACAAAAATAAATGAGTTAAATCAAGTAAACCCATTTAATTTTGTTATTTTGACAGGAGATCTCTCTCATCAAGGGCAAGGTTTTAACGAAAATCAAATGAGATTTTTCGAAGAAATTTTACGTATACTTAATTTATCGAAAAAGCAAATATATATTATTCCTGGAAATCATGACATCAGAAGAAATGTTGATAGAACTGATTTGATAAATGAAATCGTTGAATCAAATAACCCTTCGAACACATTAGATGAATATCTTGAAGATGAGGAGAATAGGCCTAAAATATTGAGTAGTTTCGATTCTTTTTCAACCTTCTATTTTGATTTTTTAACAAAAGAATACCCCTTAAATGATATTCACTTTTTACTTGAAACAGAAAATTATAATATTGTGCATTTAAATACATGTCTCATTGCAAATAGAGCTGGAGAAGAAGGGACATTACTTATTGGGAAGAATAAATTATTGGATTGTTTATCTAATTTAGGAGTAGATAATAATAAATTATCTATTGCAATTGGGCACCATACATTAGAATGTATGGCTGATAGTGATAAAAATGCAATGCTAAGTTTATTTGATGATTTTAATATTGATTTGTACCTTTCTGGTCATGTACATAGAGCAGCATACAATATAGAAGGAAATCAATATAATAATCTTTTAAATATTGTTAGTGCTGGAGTTCACTCAGATGAATATGCTTTAGGAGGTTTCGGAGACTTTTTAATCCAAGATGGAGTTGCAAAAGTTTCCCAATATATTTGGAACAGTGAACATGAATATTGGACTTTAAATAATACGTTGGGTAGAAAAATGGAAAATGGCGTTTTGGAGTATCACATTCCAAAATTCTCAAATAATAACAATAAATCTGAAGATGTAATAAATTATAAAAAAGATAAAATAAAAAAAGAATTAAGTGAACTATTTTCAGAAAATGAACGAATTTTTAAGCAATATGGACCATTTAGTATTACAGCCCAGCATACCCCAGTTTCAGAGTTTGCATATATGTGGAAAGAAAAGTGCATTACTGACATTATTCCAAATAATAAAAAAATTTTAGAAATACTAGAAAGTAATAAAGAATTAATATCAGATGACAAATTATTTATTCTTGGTGTATATAAGAATCATATAGAAGGGTTTGAAATGAATCATATATCTAAATATAAAAGTACTGACGTTCCTACATTTCCCAAAGAAATACTAACAATTCTAGACTAAATAAGGAGGAAGTTATTTATGCCTGAGGGAGGAAGATACCAAAAAATACCTAGACCAGAAAGTATCCAATATTTTTTAGATGCTATTGGTGGACACAATAAAGTAAGAAAAATTGAACAAGTCGAAGAACAACTTTTTAAGATTACCAAAACGAACGGAAGAAAAGTGTTGGTTCACTTGACCAATATTTATGTCGTAAGTGAAGCGGAAGTTATAGAAATTATGTCAAGTCATAATCATATTGATGCTATTGTTACCATTAGCACTTGGAATAGTTACTCGGTAAATGGAAAGGAAGTTGCGAAAGCTAACAAAATTGGGTTATTTCTCATGGATGAGTTTATGGGGGCTTTAAATTTTGAAGGAAACCTATTCATTAATTACCTTACTGCGTACCAGCGTGAACAACTTAAAAAAGAAAAACGTTCTTTATTCTAATTTAGATTTTTATCTTTTTGGTTCTTTACTTTATTCCAATTCACCCAATGATATTGATTTAATAATAGTTTATAATAAAGACGAAATTTCTATTCAAGACATACTTCTTTTGAGAAAGAATTTGCACTGTTCTTTTTTTCATGAATTTAAAATAACCTTAGATATTACTTTATTGACTAAACAGGAAGAAAAAAGTTTAAACTTTATCCAAACAGAAAAAGCAATACCTTTACTCTAAACTACAAAAAAGGGCTTTCATTAAATGGTAGTTTTTTCCTTTGTGAAACATTGTACTTAAAGTAACGGGGGCGTTAGTTTAAGAAGCAATTTTAGACCAATTGGGAATAATAGTATTCAAAAATAAAATATCAATTTTAGTTTTATTACTTGTGATGTTAAAGGTTAATAGAATGACCAAGGTTATAATTATTTGGATAAAGCACAATAGAAGGATGTGCACGAGTGATTACTGATTTTGAACTTAGAGTATTAGCTGAAATTGTATATTCTGATGCACTGAATAAGCAATATAGTGATAAAAACACCATCGAGTTCTACTTCCTCAAAAACAAGCGAAAAAGTAGATGGAAAACTCTTAACTAATACTTATACCAAAGCAAAAGAAGCACTTCAAAATTGGCGCCTAGTGGAAGTATATAGAAATGTTAATAACACTGGGTCTAATGTTGAGCTAGATGCATATTTATTTAAGAGAATAGACGGATTTTATGCATTCGCATTTAGAGGAACGAATTCAAAATCTAAACAGTTTATATACGATATGAAAGAGAACTTAAATATGTTTTTTTCTTCTCAAGTTACTCAAAAAGATACACAACTTTGGCAGGCATTTGCGTTTACTACTTCATGTATTGAAACATATAATATAAATCCTCAATTGGTAACACTTACTGGTCACTCAAAAGGTGGAGCTTTAGCGGCAAAGGTTGGATTTCTTCATTCATTAATGAAAGGAGTAACACTTAGAACCTGTACATTTGCACCCGCACTTGCTGAAATGTCTTATATTTTATATTTGGACCATCCGAAGCCTGCTATTGATTGTTTAAATTATTTAATAGACGGAGACCGTGTAACTAAAGGATTAACAAAGCTAAGATTTTTCATATTTTTAATCGCATTTGGTTTTTATAAGCTTTTTAAAAGTAATAATAAACGATTTCTAGGACGAAAAAGTATTTCATTATTATGGGATTTGTGGACGCTCCATCCATATATTGGTGTCACAAGAACTATTAAACCTAATAAAAAAAGTCTACTTCGCCATAAGTTGGATTTATTTGATGATTACTTTGATAATGATGGGTGGTTAAGACTATAAATCTTATATCTAAAATTGTCTATTAAGCCAACAGTTAAACTATAGAAGATAGTGAGAAAAGACCGATTACATCAGCCTTTTTTCTTTGCTATAACTAAAAAAATATTTAACAGAGTTTTACATTTTGAATCACCCTGATATAAGAATATTGGGGTGAATTTTTATGTTGCCAACAAAAGAGCAACTTATTCAGCACTTATTTGATAAAATGACAAACCAAGATATTGCTAAAATTTATGGCACGACTTTTCAGAAAATCATTCAACTAATAAAGGAATATGAACTTAATCCAAATGAGCTCAGAAAAGTAGATAATCAAATTGTTTATGAATATTGGTTAAATGGTGAAGTTGTTTATGTTGGAAGTGGAGTTTGGTATCGATGCAGAAGGTATACTAATAGAAGAAACTTGGAATATCGGCAACTTATGAAGGAAGGTAAAATTGAATATAAAAATGTTGGTGAATTTGATAAGGTAGAAGAAGCAAGACAGTTTGAAACTTATCTAATAAAGAAGTATAAACAATTAGGTCAAGCGAAATTCAATAAACAAACTAATTAGGTGCTTGACGATTTTTAGAACCGAAGGCATAATTAGAAGTAGTCGTATTAATTAAAAAATAAGTAGTCCAACAAATGTTGTGGCTATTGACATTATTGTAGTTTTATTTTTTGGGGGGACTCAAAATCGTGTTCCTTCGGGAGTGTCGGTTCGACCCCGACCACTGGTATTATGTATTAACTAAAATCCGCTTTTTTTGCAGTATAACAAGGATTGTGAGTTCAGTAATTAAACTGGACACGCAATCCTTTTTTGTTTTAGTCGTGTCTTTTAATCGTGTGAGTAAAAATATTGTGCTACCACTTTAATTAACCTTAAAGGAGTGTAGAGAATGGGAAAGAGAAGAAGAACAGTAATAGAAAACTTGCACGAGGAAGATGGATCGTCAACACTAAACTAGACAATTTTTTTAAAGTGTTTAATTTTGAATTCAATTGGACTTAAATAATCTAGGGTTCCATGGATTCTAATATAGTTATACCAGTGAACATAGTCATGAAATTGTCTTGATAACTCTTCTAAACTATCAAAATGACGACGATTGCCTATGCGACGTCGAGATACTACTTTTCCTTTTTTCTTTAGTTCTTTTTTTATTTTACGAGTCCCATAATTTTGGTGACTTGCGTGAAATATTTCGATAATGTCAGTAGTGATAGTATCTTTGTTTGTACGTTCTTTTGCTTCATAATAATAGGTGCTTCTTGATAGTTGTAGGACTTTGCACATTGCTGATACC
>JAPSLU010000232.1 GCA_031180405.1 Bacillus sp. (in: firmicutes) | reverse complement strand
CTAGAAAGAATGTCATATTTTTCAGCAGTCATATGATAATCAGGTACCCATCGGTCGGCTAGGGCGATGTATAAATTTTTTGTGGGATGTTTAAAGACACCTGATATTTGACTATTGTAAGAAGATTTACTCTCGTCTTTAGGATGAAGGTTTCCTATTGTCTCAAAAGGTCCGAGAAAAGTGTCTGAAACTGCTACTTCAGAAGGATTCGGTACATAGTTTGTCAATCCACTTGTCAACAAGTAATGCTTTCCATTACGCTGTAGATACGCTGGTGCTTCTCTAACAAACGGCGGAATTAATCCATCAAAGTTCACCTGATAATGAGTCGTTACACTTATATAGCCTTCAGTTAGCTCTGCAGAAATCATATTTTTGTGATCCGCTTCAAAATAAAGAAATGCTTTTGACGTGTCTTTATCAATTACGAGATCAAAGTCCCCTACTTTCTTATCATACGGGCGGTAATTTTCTATAACTACTTTATAAGGCCCTAGTAAACGATCTGCAGTTAAAATCACAAAGCAAGCTAGATCACCACTTATTTTAATCCAGCAAACATATTTTTGTGTCTTCTTGTTAAAAATAATATGCGGACGGTCTAATTCGCTGACTAGGATGTAAATTAGAGTTTTCATTGTTTAACTCAGGTTGAATAATCAACCCCTCATCTGTCCAGTTATATAAGTCTTTTGAAGAATAAGCATGTATACCATAAGTCCAAATTCCATTTTCCCCATCAGTTTTTTCTTTGTTTTCCCCATACCAATAAAATGTTTGATTATCGTAAAATATGTTCCCTCCATGAGCTTCTATCCGCTTTCCATTTGTATCTAGCCACTCTTGGCCCGGTCTAATAGATTTATACATGATAATCCCTCTATTCCTTTGATTAATTTTAAATATGTTTTGTAATTAACTAATTAATCTGGCATTACTATTATTCAGATCATCAAGTTCTTCTACCTTATTCTCAACCGCTTATTGAGATCCAATTAAATGTATCTACACTCTAAAAATATAGTTTAAATCATAAATAATTAAATTTATGGTATTTTAGTAATGTTTTTTAAAAAGAAAACTATACAATAAAAAGAAATTTACTAGACCTTTCCAAGCCCAAATGACTTTTGAATAATTTTTTTTAAAAATGGGCAATTTTCTTCATTGAGGGATTTCCGAAAGATGATAGAGAAAAAGAAAAAAAGCTTCAACCCTTATCCACTAAGAGTTGAAGCTTTCACTTCAGATGATCCGAGAGGGATTCGAACCCCCGACCCCTACCCTGTCAAGGTAGTGTTCTCCCACTGAACTATCGGATCGATATTTGATTGTAAATAGCACTTAAAGCTACATGATCTATTATATTCAGTTATACACCTTAAGTCAATACTTTCTCTTTACCACTGTTCGACCTATTTCCCGGAAAATATTGAATCATGTCAAAATTGGTTGTGAAATAGAACAACACATCCTTTTTTGACATGATTCTTATTTTTATTCTCTAAAATTTACGGTGTTTATTGAACACCTTTTTCTTCAAAATACTTCGCAGCTCCTGGGTGTAACTCAAGGTTACCAAGTCCCTCCAGTGCAGTTTCCGGTGTAATAAATTCGCCCTTTGCATGCGTGATTTTATCTGTGTTTTCAAACAATGATTTTGTCATTTCATAGACTAGTTCTTCATCTAAATCTTTTGTGACAACAAGCATTGCCTTTACTGCCACTGTATTAACATCGGCTTCAATATTATATGTTCCTGCTGCAACGGTGTCTTTTGCGTAGTAAGGGTATTGATCGATTAATGCTTGGATTTTATCATCGGCAAGCGGGACAATGACAAGATCGTTTTGTGCAGATAATGCCTCTACTGCACCTGTTGGCGTTCCAGCGGTAATAAAGGCAGCATCAATTGTTCCGGCTTGAATGCCATCAGTAGATTCATCAAATGATAGGTTTTGCGGCTTAATATCCTTATCTGTTAATCCGTGAACCTCTAAAACTTGCATTGCATTAATATATGCTCCAGAACCAGGTGCACCGACGGAAACGGCTTTACCCTTTAAATCTTCAACAGAGGTAATTCCACTATCCTTCGTTGTAACTAGTTGCACAGTTTCAGGATACAGCGAGCCAATTGCTTGGATATTGTCTATTGCATTCCCTTCAAACATTTCCAATCCGTCTATAGCATATGCCGCTATATCTGTTTGCGAAAAGGCAATTTCAGCTTCTCCAGCTCTTAATGTTTCCATGTTTTCAGCTGATGCACCAGATGTTTGTGGGGTAATATTAGCATTTGTATTATCCGTAATTATTTTTCCAATTTGCCCACCAAGTGGATAATAAGTTCCACCAGTTCCACCGGTTAATAAGCTTAAGTCTTGTTTTTCATCTGAACTATTTTCAGTCTCCGAAGTCCCTTCTTCTTCACTCACATTTCCGGAATCGTTTCCACAAGCAGCAATAACCATCATGAACGACAGCATCAATATAAATAACAAGCTATAACGCATTTTTTTCATCTTTGTTCCCCCTATGTAAAATTGTGTAAAAGCCTAGGCTCTTTTTTATATATGATTGAATCGTCCTGTACATGCATAAGAATCTGGATTTAAGTTTCCCTATATATACCACTCTTAAATGACTAGTTGTAAAATAATTCTGTATAGTATAATAATCCTACATATAAATTCTATTATAATAAGAAGAAGGTTAATAAATGGTAGATAAGGAAAATATCTTAAAAACGATTATTGATTCAAGTCCTGATATTATTGTCTTAAAAGATGGCCATGGTCGCTGGATAAAAACGAACCGTCGGACACTCGATATTTTTGGATTAGATGATCATTCATATAAAGGCATGACAGAAGTAGAATTGGGGAACTTGTATCCTCATTTTGCTCCTTTTGTTCCTTACTTTACTGCGTCTGACCAGAGAGCTTGGAGTGAGGGAAAGCAAATAAAGGCTGAAGAAATTATACCGATTGACGGCACTGATCATATATTTGAAGTTATAAAAATTCCTATTTATGATTCACATGGTAATCCTGATATGATTGTTGTCACCGGAAGAGATATAACGGAATTACTTAGCAGCAACCAAAGATATAAATCCATTTTCGAGCAGCATCCCGATGCGGTTTTTTCTCTGGATATGGAAGGGAATTTCATTGATATTAATCATGAAGCCGAAAGAATCAGTGGGTATCAAAGAGATGAGTTACTTGGTCAACCATTTGATTTACTCATAGCTAAGGATAATCAACCATTTGTAATGGCGAAATTTGAAAACGTAAGGCACGGAAAGGCTCAAACCTATGAGGCAAAACTTGTTAGAAAAGAAGGAGCACTAGTTGACTTACAAATTACGACTATTCCTTCTACTTTAAATGGCAAACTAATTGGCATTCATGGGGTTGCTAGGGATATTACCGAACTGAAACTAAGTCAAAAAATTAAAGAGTTTCAATCCAGTTATTTAGAGCGGATCGCATCTGGTGAACCAATTCAAGAGATTTTACAAGGAATAGTAGAAACAGTTGAGAAAATGTCTCATGGAAGTTTTTGTTCAATTATGCTTTTTGAAAAAGAGCATAATTGGTTGCGTACCGCCTATGCTTCCAAGCTTCCTGATACCTTTCTAAGCCAAATTGATCAGTTTCCTGTAGGGCCATATTGTGCTTCTTGTGGACACGCAGCTTATACAAAGAAAATGAACATTATCTCTAATATTGAAACAGATCCTTCTTGGGAAAGGTGGCGTAGTATCCCATTAGGTATCGGATTACTTTCTTGCTGGTCAATGCCGATTTTGTCGACAGATGGTGCTCTCTTGGGAACTTTCGCCATCTACCATCCTCAAGTTCGCAAACCCGCCCCCTATGAAGTCGAGATGATAAATGTTTTTAGTTACCTTTGTGGTCTTGCTATGGAACGCAATTTAAAAGAACAGGAAATACGCTATTTAGCATCACACGACCTATTAACTGATCTTTATAACATTCATTTTCTTCAAAACATCTCTGAAGATGTGATTCAAGAAACCATAGCGAATAAGTCTAAATTTGCCATTGTTGTCATGGATCTCGATCGATTCAAGCCGATTAATGATACGTTTGGACATGCATTTGGAGACAAGCTTCTTCAACAGGTCGCAAAAAGAATTTCAGAAAATGTTCGTGATGGAGATATCGTTACTCGTATGGGTGGAGATGAATTTGTTCTTTTACTACGTGATGTAACAGACAAAACACTCCTCTTAACTATTGCAGAACGAATTTCCAACTCGATTAAACAACCAATCCTGATAGAAAACCGAGAATTCCATGTAACGGCAAGTATCGGAATTAGTCTCTTTCCTGACAACGGTGACACACTTGATTCTTTAATTAGAAAAGCTGATATAGCCATGTACCATCGAAAAGGATCTGGTGGTAAGTCAATTGCTTTATTTGATGAATCGATGACTGAAACTGGTGTGGAATTATTCATGCTAAATGAAGATCTTCGACAGGCTTTATGTAAGAGTCAATTCGTTTTGCACTA
Organism: Bacillus sp. (in: firmicutes); assembly: GCA_031180405.1. GTDB lineage: Bacteria > Bacillota > Bacilli > Bacillales > Bacillaceae > Metabacillus. The sequence continues at coordinate 2,586 of JAPSLU010000232.1, read as the reverse complement.
CCAGCCAAAAGTAGAGGCTAGTACCGAAAAGGTAACTGGTATAGAGGCTTTAGTACGGTGGAATCACCCTGAAAAGGGTTTAATGGGTCCTATGAGTTTTATTCCTTTTGCTGAAGAAAGTGGCTTTATTGAAGAATTAGGTAAATGGGTGATCAGGGAAGCTTGCAGGCAATTGCATGAATGGAAGCAACAAGGTATTCAAATTGTACCGGTTGCAGTAAATGTCTCTGTCAAACAGTTTATCTTAACCGATATTCCTACGTTTGTAGAAAACACCTTGTCAGAGTTTAACCTATCACCGCATTTCTTAGAGATTGAAATGACTGAAAGTGTACTCATTCAACACAGTCAACTCATTCAAGACTCTGTGAAAAAATTACAGGAAATTGGAGTGAAATTATCCTTAGATGACTTTGGAACAGGGTATGCCTCCATTACCTACCTAAGACAAATTCATATTAATACAGTTAAAATTGACCGATCATTTATCGTTGATTTACCAAATAACCAAGAAGACGCAGCTATTGTTTCAGCTATTATCACCCTCGCACGTGAACTCAAGATTAATATCATTGCTGAAGGTGTTGAAACACAGGAACAACTTGATTTTCTTTTATCTAGAGGATGCATAGAATTCCAAGGATATTATTTTAGTCACCCTCTTCCAGCAAGTGAACTAGTTAAATATATCAAAAAGAGCTAATCATGTCTGATTAGCTCTTTCCCTTTTTAAGTAAATAATCACAATTTAATGTAAAAGATCATTTACTTTGGTTAATAGAAACGATACCCCTTCAAAAAGAAAGCTGACCCCAAGGAGTCAGCTCTGATGCTTAAGCATTTACATTTTCATTCTTCTTCACTGTAGGAACTTTTTCAAGTGCTGCGCCAAAATCCTTAATCAAATCCTCTACCTTCTCTAAACCTACACTTAATCTCAGTAAACCATCAGAAATACCTCTTTTTTCCCGTTCAGCCGGTGGCATTGCTGCATGTGACATTTTCGCTGGATACGATAGGATCGATTCAACTGCACCCAGGCTTACTGCAAAAACTGGAAGCTGAACATTCTCTACCAAAGTTTTTACAGCATCTGCATCAGCTAGTTTAAATGATAAAACAGCCCCTGGTCCGTCTGCTTGGTATCGTTGTGTATCGTGACCTGGATGAAAGCTTAAGCCCGGGTAGTACACACTTTCTACTTTCGGATGCTCTGCTAAAAACTCAGCCATCTTCAAGGCAGATTCTTGTGATTGTTGAAGGCGAACATGTAGTGTTTTTAATCCTCTTAGAACCAACCACGCATCTTGCACACCAAGCACTGCTCCGAAAGCATTTTGCAATTTGTAAAGGCGATCTCCTAATTCAGCATCCTTCACAACCGCAAGACCCGCCAGTACATCACTATGTCCCGCTAAAAACTTCGTTGCACTATGAAGCACAACATCAACACCCAACTCTAAAGGTCTTTGAAGTTCAGGAGTTAAAAATGTATTATCTAAAAATGTTAAACAGTCGTGTGCTTTTGCCAAGTTAACAATTCCACGAATATCCGTAACCTTTAACAAAGGATTTGAGGGTGTCTCCATATAGATGACCTTTGTATTTGGTCGAATCTCTGATGCAACCTGATGAAGATCTGTCATATCCACAAAGGTATGCTCAATCCCAAAACGAGTTAAAACATCTGTAATAATACGAAATGTTCCCCCATATACATCCTCTGTTACTAGCACATGATCACCTTGTGATAGTAACAAAAACGCTGTGGAAATTGCCGCCATCCCTGATGAAAAGGCCAGCCCTCTCGATCCACCCTCTAGCTCTGCAATAGCCTGCTCTAGTGCTTCACGAGTTGGATTCCCCGAACGTGCATAATCATATTTTCCAAATTCATCGATATCAAATTGATGAAAGGTTGATGAATGGTGGATGGGCACACTCACTGACCCTGTGCTTCGATCCACCTTTGATTCGTTATGAAGTAGTTTTGTTTGAAATGACCAATCATGATTGCTCAACTGCTTCCACTCCTTTCATTGCTTTGAATGCTTGCGCTAAGTCTTCGATAATATCCTCAGCATGTTCAACACCTACAGAAAAACGTAACAGTCTGTTACAAACACCATTCGCCAATCTAACTTCAAGTGGAATGTCCATATGTGTCTGTGTAGCAGGGTATGTGATAAAACTCTCGATTCCACCTAAGCTCTCTGCAAACGTAATCGTTCTTAAATTTTTCAAGAAAGGATTCACCCATGTTTCATCCTGCAAACGGAATGAAAGCATACCGCCTTTACCTGGATATAGGACATCAAGGACATCCGCATGCTCTTCTAAAAACTGTGCTACCTGCTGAGCATTTTGCTGATGCTGTCTCATACGAAGTGATAATGTCTTCATTCCTCTCATTAACAACCAAGAATCAAATGGCGATAGAACCGCTCCAATTGCATTTTGATGTTGAAAGAATTCATCACTTAATTCCTGGCCCTTTGTCACAACTAATCCAGCAAGAACGTCGTTATGCCCACCTAAGTACTTCGTTGCACTATGGATCACAATATCCGCACCATCTAAGATTGG
>JAPSLU010000231.1 GCA_031180405.1 Bacillus sp. (in: firmicutes) | reverse complement strand
TATTAAAAAAGTTAAGAACAGGAGAATTCCTGATTACAATATTCCGAATATTCATAATAATAAAACAGTTAGGTTTATCTGGGGTCCGCATGACCATCAATTTATTGAAGAATCAAAAAAGAAGTTTGTTCAAAACTCCTATATTATCACCAATCAGTCAGATAGAATGGGCTACCGCCTACAAGGAGAGACTTTGGTCCACCTTGATTCTGCAGATATCTTAAGCGAATTTGTTGCACCGGGAACGATACAAGTACCTGCAAATGGGCAACCAATTTTACTAATGGCAGACTGTCAAACATCTGGCGGTTATACAAAGCTAGGCATGGTTATTGGGGTGGACCTTCCTGTGGTTGGTCAGAAAAAACCTGGTGATTCAATCATCTTTCGCCCAATTACGATACATGATGCCCAAGAAGAATGGAAAAAGCAAGAAAAGTGGTTATCTAAGCTAAATAAAATGAATTCACACACATTAGGGGGCTTAACGTGAATAATGAGAAAAAAAAAGTGGATCTAGTACATCTATCTCCAATAGATGCGAGAACTTTAATTCGAAATAATCAGTGGCCTCATAGTACCTCAGGTGTTGCGAGCGGGTATGTGCAAGCGAACCTGGTCATTTTAAAAGAAGAACTTGCATTCCAATTTATGCAATTTTGCCAACGTAATCCAAAACCATGTCCGTTATTAGATGTAACGGATGTCGGTTCTTCAAAACCAGTAACTATGGCAAAAGATGCAGATTTAAAAACAGACATTGGTTTATATAGAGTATATAAAAATGGAAGATTAACAGACAGGTTAACAGATCTTAATGGGATTTGGGAAAAAGACATGGTTGGGTTTCTAATTGGATGCAGTCTATCCTTCGAGAGGCAATTGGTGAATAGTGGAATATATCTTCATCACTATCAGCACAACAAACCAGTTTCTATGTTTAAAACAACTATACCTTGTCTGGAAGCAGGCATTTTTAAGGGAAACATGGTCGTTAGCATGAGACCTGTTCCATTGAAAGATTTGACACGGGTCGTATTAATGACCTCCAGGTTCCCTTTAGCCCATGGCCACCAGTACATATCGGTTCACCTGAAACCATCGGTATTACAAACTTATTAAAGCCGGATTTTGGTGAGGCCGTATCTATTCCTGAAAACACAATTCCAGTCTTCTGGGCATGTGGGGTAACACCACAAGTCATGGCAATTGAAAATAATATTGATTTCATGATTACCCATGAACCAGGCTTTATGTTTGTATCAGACATATTAGATGAGGAAATTGTCCTCATGTAACCATCAATCAAGGAGTTGATTCGTGTTGAGACCCGTCATTGATATTTGTTGTGATCTTGGAGAAGGTTTTGGTTCTTATCAAATGACAAATGATGACCAAATCATCGAATTAATTACATCTGCCAATATTGCATGTGGTTTTCATGCAGGCGATCCTAGAACAATAAATAATGCCATAAAATCAGCAATTAGGTTTGGAACGGGCATAGGTGCTCACCCCAGTTTTCCTGATTTAATTGGATTTGGCAGAAGAAATATGGAACTTTCATATGAAGAAGTGTATACCGATGTTTTATATCAACTAGGTGCTATTTATGCCTTTACAAAAGCAAATGATGCTAACTTACAACATGTCCTTCCTCATGGTCAGCTAGCAAATATGGCCAACGTTAATTCTACCTACTCAGAAGCAATTGCAGACGCCATCTACCATTTTGACCCCAAACTCATTGTTCTCTCACAGCCAGGATATTTACTAGATGCCTCCAAGGAAAGAGGTCTTAAAACTGCCCTTACCATATTTGCTGACCGAGCCTATAAAGCAGACGGGAAACTTGTGCCTCGAAAGGAATTAGGATCTGTAATCACAGATCGTGATATTATCATCAAACGTACATTGAAAATGGTTTTAGAAAAAAAAGTAACAACCATTACAGGTGAAGAGCTTGATATACATGGAGATACATTACTAGTACATGGGGATACAGAAGGTTCTTTACAGCTTGTAAAAGAGATTAAGCATGCTTTATTGGAGCATGGGGTAGAAGTACTCCCTCTTGGTAAATGGATAAAATAGAAAACGGATTTATTCGTTTTCTTTCATATATAAATGTCTAAAGCTTTTTATTAAAAAGGGGGCTTGTTAGGATATGAGTGTTGAGAGAAAAGTGGATGTAGAAGAAACAATTGATCCTAAAGAAAATCATAATGAGGAAAGCAAATTATCATTAAGAGATTATCTGAAAGGGTTAGGTCCTGCCGCCATAGTTGCTGCTGGAATCATTGGTCCCGGGAGTGTAACAACAGCTTCAGTAACAGGTGCAAATTATGGCTATTTAGCCCTTTGGATCATTGTCCTCTCATGTGTTTTCGCCTATTTTTACCAAGAACCTGCGATACGAATTACTCTCCTTAAGAAAATATCGATTATGGAAGGCGTTAGAAACCATATAGGAAAGCCAGCAGCACTTTTCCTCTTTATTACCGTGCTAGTGGGAGCTATTGCCTTCCAAGCTGGTAACTTCACGGGAGCTGCAATGGCACTTAATTACTTTGTGCCAAGTATTTCGTTACCAATGTGGGCTCTATCTATGGCTGTTGTCGCATTAGTTATTGCTTGGATTGGAGTCTATAGAATACTAGAAAACATTAATAAAGTATTGATTGCCTTAATGGTACTCGCCTTTGTTCTCACAGCATTTTTTTCAGGACCAAGTCTTGGAGATATTGTAACAGAGGGTTTCTCATTTCAAATTCCCGCAGGAGATTATTGGCTAGTCATAGCTTTACTAGCAACAACGATGCCACCTAATATCGTCCTTGGGTTATCAGCTTTTATGAAGAGTAAGTATGCTACTGTTCAAAGTATTTCGACTTCCAAAGAAATGAAGCTTTCCTTATTTGACCTACGATTTAATATGCTTGGTACAGGTCTAATAACAGGAGCCATCATCATTTGTGCAGGAACTGTCATATATGGGCAAGGCATCGAAATTACAAGTGCAGCCGATATGGCCGTTCAATTAACTCCATTACTAGGCCGATATGCTGGTATTTTATTTGCTCTTGGGTTATGGGCTGCAGGTTTTTCATCGGGTTTATATCAAATTTCCCTTGCCTGTATGTTAATGAACCAGGCCTTTGGTAAAAAGGAAGATTTTAAAGCTAAGAGAAGTAGAGTCGTCATGATCATTACAAGCTTAGTTCCAATCGGAATTATTATGATATTTGATGCAGTACCTGTTGCCCTTATTATTACTGCTCAAGCATTAAATGGATTGGCTTTACCCGTTGTTGCTAGCTTATTATTAATTCTTTGTAATAAGAAAAGTTTCCTCGGATCTTCGGTTAATACGATAAGACAGAATATGATTTACGGATTCATCTTATTAGTGGTCACGGTTCTAGCGCTAAGGGTTTTCTTAACATTACTTGGAAAAATATAATGAATTTCTGAGAGGAGAAAAATTAGATGCATGAAGCAATATTGAAGAAAATAAATGAAAAGAATCTTATTGACATTCTTCAAAACTTGGTAAGGATTCCAAGTGTAAGTGGAAGTGAAGGACAACTAGCTCAATATATTAAAGGGGTTTGTGTTGAGTTAGGATTAGAAACAACGATTGATCAACATGGAAATGTGATTGCTGTTTTTAAAGGAAGTAAACCTGGGCCAAGGATTGCCTTAAATAGCCATATGGATACTGTCGGTTATGGTGAAGGCTGGACCTATGATCCAACGGGGGCAGAAATAGTTGGAGATAAGTTGTATGGTAGAGGAAGCTGTGATTGTAAATCAAGCATTGCTTCACAAATAGCAGCAGTAAAGGCCCTCATTGAATCGGAAGTAGAATTAGCCGGTGAAATTGCTTTAACTTATGTAGTAGAGGAAGAAGTGCAGAATGCAAATCAAAAAGGGACAGTAAAGCTTCTTAATGATGGTTTTACTGCGGATATGGCCATAAATGGTGAAGCGATTGACATGAATATTGGGCTTGCTGGAGGAGGGATGGTTGAAATACAAGTAAAAACTTTTGGTAAAAGAGCCCATGGAAGTACTCCGCACGAAGGAATTAATGCAATTAATCAAATGATCAAAATGATGAATGAAGTTAATCAATTAAAACCAGGCTACCATCCTTTAACAGGTGAAGGATCCATTGTTCTTGGGGTAATAGAAGGGGGAGAACGTTCTAGTGTCGTACCTGATGAATGTACCCTTAAAGTTTCCCGATTTTTAATACCTGGAGAGAAAGGCGAAGATTTTTACGAAGAAATCCAAACCATCATTGATAAATTAAAAACAGAAGATCCTCACTTCAAAGCTACGGCAGAAATGACCTATACATCAGAGCCGTCCGTTATTGATACAAAGGAAAAAATTGTTGAACATATGGTTCAAGCATTTAAAACCTTAGATATCTCGTATGCTTTTTCTGGTACACCACAGCATTGTGATGTTGATTATCTGGTAAATAAGGGAAAGATACCAACAGTTATATTTGGCCCAGGTAAAATAAAAGTAGGTCATATACCAGATGAATTTGTGGAATTACCAGAAGTCATTACTGCTGCGAAGGTTTATGCCCTTACTCTCTATGAAGCTCTTAAAATAAAGTAGTTTTCGAACCGTTTTCATTACATTTATTAGAAGCTCCGTTCATTAGCTGATTGAGCTAAATGCACGGAGCTTTTCTATTTCTTAAAATGAGCTTTTTCATTTGATATGGCAAGGAAAAGAAAATGTCTAAAACAAAAAATATGAAACAAAATGAGCCCAAAAATATAAATAAGAGGGCGTAAAAGTTGGGATGTAAGCGCGTACAAAACGTTAGGCAACTGTGATACTATCTAATTAAGAAAGGAGATGCGTGTGTGAAACTTGATGATCGCAGTATGTTAATCCTTCAAGAGATTTCGATTCTACCGAGTGCAAGCTCTGAATATCTCACAGCTAAGTTTGGACTAAGCAAAGATCAGATGAATTACAGCTTTAAGAAGATAAATGAGCATTGCCATATGTATTTGCTTGTATTTTAAAAAGAATAGAACGTGGCTTTTCGTTAGAAAGCTATTGACCTATCAAGTGAGAGAGTATACAGCGTACTTGAAAAATTAATAAAAACTGAGGGTGAGCAATCAAGAGAAGAATTATCCTTTTTGACCCTTCAAATCTTGACAGCCAGTCTTTCGTACTCCTTTCAATCAGAACAAAAGGTGGATCAAGTTATCATTCGTGGCATGAGACAAATGGTTGAAAAGTTTGAGCAGATTTCTTGTACTGTCCTTATAATGAAAGGCTACAAATAGATTCTGCTGAGAATAGAATTGTCCTTCACTGCCCAACCAACTTATACAATGACATGACCTTTACCCATGATTGAATCAAGACGTTTTTTAAAAAAAATGTGGCCTTTAAATTCTGAATGCAATAGGCACCCTAAGCGATGTAGTTTTTTAATAATAAAGGATAGTAAGCAAACATATATATAATTGTTCTAATAACTCTTATTATCAAACAATCTAGTTACCTTTTGACTTACGCTTTTTCAATTGTAAAGGGGAAGTTTCAACAAAATCTATAGTTAATCATTTGATTATTCAATTAAGCTATCACTTTTAATCAAGTCTTACAATTAATAGAAATATAGTTAATGTTCGCTTTAAAAATCTTGTAAAAAGGAGATTAATAGACATGGATACTTTGAAAGATACATATGATTTTCCAGTACGTGAAAACACAAAAAGTTTTCTTGAAATAGTAAATATAGAAACCGGTGAAAGGAAAACTTTGGAAACATTTGATCAGGTTATTGAAGCGCCAAATTGGACTCGTGACGGTAGGCTAATTTATAACAGTGGTGGTTATATCTACTCACTAGACATTAATACTCTCGAAAACCATGTGATTGACTCAGGTTTTGCAAATTTTTGTAATAACGATCATGTCTTGTCTCCAGATGAATCTCATCTTGCAGTAAGTCATCATACTTTGGAGGATCGTCGATCACGTATTTATATTTTTCCGCTGAAGGGTGGTAACCCCACTCTCATTACACCGATGGCACCTTCTTATTTACATGGATGGTCACCAGATGGTCATACATTGGCTTACTGCGCTGAGCGAAACGGGCAGTATGACATCTATACAATCCCGGCTATTGGCGGGGTCGAAACACAGCTAACTGATCTTCCAGGACTTGATGACGGTCCAGAATATTCCCCTGATGGTAAACATATCTGGTTTAATTCAACACGATCTGGATTAATGCAAATATGGCGTATGAATGCAGATGGAAGTGATCAAACGCAAATGACATTTGAAGAAAGCAATAACTGGTTCCCTCATGTATCTCCTGATGGTGAAAAAGTAGTTTATCTTGCTTACAGAAAAGGAGAAGTAGAACCAGGGGATCATCCACCTAATAAAGATGTTGAGTTACGATTAATGTCGAGCTCCGGTGGAGAATCTCGCTTGCTCATAAAACTTTTTGGAGGACAAGGCACGATCAATGTAAATTCTTGGTCACCAGACAGCAAACAACTTGCTTATGTAAGGTACGAATTAAAATAAGACGCAAGGGTACAAAGGGACAGGTTAGTTGTCCCAAATGTTAATTTTGGAACCCTGAAAACAATACGTTTTCTTACAAAATAGAGTATAAATACTAATTAAAACTATATATTACGTTTTCGTAATTAAAATATTAATAGGAAGAAAAGGTAAATGAAAAAGGCGTAGGTCTTATTATACTTACGCCTTTCCATTCAAAGAAACTTAGAAATGGATATTTATGTTAATATGTACATATAAGATTATGATGATTTCTACTTCACTAAGAAGAATTATGTAATAAAAAATCTCTATTAATATCTGCTAGGAAAATTTCAAATCACTTATCTAGTTAAATATACTTAAGGAGGGTGAAATATTGGATAAAATTAAAGCATTATCTGAAAAGGTGTCATTTGCCATAGGCTTAGCTTTAATATTAGGTTCTGGCGTATTGTTATTCTTGTTATCACTTTTGTCCTCTATTGGTAATTTGACCTTGATGATTGTAGGAGGTACTATTTTTGGTATTGCTTTCTTATTTATAGCAAATGCGGCTGATAAAAGACATTCATCTATTGATA
>JAPSLU010000230.1 GCA_031180405.1 Bacillus sp. (in: firmicutes) | reverse complement strand
AACTTAGCCAACTTAGAAACCATTTAGGCAACTCTATTTTACTCAAAAAAAGGAGTGGGATTACTCTAGGTAATAATGTAACAATACCCGTACCTAAAACAATGAGTAAAATATCTAATCTCAATTTCATTTCTTAATCACCATCCCAACAGTTGAAGCAATGATAGTTGTCACCATGACGGCCCACATACCTGGCATTAAATAGGTTACAGCGATTAAACAAGCAATTGTAAAGATAGCTATTGATATTTCGAGACCTTTTTTGGTCTTGCTCAAAATCTGTAGAACCAATAGGCCTGCGAACATTGCAGGTAAAGCAAAGTCCATTCCTATAGACTCCGTATCTGTTACTAAACCTCCAAAGATACCTCCTAGGACATTAGCAACTAACCAATTGATATATGCAGTTATATTTAATCCGAGTAGCCAAGAAAAACTTGCTTCCTTCCTATTTTCTAGATGATTGGATGCAACACCAAATGTTTCGTCTGTAATTTGCGAACCAATAACCAAGTTTTTCCAAGCGGAAAATTTACGACAATAAGGAGCTAATGAAGCACTAAATAGCAAGTGTCGTAGATTTACTAAAAAGATTGAAAAGATAATGGAAGTAATTGCACTCCCAGCCAAAATCATTCCAGCTGTTACAAATTGTCCTGAACCTGCGTAAAGGAATAGGGATAACAATGCAATTTCTAGTACACTTAGGCCAGCTGTCTTTGCGACTACCCCTGCTGCAAAACCGATACTGAGATAACCGAACACAGTTGGCAAGCAAGCTTTCACACCATCCATAAAAGTATCTTGGCTTTGTGCTGAACGTTTAAGTTGAAGAGCACTGTCTGACATACGAATTCCTCCTTTTTATAATTTCCAAAATAAGTTATATTGTATGGTATGACCCTAATATAAACCAATAATTAGAATAACAGTCAACATAACACTATAACACCTTGATGATTTTACGGAGGAATTAAATTTGAAAATTCAATTAAATAGAAATAGTAGAATATCCCTTGTCCAACAAATATACGAAAATTTATCTGACAGAATACGGTCAGGGATTTTAACAGAGGAGGAATGTCTACCTTCAATTAGGGAAATGTCTAAAAATTTAAAGGTGAGTTTTCTTACAGTTGTGAAGGCTTATGACCTACTTGAACAAAATAATCTTGTCAAGAGAGTAAAAGGAAAAGGAACTTTTGTTAAATCGAATTCCATAAAGTGTGAAAAGTCAAAGAATATGGGTAGCCCATACAAGTGGCAACTATCAATACAAGATTATCTCCCAAGAACACATTTTGATACACATTACAATTCATCAGATCATAGTTTACAATTTTCGTTAGCAGCTATAGCTCCCTCTCTTCTTCCAAATAGATATCTAGAAAACGAGATACATACAATGTTAGAAAAAAATCCGCTTATCTTATCAGAATATGGACCAATTCAGGGAGACTTAGATTTAAGAATAGCTATGAAACGAACTTTAAAGAAACAAAAAATTAATGTTAGCGAAAAGGATATTTTAGTTACAAACGGTACACAACAGGGAATAGACTTAGTAGCAAGGACATTTATTGGTCCAGGAGATGTAGTTATAGCAGAAGCGCCTACTTATCCAGCAGCTTTAGACATATTCCGTTCACGAGGAGCATCAATCTTACCCGTTCCAATTGATAAAAATGGAATAAGAACAGACATATTAATTAAACTATGTGAAACAAAAAGTCCTAAATTAATATATACAATTCCTAATTTTCACAACCCTACAGGAGTAGTACTTAGTGATGATAGAAGAGAGCAGCTGTTAACCATTGCACAGGAATTTCAAATAATAATTATTGAAGATGATCCTTGGAGTGAAATTTATTACAATGATAAACCACCAAATCCAATCAAAAGTTTGGATACCAAGGGAAATGTTATATATTTAAAAGGATTAAGTAAAACACTAATTCCTGGTTGTAGAATCGGATTACTAACGGCAGATGGGACTATTTTTAATCGTTTGGTATCATCAAAAATGAATGCGGATCTTGGAAGTCCTTTGTTAACTCAAAAAGCTTTATATCCACTCTTTCAATCTAAAAGAATGGAAGATCATATGAAGAAATTAAGAACTGCATTAAAAATTAGAAGAGATTTAGTAATTAAATTGTTAAAGAAACATATGCCTGAAGGTGTTGAATGGATAGAGCCAAAAGGAGGATTAAATATTTGGATATCTATTCCTGAAAAGTGGGATACGAAACAGTTATTATTAGAATGTCAAAAGAAAAACCTATCTTTCCTTCCAGGTTTTGTATGTTTTTGTGGTGAACCAGAAACCAACCATTTAAGATTAAGCTTTTCTTATCTAAACGATAATGTTTTAGAGACAGGAATTATAGAATTATCTAGAATATTAAAAGAATTTTTATCCGCTACTCCTCCAGAACTAGTCAACTAATTTATAAAGTTAGATATTTATTAACCTATTATCCAAAAAGAGTGAACATAAATATAAACTGGCACCCTTGTCAAGGACACAAGGAAGAAAAGAGTCAAGCAACTAAAAGATGATTCCTATATTGATTAGGAGTCATCTTTTTTAAATTCCATTGATAACGGTAGTTGTTATAGTAAACCATATAATGATTTATTTTTGCTTTAAGTTCCTTCAATGTTTTACAAGATTGATAGTCGATCTCACCCTTTAAATGACCGAAAAATGACTCCATAGGGGCATTATCCTAGCAGTTTCCTCTTCTAGACATTGATTGGTCTAACCCATATTTTAATTAATTTTTGATAGTTTGGGCTAGTGTAATGGCTACCTTGATCAGAATGAACAAAGGCCTTTGGATGAAGTTTAATCTTCTTATTGTTGACTAGTTTTTGAATTGTTTTGGTTGCGATGTCTAATGTGATTCGATCAGATAGGTGGTAAGCCAGTATTTCGTTTGTGCAGGCGTCTTTTATGCTTGACAAATAAGCTATACTATTTCCGTTATATGGAAAATATGTAATATCAGTTAATAATACTTTTCCCGGGACTCCTGCTTGAAATTTCTTTTTAACTTGTTTGGAACAACCTGATGCTCTTTTGTTGCTTTTGCGATTTTTTTATAAGGGTTTGGCTTTCTATAAGGACAGACTATACCATATTTTTTCATAATTCTTTGTATCTTTCTCCGACTAAAGATTATATTATAGTCATTCTCTAATATCATTTTTATTGAACGAGACCCTTTCTTATATCCTCTGCGGTTAAATGCCTTTAATATGGTTTCTTTTGCTGCTAAGTCCAATTGTTCTCTTGCTTCTCGGCTATCGGATGCTTTTATAAGCTATAATATCCCGAACGGGATACTTCTAAAAAGTCACAAAAATACTTGGTCATCCGCTTAAATTGATTCTGTTCCACGATTTCATAAATCAACTGATATATTCTACTCGGATACTGTTATCTCTTTAGTTGAAAATATCATTTTACTCATGTTGTCCCCTAATCCCCGTTGTATTGAAATTAAAGTATATAAAAAAATACCTATAGATGAAACACTCTTTTTCAAGTGTCCTATCTATAGGTACCATATTAATAATGTTCACTCTTTTTTCTGTATGGGCAAAGGGAGGCCAAAGAAGTATTAGAATTTGAGTCTCATGTATGTGGCTCGGGCGCTTACTACGGAAAGGCTGTAAATACCACTTTTATTGATTTTTACCATCCCGCATTTAGAGTAAGTCCAAAAATTCTCTATGCATATATGAAGGAAACCATAAATTCACTCTTCAATTAATACGAATTAATGAGTAAAGCTTATTCACTATGATTTTAGCTTAAATAATTTAATTGAGAGAAGGTACTTAAACAATGGAAAAAGAGCGGAATGTTGATGGAATAAAACTTGATGCAGCTGAAAATGTTCATTGGACTGGAATAAAGAACCCAAAAGAAATAGCTAAGTATATTTTAGATAGTCAGAGCTTTAAAGAAAAATGGAAATCGTTCATAGTGGATATTGATAAAGAACTACAAAAGTTTGAAACCAAATAAATTAGATGAGATGAATTCTTGGATTTAAACATATTTTTAAATAAGATGTTTAACTATGTAACAAGGTTATCTCATAATACAATCTTTTCAAAAGACAAATTGGATTATGTATCATCTGAAGTTCAAGAAGAGTTTCAGAGAGAATGATAATGGAACCCTCTGTGTTTTTTCTAATGTTTTATTGTATTAATGATAGAACGACTGCCGCTTCAAGTTAAACTTTTAAGCGTAATTTCATCCAATAAATCAGCTAAATAATCAATGACTTCCCCATGACGATGCGAAAATAAGATGGCAAGTAGTGTATAGCGAATGGGTGCTGGGTGTGCACGCTTTCCGTTACGGTCTCCGTAGCTGCACGAAGTCGATATTTCTTTACTAATTTCGGAGTCAAATGATGAAATAATCCTGGAGGAATGTGTAGATGCTTGATCGCTAATAGTTTATTAACTTCTATTTCCATGGTGCTTACACTTGGTTTACGAGGAGAAGATAAAAGGTGCCGAAAAGTTAAAATGTCAGATTCCATTTTCTCATTAAACTCTTCTTCAAAACCTTCTTCAGATTGCTCATCCACATGAGATTCCAGTAATGCATCTAATCGAGAACAAGTTCTGGGAGACAGCAGATGATAAGTCGATTGATATAAATTCTTTTCAAAAGTGTCAATGGCAGAATCAATCATCCGATTCAAGCTTCCAATCGAAGGAGGTTCGACTTTCCACTTACGAAATAAGCTATATGACTGATTTTTTAAGTAGTCGATATCATGAGTAAACTGAACTTGTCCGTGTAACCACTCTGTCAAAAGTTCGTTATCTTTTGCTGTAAGTTCTCGAAAACCGAAGAATTCTCGAATTTGTTTTCGATGATAAGTAAAGTTTCTTTCACCTGCGCCCCAACGATATTCCTCAAAGATCGCTGAAGATAACCCCAATTGCTGTGCAATAAATTCAACTACCACTTTGGGAATATCTTGTTTCTTAGAAGGAAATCTAGCCTCTTGTTGAAAGTACTTTAATAATACTGCAAATCCTAAACGACTTGCCCCTGTTTTATTACCAATCAGTTTTCTTTCAATTGGTACTACTACAAAATGTTCTAGCAGCTCATCTTCATTCCAATTTCGTTTCATAAGTATCCTTCCTCTAACATTAGAATAATCACTATTTTGAGTGTAATCTATTGAATAGAGGATGAAAACTCTACTTTGCGGTCTAGAGCAGCAACCCTGTCACTAAGCCTAAAAGGTAGCACAGACCTAATAAGGTCTGTGCAGTGTTAGGATTTAAAAAAATTCAATGTTTAGGTATAATATACATGTATGTAAAATACATGAAGGAGGGGGAAACATAGTATGGTAAGGGAAGAACTTCTTGCACCACCAATTTATAACTTAGTCGAAGAGATAGAAAGATATTCAGGTGATACTACAAGGGTTGCGTTAAAATGGGAAAATGAACAGGGTGAGAAAAGTGAGATCACTTACAGTTCATTAATGAAACGAGTAAATCAGATTGGAAACGCTCTCATAGAACAAGGGCTTAAACCAGGTGATACAGTTCTTGTAGTGATTCCTAGAGTAATAGACGCTTATGCAGTTTATTTAGGTGCCTTAAAAGCAGGATTAGTAGTGATTCCCAGCTCTGAAATGTTACGAACAAAAGATTTACAATATCGAATCTCACATGGTGATGTGAAAGCTGTTGTTAGCTACGGTTTATTCACAAGTGAGTTTAAAGAGGTAAGAGAATATGATTCCATTAAAAAATTTGTAATTCAGGGATCTGAACTTGATTGGGTATCTTTAGAAGAAGTGCTTAGTAACCAAAGCACATCAATGGAAATGATAAAAACAGAATCTACTGACATGGCATTTATTTCATATACATCTGGGACAACGGGAAATCCTAAAGGAGTCGTTCACACACACGGTTGGGCTTATGCTCATTTAAGAACTGCAGCAAAAAATTGGTTAAGTATTTCAGAAAGTGATGTTGTTTGGGCAACTGCTGGACCAGGCTGGCAGAAATGGGTTTGGAGTCCGTTCTTGTCTGTTCTTGGAAGTGGGGCAACTGGATTGATTTATCATGGGAAATTTAATCCCGAAAAATATCTACAGCTTATAGATAGCTACAATATTAATGTTTTATGTTGTACTCCGACCGAATATCGCTTAATGTCAAAGGTTGAAGGTCTTGAAAACTATTCACTTTCAGGTTTACATAGTGCAGTGTCTGCTGGAGAACCTTTAAATCGAGAGGTAATTGATACATTTCAGAATTATTTTAATGTCCAGGTTAGAGACGGATATGGTCAAACTGAAAACACATTGTTAGTAGGTGTTATGAAAGGTATGAATATTAAACCTGGTTCTATGGGAAAACCTACACCGGGTAATGATGTCAAAATAATAGATGATGAAGGGCAGGTTTGTAAAGTAGGAGAAATAGGAGATATAGCTGTTCATCGTGATACGCCAGCCTTATTTAAAGAATACTATAAGGATTTTGAGCGAACTGCTATGCAGTTTAGAGGAGATTATTATGTAACTGGTGATCGTGCAAAAATGGATGAAGATGGTTACTTCTGGTTTGAAGGTAGAAGCGACGACATTATCATCAGCTCAGGATATACTATTGGTCCCTTTGAAGTAGAAGATGCGCTTGTAAAGCATCCTTACGTAAAGGAATGTGCTGTTGTTGCTAGCCCTGATGAAGTGAGAGGGAATATTGTAAAAGCTTATGTGGTGTTAAGAAATTCATCCTTAGCAGATCAACCTGATATCATAAAGACATTGCAGGATCATGTGAAAAAACTTACTGCCCCATACAAATACCCTCGTGAAATAGAGTTTATTGATGATTTACCAAAAACAACTTCTGGGAAAATCCGCCGAGTTGTTTTAAGAGAACGTGAGTTGCAGCTAAAACAAGCATAAAAAATATAATATAAGTGAGAATAACCGGGGGGCTATGTACTCTCGGTTTTTTTCTTTATAACTGAACATGGTATTCTTTATAAAACCCGCTCTTTGAAGGATGAACATTGGGTACGTTAAAATAAACATGATTTTAGTAGTGAAACACAAGTGACAGTCAAAAACAATATAGATACTATAACTTGTGTTTCACTTTTTGTATGTTATAGGAATGTTCTTTTCAC
>JAPSLU010000229.1 GCA_031180405.1 Bacillus sp. (in: firmicutes) | reverse complement strand
TAAAAAAGTTGCAGGAGCTCTAGTTGGTGGAGCCCTAACAGGTGGGGCAGGTGCAATTGTTGGAGCAATGGCAGTTGGTAATAATAAAAAGATAACAAATAAGTATGATAAATTAGTAGCAACAGATGAAAACGGATATACTCATGAGGTAATATTGAAATCTGTCTTAATGCAAAGAATAAATATTAATAACAGTTTTTTGAAGTAATACTTATTGATTAAATTATATAATACAAGGACTCGTCATTTACTAGGTGGGTCTTTTTATTTTTATAGTTAGTGCAACTGGTGCATACGGTATTACAAAATTTGAACACAGTTCACTGTAACACACATTTTGTATCATAACTAAATGTAATTTTGTAGCAGCTATCTTATACATAAATTGAGCATATTGTATTAACTGTCCGGGTTTGTTTAATAAAAAAAGAGTAGTCTAAAGCTACTCACTTAATGGAAATTATTTTTGACTAAAAGCAATTTTTAACCCTATAAGGGTGAAAAGTGACCCTTGAATAATGTTGATTTTTTTTGATAATGAAGCATTTTTACGTATGAAATAACCTACTTTTCCAGCAAAGATACTTATTAAGGAAAAAATAACTAAGGTCTGGACTAGAAATAGGAGTCCATATGCAAGCATTTGAATGGAAACATTACCATTCTCATAATTAATAAACTGTGGAAAGAATGCTAGGAAAAACAAAGAAACTTTTGGATTTAATAGGTTCATAATGACCCCTTTTTTGTATAAAGACTTGTAGTCTAAAGTGTCCTCGTTGTTAAGGTTAAAGCTAGAACCTTTGTCTCTAAAAGATTTGTATGCTAAGAATAACAAGTATACTGCTCCTGCATATTTTACTATTGTGAAAGCAAAAGCTGATTGATAAATCACGGCTGAAATTCCTATGGTCGCAGCAGTAATGTGAACGATTAATCCTGTGCAAAGCCCCAGTGTAGTAAAGATCCCTGCATTTTTTCCTTTTGCTATACTCTGTGCCAAAGTGAACAAGTTATCAGGTCCTGGCATAAGGGTCAGAACGATTGCTGCTCCCAAAAAAGATATAACAGATATGAAGTCCACGTTTATCCCTCCACTTTTTTATGTGAATTTTAACATACTATGTGGAAGTGGGCATAGCAAAAATGACCATTTTAAAACAGAGATATCATAGTGAATCTTAAGGAAAAAGGGGCTGCGTCATTCAGCGGAAAATAATAGAACTGCTTAGGTAACAGGGGTTTCGTACGTAGCAGTCATTTTGGCCTTGAGGCGTTAGATAATTAAGAATTCCTTCCATAAGAGCATCAATGAAATTTGCCGATCGGTTGATTAGAATATAGCGAAAAAACACAAGAACCGTCCCCATGTCATCCCCAAGTCATCTTCTTACCAAAAACAAAGAAGTAATCCAGGAGGTAATAGGAATCACCATTGTTACACCAATTCCAGCACAAAGTAAAGTGATCATCTCCGCACTGAATATTTTCGAATTTATAATGTCGCCAACGGAATAAGATAAATCCTTAAACCAAATGAGTAGGGCTAAGTACCCTCCGAAAAAGGCGAAAAATAGTGTATTTGTACTTGTTCCTAAAATATCTTTCCCAATACTTAATCCTGATGTAAATAAACTTCTTCTAGTGATGGATGGATGGTGATAATGTATTTCGCGCATAGGAGATGAAATAGCTATTGCTGCATCGGTAATAGCACCTATTGTACTCATGATAATGACAGAAGCTCCAATTTTCATGAAATCAACGCCTATGTAAAGGGAAAACACACTTAGCTCCTCAATTTCTTCTTCACCAAAACCCTGTATCATGGCCTTTTTGGTTAGGATCACAATAAAAAAGATCAATATCACTATTGTTATCATGGTAGAAATGAACGCTGGTATTGTGGTGTTATTCACATGATTAATATAAAAGAGATTAATACAACTAATAAGGATACTTGCTATTAATGTTAAGATAATAGGATCAATTTTTGGATCGTTCATAAAGAAAATGACCATAAAAACCACAGCAAAGTTAAAGAACAATGCAAAAAAAGACCTGAGTCCTTTTTTTCCTCCTATAAGTGTCATTAATAAAAATAAGATGGCTGCGAGTAAGACTAATGCATTCATAATCTTGCCTTCTTTCTTTTAATGAAAAATAAAGTAGTATATAATCCGATTGGGATTGTTAACACAATTCCTATTCCACCAGCCAGTGCTCTGGCCAGTTCCAATGAAAGGTTCATAGAAAGCGTATATCCTAATGGAGAATGATTCTTCAAATATAAGATAAGCATTGGAATTGATCCACTTATATAGGCAAAAAACAAAATGTTTGTCATCGTACCCATAATATCTTTTCCTATTTCCATACCTGATTTCTTAAGTGCTTTTATTGATATATGATGGTTTTTCTCGTACAGTCCAAAGATAGAAGAAGACATTGTAATGGCGACATCCATGACAGCTCCTAGAGACCCAATGAATAAGCCTGCCATAAACACAGTCTGATAAGGACGTGTGATAAACTGTAATTCTTCATACTGAAGTCCCTTCGCTGAGGTTACCCAAATAACAAAATACGTAATGAACAACGAAATAAAGGTTCCAAGAAGTGTCGCAATAATTGCTGCATAAGTTTTTTCGTTAAAGCCATTAACAAGTAATAACGAAGCGATTGTAAACAAAACGACCGCCACACAGCATATAAGTAGGAGGCTCAATTCTGGATTATGTAGATACAAATCTAAGGCATAAGATAACAACAAGGCATTGATAACAAGACTTAATATGGAAAAAAGCCCTTGTTTTTTCCCGACGATGATTAATATAAAAATAAAAACCCACGCAATCATCAAAACATATTTATCACGCTTGATATCTTCTATCGTTCCGGTTAAATCTGGATTTTCTCCTGATGACTCATCTATGGAAACAAATAATGCTTGTCCTACATGATATTCTTGATCATAGGCCTTAGATGTTGAATACTGATTAGATAAATGAATAAGTTGTCCTTTTTCATGGCCATTTTTCACTTCAGCAATAATGTTCTGAGTGTAGAGCTTGTCTTTATTATCGTATATATCCATCACTTCGGTTGATTCAACTAGTTCTGTTTTTGTTACTTCGGCTATAGGACGTTCATATAAAGAGAAATTGTGGTTTACAAAAATAATGGAAAACACAAAAGAAAGTGCTAATACTGTGTACCAAAAGAATTGTTTGTAAGTAATCTTACTCAATACTGTGACTAGATTATTCAATTCAGATCCTCCAGCTATGATGTATGATTGTAATTGTACATTATATCTTATTATGAGTAAAAAAAGGGAATGATTTTAATCATGTTTACCATTTTATTCAATCTCTTATAAATACAAAAAATAGATAATATCATGAATTATAAAAATAAGCTCTTGTTCATTAGGATTGTAAATTTCTCGTAAAAAATGTTTCAGTAGTCTAACATTTTTGATGAACGAATTGTAGTTTTAATAGAGTTTAAACAGCTCATATGGGATATTTTTCCGTGGAAAATAGAGAAAATGAGACTTTTGAATGAGGTTAATAAAAATGATTTCATCATTATTCTCCTTGATAAAACTATTATTATGTTTTTTCTAGGAGAAAGGTTTTTTAATAGAATAGGGTTTATTTCCTGATTCTATTTGTAAATCAATTTTTTACGATCTATCAATCTAAGTTTTACATTTCCCCTGTAATGTGAGTAGTGAACTTACATTGAGGAGTGAAATAGAATTGAATAAAAGTTTTAGAAAGACAGCATTACTATGTTTGACATTAGGATTTACCCTTCAAGCTTCGTTACCTGGTGTGGTTGCAGCTGAAAGTACAAGCTTTCCAACACCTGAAACAAAAACATTAAATGTTGCCCATCGTGGTGCATCTGGACATGCTCCCGAGCATACAATTGCTGCATATGAATTAGGTGAGCAAATGAAGGGTGATTATATTGAGATCGATCTTCAAATGACAAAGGATGGACACCTCATCGTATGCATGATGAAACGGTAAACCGCACAACAAACGGCACTGGATTGGTTAAGGATAAAACATTAGAGGAAATAAAAGGGCTTGATGCAGGCTCATGGTTTAATGCAAAGTATCCTGATTATGCAAAAGATGAGTATGTAGGACTTGAAGTTCCAACGTTAGAAGAGGTTTTTGAAACATTTGGCCGTGGTGCTGACTACTATATTGAAACAAAATCACCAGACGTTTACCCTGGTATGGAAAAAAAACTGCTAGAATTACTTGATGAATATAAACTTACAGGTGTAAATGGCCGCTCTAGCCATGTCATTATCCAATCGTTTAGCCAAGAAAGCTTACTAAAAATACATGAACTAAATCCAACTATTCCATTAGTTCAACTTAAATCATACCGTACCAAAGCAACCATTACTGATGAAGAGATCGAGACAATGAAGGAGTATGCAATAGGCGTAGGACCAAACTTTAAGCAAATTGACCAGGCATACGTAGAAAAAGTAAGAGCAAACGGCCTCCAGATTCACCCATATACAATAAATGAGAAGGAAGAGATGAGAAAGGCATTAGACTGGGGAGTTACGGGTATATTTACAAATTTTCCAGATCGATATAATGTTGTGTTGAAAGAATATAATAGCGGGAAACAATAACGAAATTCCAAAAAACAAGCAGGTGTGATAACCTGCTTGTTTTTTTTTGGAATTTGGATGATCAAATTAGATAAAGGAATGTGTGTTCTCTAGAATTGAGGGATGTAGGTAGATCAGGTAGGCTTATGTAATTATTAGGAATAATGCAAAAAAGCGTGAGTATACTCATAAAAAATGAATATTTTTATTAAGAATAGGATAAAAGACGCATGTTTGGATGGTATAATAGAACTATAGACATGAGGATATTAGTTTCATTCTAAATTTTCCTCATCATTCTATAGGTGTCAAAGGATAAAATTACAAAAGGAGTTAATAAACATGAGCAAAGAGCAAGCAAAGCCTACATATTATGATGGTTCAGGAAATCTAAATCTATTTCAAAAAGTACTTACGTCAACAACAACTATTATTAAGCCTGATTATGATCCAAAGACACTTGTTAAATTTCCTTATTTTCCTTTTATGAATCTCCCTAAATAATAAACCAACATTAGCGACTTAGCGACTTAGTGAAACAGGAGAAAAAGTACAACTTCGGTATGAAGAAATGTTAGGTGAGAGGTTTCTTTCATTTACAATAATTCAATCAAGAATAAAATAAAACCAGCGGATATAAAATTCGCTGGTTTTTAGTAAACAGAGGGACGGTTCTCTTGTATCATCTGTTTTCATCTCTGTTTTCAAACCTAACCTAACGTTCGAGACTGTTTGATTACGAGCGTAGGAAACAACTTCTACAACAGCTGCAAACGATAAAGAAGCTGCGGCGAACCAATTGAATCACACAATTCAAAATGGAGCTTTATTTTATGTAATGTTACATGATGATTAATCATGTTTTGTAACATATTTCAACTTTAAACTTTATCCCACCGTCATTGGTTCCCTTCTACTCGACTAATTAAAGATGAGCCCCTGTTAAAAACATATTTCAAGATAGAAAAGTGCGTGTATCTTTTTTGAAATTGCACTGGTCTCGGTAATAGAATAGCACTATCTCCATCTCCCTCTATGTCAAACCACTTTTCATTTTTTACGAACTTGAAGTATTATCTAAGTTGACATTGCATGCTATTGGATATGCTTATGATATCAGGTACTTCTTGAAGTGAATTTAGTGTCAAAAAAGCACTAGTCTGCTCAACGTTAATTTCAACAACGTTATATTGCCATTCTGTTTCAGCTGGAATATATATTTTGCAAGGATATCTATGTCAAGCGCTAGGACAATATCAGTTCTTAATGAATTTCCAACCATCCATGTTATATTAGAATCAGCTTTTATTGTTTTTAAAATATCCGATAGAGCCGTTGTATCTTTATGTATTTGTAATATACAGTCAAAAAAATGGGTAATAAACCTCCAAGCATTTCTGTGAAAACGGGTACAAACACATGATCTCCTTACAGTATTGAAGTCGTGGACTAATTGAGAAACTCGAATTCTATTATTTTTTGTTATAAAATGTAAATTGTTGCGGTTGCCAAGGAAATAATTTTTTCAAAATTAAAAAATCCCTTACCAAGGTGGAAGGGGAGAGCGGTTTTGATAAAGCTACAACGCATCGTTTAACAAATGAAGGTGCAAAAAAATGTACTATCAAATATGAGGAAAATAATTCTAATAGATATTATTATTTTCTTTAATTTGTTATAATGAATTGTTTTTACATTATTAAGGGGGAACATAATATTTATGTCAATTGAAGTAGGCAGCAAGGTACAAGGTAAAGTAACAGGCATCACTAATTTTGGAGCATTCGTAGAATTACCCGGAGGTTCAACAGGTCTTGTGCATATCAGTGAAGTAGCGGATAGCTATGTAAAAGATGTTAATGACCATCTAAAAGTAGGCGACCAAGTTGAAGTAAAAATAATTAGTGAGAAAGACGGAAAAATAGCCTTGTCCATCAAAAAAGCTATAGATAGACCAGAAGGAGAAAGTTCTTCTTTTTCCCAACGCCCACCACGGCAGGGAAGAGCTGATAGCAGATCCAAAGACTTTCGTTCAAAAAGCAATTTCAAACCAAAGGAAAATTTTGAAGATAAAATGGTTCGTTTTTTAAAGAGTAGTGAAGAGAATTTATCCACCCTTAAACGTAGTACAGAATCAAAACGGGGCGGTAGAGGCGGAAGACGCGGATAACTGTTCCTTTTTTTGATACTTCATTATATAGATAAAACAACATTTCTTTTAAAAAATGCAGGGTAAACCTTGTATTGAATTTTATCCCGAATAATGGACACGTATAAAAAAGTCCATTATTCGGGATTTTTTTATTTTTTATCATAGAAAGCCGTTTATGTTAAACAGTGGTAAACAGAGGGACGGTTCTCTTGTATCAAAATGAAACATAAGAATGTACTGCACCCCAAAAGTTAGAGTGAAAAACTAACTTTTGGGGTGTTTTAATATGGCTAAAAAATATAGTGATGCTTTAAAGGTAAAGGTAGCTAAAGAGTATCATGAAGGATCTCTTGGTATTAGACGATTGGCCAAGAAGCATGGTATAAGATCAAAATCAGCCGTTGAAAGATGGATTAAATTATATCAGGAGTTCGGTGCTGAGGGGCTAATAAGTAAGAAACACC
>JAPSLU010000228.1 GCA_031180405.1 Bacillus sp. (in: firmicutes) | reverse complement strand
TGGAACAAACTAATTTCATCCTATAATTGGATTAAAAACAACAAAGTATGCGAAAAGAGCCTTTGCTTTAAAGTGTAATTAAGAAAATCTCGGGATGATAAATATCTTTCGAAACATAATTCCATTCAACGAGATCAAATTGAAATGATCGCTTTAGATCAATTTTTAGCTCAATGTACAGAAAAGTAAAGAGCATAAAAAAGGTTTTACGCAACATATTTGGCAAAAGTATGTAGATGAAGCAGATCATCTTCGTCATCGTCATCATAAAGATGTAAAGCCGACTTATGCGAAGCGTAAAGAAAAAATTAAACGTGTTTTTGCAGATGCTTACTTGTGCTGCCTTGAATTTAAAGAAAAGGGCCAGTGAATACTTGTTAAAGAGACTCGAAGAGGCTTATTCTTATAAAATTTAATGAAAATTGATCACAAATCTAGAAAGGGATTCGGAATGTAACTCATTCCGAACCCCTTTTGTCTACAGTCTGAGGCCAAATCTAATTGATTTGGCCTTTTGTTGTAAGTTTTTATTACAAAAAAGTGTAGTAGATTTATATAGAACAGGTTTTTAAACATTTTTCTTTTGATTTTGTAACATTATCTATCAAAGAAAATGGGTTTTTCCCACTATAAGAGAAAATAAGATATGTTTATTTTTTGAATTTTGAGATTATTATTTCAACAAGTTAGTTTATAAAAAAGGGGAGGAAGAGAAGAAAAGGATTGAGTAAATAAATAGGTAAAGGAGGAAAGAAAAATGGACGATTTAGCTAAATCTTTTGAAATTTTTTCTGCTACTACGATTGAAGCATTTTATTGGTGGTGTATTGCTTTCATGCTATTAATACACGCCGGATTTTTATCCTATGAAATTGGTGTATCAAGGGTAAAAAACGTACTTGCATCTGCGATGAAAAACATCATGACACTAGCAGTAGTTATACCAACATTTTATTTTTTTGGCTGGTGGATTTATAATGCCTTTCCAGATGGGCTCATTCCTAGGATGACTGAAGTAGCAATGGCGGCTTTACCGTGGAGCGAAAATATGGGTCCAAATGTTACAGACCATGCTAGCGGTATATTTTGGGGAGCTTTTGCTCTTTTTGCAGCGACAACCTCTTCTATATTATCAGGTGCTATTATAGAAAGAATTCGACTTAGTGCCTTTATGATTTTAGCGATCGTCTTAGGATCAGTTATTTGGAACCTTGCAGCGTCTTGGGGATGGCATGGTGAAGGATGGTTTTTAACGAAGCTTGGTTATCATGATGTTGCAGCAGCAGGAGTCGTGCATGCAATCGCAGGGTTTTTTGCACTTGGTGTTCTCATTAATTTAGGACCAAGATTAGGGAAGTATACGAAAGAAGGAAAGCCGATAAAGATCTTACCGCACAATCTTCCTTCTACTTTATTAGGATTAATGTTAATTTTTGTAGGATTCTTCGGATTTTTAGGTGGTTGTATTATTGCTGTAAGTAATGGAGAATGGTTAACGATTTACGGAACACCTACAAATTTATCTGCTTTTGCCTTTAATGCCTTAATGGGATTAGCTGGTGGTTTCATTGGTTCATACCTGATAACAAAAGGGGATCCATTCTGGGTAGCATCTGGAGGTCTTGCAGGAATGATTTCGGTTGGCGCAGGTTTAGATCTTTATCACCCTGCATTAGCATTTTTAATTGCAATCATTGGTGGGATTATAAGCCCTCTAATTGGAGATTACCTTGAAAGGAAACAAATCGATGATCCAGTAGGGGCCATTGCGGTACACGGTTTTACAGGAATATGGTCTGTTCTGGCAGTTGGTATCTTTGCTGCCGGCTATCCAAACCTAAATGGTCCAGATATTTCCTTTATCGGTCAATTAATATGTGCAGTCATTATCATGGCATTAGGCTTAATTCCGGGATATGTTATTTCACTCGTTATGAAAAAAGTAAATGTGTTACGAATTCCTGAACAGGCTGAGATTATCGGGATCGATTTAGCAGAAATACCAGGATCTGCTTATCCAGAAGGAATACCTTCGACACAGGATCGAGAAAAGTTTAAAGTAACAGCTAAAAATAAAATCGGATAATAAAAATGGAGGGAACGCAAATGAATACAAGTCCAATAACAAGTTGGGAAAATATTGGAGCATATTTCACTTTTGGTCCTGCATCTTTCGGTATGTGGCTATCACTTATTTTAGCTGTAGTCGTGGTTGGAATGCTAATTATCACAATGATGAGACATGAACGACATGCATTTGAAGAGACAGCCGAGTTTTATCCTAGTATTAAAGAAGAGCTAAAGGTAAGCTGGGACCCTGAGTTTACTCTACCTGTAAAAGCAGAAGGAGTAACGGATAACCTTGAGATTATAACAAAATGCAATATAATCTGTATATTAGACGCTAAAAAGTGTCTGATAATATTTTTAGGTAAGATTGTGAGTGAACCATTGTAAATAAACTAGTGGGTGCTTAAGTTTAATAAAAACAGCGACAAGCCAAATATGCTTGTCGCTGTTTTTATTGCACATGAATAATATCTTTTAATTCAAACACCTTTTTAGTTACTCTTAATCTTTGTGCAGGTGTTAGTTTTCTCTCCATCCCATTGTCTTTTGATGTTACCAAAGGTCTTTCAAGGGTGGAAATCCTTCTACGTATTAATTGAATGAAACCATTATTTTTATATAAATAGGGGATATAGAAGCAAAAAAGGGTAAGAAACTACTTACCCGAAAATCATTATATATCTACCGTAAGGCAACCCTTTCCTCTTGAAACACAAGTTAACATCGTTTTGCCTTCCCTTTTTTCTGTTTCGCTTAAAAAGAAATCCCGATGATCAATTTCGCCATCCAATACCTCTATTTGACAGCTTCCACAACCACCAATCTTACAAGAATACGGAGCTTGAATGTCATGTTTTAAAAGAGTCTCCAATAAAGATTGATCTGCGGGAATATCGAGTACGATGTCACTTTGTTTTAACTTTATTTGAAAAGGATGTTGTGGCCCAAAGTCAGGAGGGGTGAATAATTCAAAATGTATACTTTTTTCAGGGTAGCCAATTTCTTTTGCCGCTTCAGCAAATTCTCTCATCATGGTTTCTGATCCACAAAAATAAACATGTGTACCAATTCGCTTCTTCTCCATAAGAGAACAAGTCATTTTATGTCCTTCACTAGAAAAGTAGAAATGTGTTACATCCTTATACTTGGTTGAAAGAAAGTCATAAAAAGCACAGTTTTCCTTGGATGGTGCTGCGTAGTGAAGTTCAAACGATTTACCCATTTGTTTTAAGTCCGCTGCCATTGCTAAAAAGGGAGTAATGCCAATACCTGCAGCAAAAAAAACATGGTGCTTTGCTTGAAAACTTAAAGGAAAGTGATTTTTAGGATAGCTTACAGATAGCTTTTTTCCTTCATACACATTATCATGCCAATAAATAGAACCACCTTTTGATTTCTCACTGCGACGAATAGCAATCTCGTAGTAATTGTTGACGTTAGGATCAGTTGTAAGGGAATAATGACGTTCAAGCACACCGGTTTCGGTTTCCAAGTACGTAGTAAGATGTGATCCGCCACTAAAACGAGGCAAGCGGGCACCGTTAGCTGGGACAAGTTTAAAACTTTTTACAGTTGGAGATTCTTGTCTAATTTGCTCAACGATCACATCTATCGTAGTAGTTTGCATCTTCATGAACTCCCTTCGTTTTATTTTTACACATGGATATACCCAAGATAAGCGTTAAGCCTTTTAGAAAAATGACTGGAAACATCTAAGCTTGTTTGACAATGGCTACACGTTGTTTCGCCGTGTAAGGGATTTGGTTTCATGCTAAATTGATAACACTTTGCACAAAATATATAGTCTATTTTTTCACCAACACCATAAATATCCATCTCCTCATCAGTAAACCCAATAGATATTGCCATCTTTTTAAGCTCTTCAACCATTGACCATTTCCCCAATAGGAATAGTCTTGTACCGATCTCTTGTGATTGAAGAATTAATTTCATTTTATCTTGTGAAAAAGTTATTTTTGAGAATCGTTCCCCAAGGATATCTTGAAAATAAAGAGATTTATTATCTGCAAAATTCATATCTGTCATAAAATAAACATAGCAGTCAAAAAATTTAGTAGTTAAATAGCGAATTAAAGCTAAGCTTTCAATGATGGAAGAATCATCGATACATAATAATAACCTCTTAAAAGGCTTGGTTATAGATAGTTGTTTATCATTATTGAATGTTAGATTAATAAAAGGTGATTCTTTACAGGATTGGTAGAAGAGACGAAATAATCTTTCTTGATGTGAAATAACGTGATAACTAACAATTGAAGGTAATGGATTTGATGACATTGAGAGACCTACTTCGTTAGGAAAATCCCCTTCTACGACCTTAACCTCAGCACTATATATGGATTCGAAAATGTTATAAACCTGAAGTATTTCGCATTTTACTACGTTCATTTCGAAGCACCACTTTTTGTTGGCAAGATTTCTTTTAAATATTGGATGATTTTATCTTTATATGAAATAAAACCTTTATACTGAGAAATGTAATCTGGTAAATCAGTTAAAACATAATAAAAGCGAGTTAACCACTCTTCGTTTTTTTGTAGTTCCTCTATTGAGATCAAACTAGTATGAATACTAAAAAGAATTCCGTTCGATTTTGGAAGGCGGAACAAACGTTGATCTTCAACTCTTAAATGAACAAGCTCTGCAACATTTTCAGAAGTTATTTGTTCTTTTTTTGAACCCCATTCATCATAGTTTTCAGGATATGTATCAAGAATATGTCCAACTGTAAGAGTCCAATTTAATCGTGTCCAAGGATTACCAGGTTCCATTCTTAAAAGGAAATTTCTTACTTTTTCTACCAAACCACTATTAGAAAAATGTGGTACAGGGGAATGAAATTCCGTAAAAGTCATACCGAGATTAAAGGCAATCGACCAGTTAGCAGGAAAACAAAGCTGGCCGGCATCCATGTAAAGGTCTCCATCTCTATTACCAAGATAAACTAAGTCTTCCTGGACATGTCGACCAATAAAATCTAGTGGTTCATAGGGTAAAGAAGTTGAATCACCGTAAACAAAAGAGCAGACCTCGTTTAATAAATAGTTTTGAAATGTCCATATGTTACCCATTTTTTTTATGCTGAAATAGCTTGGGTATCTCTCTGTCATTTCATCAACAATCATTTCAAGGATCTCCCACTGTGCATCAATGGAATGAGAAAATGATTGAAATGCTTGCTCTTTTCTATTGGTTAAGATTCTTCTCTTTTCACTAATTTCATGTTGATATTCTGGTGTCACAGTTAATGCAAATGGTGGAACGAGAGACTCAGCGTTATTGGAATAGCGGTAGGAATCTGATTTGAAAGGGAATGAAAATCGTTCAATTAAAGGACGTGTATCAATATGGTTCATCAACATCTTTTTAGTCATTTTTGATCCTCCTAAATAAAAGGTTAGTAAGCAATCTACAAAAAACATGTGGTAAGGCTGCATAGAAAAATAACCTAGAGATAAGCGTCGCTTTTAGAAGGGATTGGCACATCTTAATTGTTCATTAAGTTCTTTCTTCTGATAAGTGTCAGCTTTAATTAGTTGGACATCCGTTTTTTTCTTAAGAATAACTACCATTTTTCTTAAAGTACCTTCATTCAATCCATTCACCTCAATTAATTTTTTTACATAAGTTCTTTGCTAATCAACGTTGTCAAATAGATTAGTTTTATCATGTCATATAAAAATTTTAAGGTGAAGCTTGCTTTCTTGAATATTGGGAAAATTCATTATTTTATGTGATAAAATGTAACACAATGCTGTTCTACTAAGAGATTAAAAGATTTCCACCTTGTAATTTCTTTCGTATCGAATCTGTATGAATTCCCTTTTTTATTAGTTCTGCAATAGTCAGTAATAATCTTATATCTGATAAAGAATATTTTCGTGTACCAGATGGTGACCTCTCCGGAAATACTAGTTTTTTCTCTTCATAATATCTTATTTGTCGCTCAGAGAGGCCTGTCATTTCTTTTACAGTACCCATGTTCATAATTTTCTTAGTTTCAAATAATAGTTTAGTTTCCTCCATTTCTTCACCTCTTTACGTATTTGATTTGCATTCATTTCACGCTCTATTAATCATAATCAAGCTAAGGCTTTCTATATAGTTGTTTAATTTTTACATTTAAAAGTTGGTTTTTAAAGATACTTGTTAGTAAAGTTTACGAAAAATATTTGATCCTCTTATCTAATACGGTATGGTTTTTGACACCTGATGAACTGAAAGGGCGCTTTTAAAATTTGGGGTATATTATTTAGTAATAGACGAAATCAAAGATGCTGACCCAAAAGTCTAGATTTCCTCGTGAACTGACTTATGAAGAGCAGAAACAACTATTCAATAGGAGGAACAGTTCTTCAAAAACAGATATAGATGTGACCTTTATAAGGATGAAGGTAGACCATATGAGAAATGGAAAGTTAAAACCAGGATATAATGTACAAACAGGAATAGAAGGTAAGTTTATTACAGGCTTCTAAACACATTAAAGAGCAGGTAATACAGTGAGTTTAATCTAGTGGAGAACAGAATGAGAACAAAAAAACAGTTGCCGATTCTGTCTATGTAATGAGGAAAATTATGAATTTCCTTTCTAGAAAGAGAAGGACGAACAGCATACATAATCTAAAATACGTTTGTTTGATCAAGAAGAAATGAAAAGTAAAATATGGAGTATGATGAGGAGCTAGATGAGTTGTACAAACAAGAATAGGCTTAACTTGCAGTATGAATTTTCAATGGTTTGGCCTAATAAAAATACGGTTGAACGGGGGTATCTTTGCGATACACATAACTGTGAAAAAATGCAGAAAGTAATAAAAATAAATAAAGCAAAAGAGAAAATTAGAATACCAACAAGGGGGAGGAACAACCTTTTTCATTGAAAGGATCTCAATATCCAAAAACAAATAAGAAAAGGGTGCTTAAAAGGTCGTCATATTATGACTTTTCAAGTCACCCTCTTGCCCCTATGCTCTTTACCCAAATCTAAAGGAACTTTTGAAAAAAATTTAATGGATCTTATTTAATGCGAACTATTTTCGAAGCATAAGCTGCTCGATAATTTGAGATTGAAGTGGTCGTTGAAAATTTATATGAACCTTTTTTACTGCGTTTTGATGTTGCCATTTTGTAGGAAGCCTGACCTTTTTTATTTGTTTTTAAGGTCACGATTTTTGC
>JAPSLU010000227.1 GCA_031180405.1 Bacillus sp. (in: firmicutes) | reverse complement strand
GCACAAGACGGAATTACAATTGTCGAAAATTTACGCGAGGCACTAAAAATAGTTGGATTTGCCCCCCCTTATATACTTGTAGGACACTCATTAGGGGGCTTATATGCAAATTTATTTGCCCAACTCTATCCAAACGAAGTAGCAGGTGTTGTCTTTCTAGAGTCCAGTCATCCAAATGATACAAGTCTTGATAAATATCAAGGGAAAGTTATCAAAACTTTGAACAAGATGTTGTCTATGTTTGATTCCTTATCATCAAAAAAACAATTTAATGAAGTGAACTTTGTTAAGCAAACCGTGGGTCAAATTCAACAAGTAAACTCATTTCCAGACATACCTGTATATGTTATTACAGGTGGGAAAGAAAATCGTATGATGCCAAAGGAAGCCCGTCAAAAAAGACTGGAAAATCAACTAGAGTTATTGTCCTTATCTCCAAAAAGCAAACATATTATTGCAAAAAATAGTGGGCATTTTCCTCAGCTATCGGAACCAAAAGTAGTAATCAGTGCAATTAAAGATGCCGTTCAACAGATACGAGAATAACATTTAAATTAATTGGAGCTTTAATTCAATAACGAAAACAGTCGTTTCTCTAATGTAGGGCTTTTTTTATTTCACGCAGAAAATTTACATGATTTGATTAGAATTCTGACAGGCACTAAGTAGCATTCCATTTATTTGTTATTTGTTCTTTGCTGTTTTCGGATAGATTGTTGAGAAATACAAAAAGAAATAAGACAAATCTTTGGAAAACTGGAAAATAAAACGTGAAAGCAGAAAGGTATCAAATCTATACCTTTCTGCTTATAAAAATATATTGTTATTCGAGGTTAGCATGTTTACTAAACATGGATGTAGAAGTTAACCCTTCTAGTTCCATATATCTTAATATTAAACTATCGAAAAATAGTAACAAAGTTTGTTCGAAAAGGGATGCCATTGGTTGAATTGTCTGATATTGGCTGGTTTCCTGGTCTTTAGGTGAACCAGGCATTTTGACTACAATATCAGCTAGCTTCCCAATAGTGGATTCAGGGTTGATTGTAACAACAGCCACTGTAGCCCCATAACCTTTTGCTTTCTCTGCCATTGAAACTAAGCTTTTTGTTTCTCCAGATCCTGAAGCAATAATAAGTAAGTCATTTTCTTCGATATTAGCAGTAACTGTTTCACCGACAACATAAGAATGGATCCCCATATGCATCATTCTCATGGCAAATGATTTTCCCATAAAACCTGATCGTCCTGCACCTGCAACAAACACTTTATTTGAGGATCTTATGGCTTTAACTAAACTCTCGGCATCAGCATCCGTAATATATTGAACAGAATTGTTTAATTCTTCCAATACTTTTGTAAGATAATAAGAGACTTCCATAAAACTGCCCCGATTATACTAAAGCAGCTTCTTTTACTAATTTTTGCATTTCAGCTGCTACAGCTTTTTTATCATCCTTACCAGTGATTCCACCGCCAACAATAACTAAATCAGGTTGAGCTGCAATGACCTCCGGTAATGTTTCTAATTTAATTCCACCAGCTACAGCAGTCTTTGCGTTCGAAACAACACGTTTGATTGTACGCAATTGTTCAAAAGAATTTTCTCCTGCCGCTTGAAGATCATATCCTGTATGTACACAAATATAGTCAACACCAAGGGAATCAATTTCTTTGGCACGTTGTTCAATATCTTTTACATTAATCATATCAACTAGGATTTTTGTTCCATGTTTTTTCGCTTCTTCAACAGCACCTATAATGGTTGCATCATCTGTTGCACCAAGAATCGTTACAATTCCAGCACCAGCTTCAGAAGCCTTCATCACTTCGTAACCACCAGCATCCATCACTTTTAAATCTGCTAAAACAGTTAGAGAAGGGAAAGCTTCTTTAACTTCTTTTACAGCTCTTAATCCTTCGTTAATAACGACTGGAGTACCAATTTCAACAATATCGATATAATCTTGAACTTCACTTACTACTTGTTTTGCTTCTTCGATATTCACTAAATCTAATGCTAATTGTAATTCCATAACGTTTTCCTCCTCAAATTTGTTGTTTGAATTATCTTACAGTTTTGATTATAGTTGAATTGTTCAAAAAAAAAAGTACGCACTTTTAAATCATATAGTGTATAAAAGTATACTACTAGATAAAGTGAGTACAAAAGGGAGGTATATAATGAGCCGATTTGACGAGAAAATATTTAATTGTGAAAAAGAATTAACGTTAAATGTTATTGGAGGAAAATGGAAAATGCTAATCATGTGGCATTTAGGAAAGGATGGCACGCTTCGCTTTAACCAATTAAAATCATTAATCCCTGGAATTACTCAACGTATGTTAGTTAATCAATTAAGAGAACTTGAAGAAGATTTAATTGTCCATCGAGAAGTATATCCAGTGGTCCCTCCGAAAGTAGAATACTCCCTCACTGATCAAGGGAAGACTTTAATGCCGATCTTAGAGTCAATGTATGAATGGGGAAAGAATTATCGAAAAAAATATTTAGAGCATACAACATTTACAGAAGATGCTATTAAATAATTAATTTAAAAGAGGACTAGGTAATGAATTCATTACCTAGTCTTTTTTGTTTTTGTACTTTAGATAAGCGCTTTGTCTTCCAGCTCCAGCAGTCTTCTTTTTCAAAAAAAGTAAGTTGCCTAGACCCTTGAGGTCATCAGCCGGAGTTACACTTTTGAATTTTTTAATTAGTAGGAAGAAAAGTGGTACTTTTCAAATTTTTGTAAAAAATAGCGGCAGATTAACTAACACATCCATTGATAGGCTGTTAGATCTGAAGTAAAAATAGATTAAATATTTTTTAAGTTTTTGAAAAATATGAAAATTAAAAAGGAGCGATGTTATCATGCAAGCAGTTGAAAATCGAATTAAACATCCATTGGAACCATTAACAGCTGAGGAAGTGACTAAAGTCGTTGCCATTTTGAGAGAAAAAAAGGAATTAACTGAAAAAGCTAGATTTGCTCAGATTACCCTTCATGAGCCTGAAAAAGAAGTAGTAGTAAATTACAAAGAGGGAGATCTGTTTGAAAGGGAAGCACATATCATTCTGCTAGAACCTGAAACGAGTGAAACATTTGAAGCTGTCGTATCGCTTACTAAAAATGATGTGATTTCATGGGAATTTATTCCCGACGTTCGCCCAGGATTTATATTAGATGAGTTTGAAGCTGTTGAAAACCTAGTCATAAATGATCCTGCCTATCAGGAAGCTCTTCTAAAAAGAGGTGTAAAGGATCCTAGTTTAGTCATGGTTGATCCATGGTCTTCCGGATACTTTAATATTAAAGAGGATGAAGGAAAAAGGTTAGTTCGAGCATTAGCTTGGGTAAGACCTGAGTCTAATAAAAATGGATATGCATATCCGATAACAGGACTTATTGCAGTTGTTGATGTAAATAAATTGGAAATTTTAAAGATTGAAGATTACGGTGTAAAACCTTTACCACCAACAGATGGTGCATATGCTCCAGAAGAAGCTGATAGCTATGAAATTAATTTACGTCAGGATTTAAAACCTTTAGACATCACTCAACCTGAAGGGCCAAGCTTTAAAATTGAGGGACACTCGATTGACTGGCAAAAATGGAAGATTCGCTTTGGTTTTACCCCTAGAGAAGGTCTTGTCCTTCATACTGTTGGCTATGAAGACAAAGGAAAAGTACGCCCAATTTTATATCGTGCAGCATTATCTGAAATGGTTGTTCCTTATTCTGATACAAATCCGGCTCATAACTGGCAAAATGCGTTTGATGCAGGGGAATATGGGATCGGACAACTTGCTAATTCTTTGGAATTAGGATGTGACTGCTTAGGGTACATAAAGTATTTCGATGCTGTAATGTCAAATAGTAAAGGTGAGCCATTTACGATTAAAAATGCGGTTTGTTTACATGAAGAGGATTATGGAGTTGCATGGAAGCATACTGATTGGAGAACAAATCAAGTCGAGGTTCGCCGTTCACGTCGCCTTGTTCTTTCATTCTTTGCAACTGTCGCAAACTATGATTATGGATTTTTCTGGTCATTCTATCCGGACGGTACGATTGAGTGTGAGGTGAAATTAACAGGTATTTTAAATGTTGGTGCCCTTGATGAAGGCGAAATTCCGAAATATGGAACAATGGTTGCTCCACAAGTTAATGCACCACATCATCAGCATTTCTTTAACTTCCGTATTGATACGATGATTGATGGAGAAAAAAATTCAGTCGTTGAAACACATACAGTTGCTGAAAAGCCAGGTCCAGATAATCCGAATAATAATGCATTTTATCCTGTATCTAGAACATTTAAAACGGAAACAGAGTCAGTTCGGAATATTGATATCGCAAGTCAAAGGACGTGGAAAATTATTAATCCTGATTCTAAAAATTTCGTTGGGCAGCCAGTAGGGTATAAGCTTGTAACAGGTGAGAATTGTTTACCATTTGCAAGTGATGATGCAACGGTTATTCAACGTGCAGGCTTTATTAAAAATCATTTACATGTAACGAAATTTGATCGTAATGAAATGTACGCTTCTGGTAAGTACCCGAATCAACACAAAGGTGGCGATAGTTTAGAACATTACGTAAAAGCTGATCGTAACATCGAGAATGAAGATGTTGTGATTTGGTACACAATGGGGCACCACCATATTACCCGCACTGAAGATTGGCCGGTCATGCCAACAGCTTACCAAAGCTTCCAACTAAAGCCAAATGGATTCTTTGACCGTAACCCGGCGCTAGATTTACCGCGTCCTACGCCAAAGAAAGGCTCAAGTTGTCATTAAAGTACTAAAGCGCAAGCGCCTTTATCAGCTCGATCAGAATAAGATGCAAATGAATAGAAGATGTTCTTGTCTTAAAATCCATTTGTTTACCCAGGAAGGGCTGGCACCTTAGTTTTTATGTAAAAAAGTAAGACATGAGAAGGATGTCAAAGCACCAATTCATAGTTCATGCATTTTATAATTTCTTACACAATAATGAAACAGGAACATAGAGGAGGACCTCCTCTATGTTCAGTAATTAAGAAGGTGGTGTTCATATGATTTTAATAAGTTCTTTAGTAGTAGCGTACCTTACTTTTTATATACTTGTCGTGTATCCTAAAAAACAATACATCACAAAAATGACCTCTAAAATGACAGGCATGATTCTTGGAATGACAAGTAGTACTCTCATAGGTCTGATCATGGGAATTCTATTGCAGGGAAATTTTGCGAAATCAACTATTCTAGCCATTATCATAAGTTTTGTCTTTGCTTTGCTCATTGCTAGACCATTTGGATCTATGGCCTCTACTGAAGCTCTTTGTTCGAGTTTAATGGGCGGGATGATGGGAGCAATGGTAGGGGAAATGCTGCCAAGTCAGGATATTAATTTAATGTTATTTTTTATTGATACGATATTCATTGTGAGTATGGCGTATATGTTAATGGTCATGAAAATAGAAGAAATAAAACAAGTAAAAATTCCGCAAAAAAAATCCAGTCCTTCCTTTTCCTTTATTTTATCAATTTTAATTCCAATTTTAATTGTAGGTGTATGTAATTTCATCGACCAAACACCACAGCAAATTCAAAATGAAAAAGTGAACCAAGATCATATGCATCATTAACAAGTATGTTAAATATCTTTAGTTCATAATATTAAGGGGGTTTAATTTATGGGGAATTTATGGAAAAATAAACGAATGTTTTTCATGTTATCTGTACTAATGATTCTACTACTTCCAGTAAATGTTTTTGCAGCAGAAACAAAAGTAATGATTGACTCTGGTGATACCACTTGGATGTTAGTTGCAACAGCCATCGTCATTTTTATGCATGTTCCTGGTTTAGCTCTTTTTTATGGGGGACTAGTCAGCGAAAGAAATGTTGTTTCCACTATGATGCATAGTTTTGTCAGTTTATTAGTCGTAAGTATTGTGTGGGTTTTATGGGGGTATAGTCTAACCTTTGGAACAGATATTGGAGGTTTTATTGGCGGGCTTGATTACTTAGGATTTAATAACGTTGGAGAAGAAGCTGCATTTGGTTCACTTACGATTCCTCATTATATTTTTGCTATCTTTCAATGTGCTTTTGCGGCGATAACTGTTGCGATTATCTCAGGTGGAATTGCAGGTAGAATTTCTTTCCCAGCTTGGATTTTGTTTTCAGTGTTATGGGTAACATTTATTTATGCGCCAATGGCTCACTGGGTATGGGGGGGAGGCTGGCTGTTCGCAATGGGAGAGCTAGACTTTGCAGGCGGAACAGTTGTTCATATCCTTTCTGGAGTTAGTGCATTAACTGCCGCTATTGTGATTGGACCTAGATTCGAACATTTAAAGAAAGATCATCAACCACATAATATTGTCCTTTTCTTAATTGGAGCTGCAACACTATGGTTTGGTTGGTTTGGATTTAATTCAGGAAGTGCTCTTGCTTCAAATGGGTTAACGGCATTATCATTTGCAAATACTCAAGTTGCTGCAGCAGCAGGCGGGCTTGGATGGTTATTAATTGAATGGAAAATACGTAAACGTCCAACACTCGTTGGAGCAGCTACGGGCGCAATTGCCGGATTAGTAGGAATTACACCTGCAGCCGGATTTGTAACGGTCCTTTCAGCTCTAATTATCGGTTTAGTAGCAGCCCCTGTTTGCTACTTTGGTATTCACTTTATCAAAGCCCGCTTTAAGTATGATGACACATTAGATGCTTTTGGAGTTCATGGGCTTGGTGGTATTTGGGGTGCTATTGCCACTGGATTATTTGCAACAACATCAGTGAATGAAGCTGGAAACAATGGGTTGTTTTATGGCAATGCTGAACAATTATTGCATCAATGCATAGGTGTACTAACTGCAATAGCCTTAGCGACTATTGGTACGTTTGTTATCCTTAAAGTAATTAGTATCTTTACTCCACTTAGAGTTAGTAAAGAAGATGAGCTTATGGGGTTAGATTTAAGTTTTCATGAAGAACCGGCATATTCTACTTCAATTGGTGATGATTCTTCCTCAAAGGCAATTTCTTAATAAAGCAAACAAAAGGCCAAATCTAATTGATTTGGCCTCAGACTGTAGACAAACTAATTGAAATTGAGTTTGCTTGCAGTCTTTTTTTCTTTGGCTGTTTTTCGCAAACTTTTTTCCTTTGTAATAAGTGTTGAGATGGTTGATTTGAGCTCCAGGATGCTCGCTTTCCGTGGGGTGGGCGGTGAGCCTCCCTCTAGAAATGTTGGAATATCAACCTTTAAAGCCGTTT
>JAPSLU010000015.1 GCA_031180405.1 Bacillus sp. (in: firmicutes) | reverse complement strand
TTGAAAGACTAGCCTCATATATTCAAGATAAAGAAAATGTATTTGATTTAGAATGGACTGATGGGTATACAGTTCGTGATATTTTCCTTATGCCAGAATACGAGCATTCAAAATATACGTTTGAAACGTCTGATACTGATATGCTATTCAAATTGTTTTCAACCTATGAAAAAGAAGCGATGAGACAAATGGATGAGGGATTGGTGCATCCTGCATATGACTACGTATTAAAATGTTCACACACATTTAATCTTCTCGATGCGAAAGGTGCAATTTCAGTTACGGAAAGAACGGGATACATTGGACGTGTTCGAAATCTAGCTAGAAAAGTAGCAAAGACATTTTATGATGAACGAGAAAAATTAGGCTTCCCAATGCTACAGGAAGGAGGAAAAGACCATGAGTAAAAAAGACTTACTGTTAGAAATAGGTCTAGAAGAAGTTCCAGCACATTATGTTACGCCTGCGATGAATCAATTAGCTGAAAAACTGACAAAATGGTTAGAAGAAAAGCAGTTATCGCATGGAGAGGTAAGAACCTATTCCACTCCACGAAGATTAGCAGTATTAGTAAAAAATGTACTAGAAAAGCAGCCAGACATTGAAGAAGAAGCAAAAGGGCCTGCAAGGAAAATTGCGTTAGATGAAAACGGTAATTGGTCAAAGGCAGCTATTGGTTTTACAAAAGGACAAGGTGCTTCTGTAGAGGATATTTATTTTAAGGAAATTAATGGTGTGGAATATGTTCATGTGCAAAAATTTATCCAGGGACAAGAAGCGAAGTCACTTTTAACTGAGGTTCGTGAACTTATTACTGGGCTAACTTTTCCTAAAAACATGCGTTGGGGTAACCAAGAATTACGTTATATTCGTCCAATCAAGTGGTTAGTAGCTTTGTTTGGAAATGATATCATTCCTTTTGAAATTGCGGGTGCTAAAACAAATTCTTATAGTTTTGGACATCGTTTTCTAGGAGAAAAGGTGGAAATTGCTTCACCATCATTATATGAAGCAGCATTGTTAGAGCAATTCGTGATTGCTGATCCTAGTAAACGAAAAGAGGCAATTACCCAGCAGTTGACTGATCTTGAACAAGAGAATAAATGGGTGATTCCAGTTGATGTGGACCTTTTAGAAGAAGTAAATAATCTAGTTGAGTACCCAACAGCTTTGTTTGGAAAGTTTGAAGAAGATTATTTGTCGTTACCAGACGAAGTACTCGTCACAACAATGAAGGAGCATCAACGTTATTTTCCGGTTCGAAACCAAGAAGGGCAATTGCTACCATACTTTGTTACAGTAAGAAATGGAAATCAAAACCATCTTGAGAATGTTGCGCGAGGAAACGAAAAAGTATTGCGTGCGAGATTATCTGACGCTAACTTCTTTTACAAAGAAGACCAAAAGCTGAAAATTCAGGATGCGGTTAAAAAGCTAGATAAAATTGTGTTTCATGAAGAGTTGGGAACACTTGGGGAGAAAGTTAACCGTATCGTTAATCTTTCTAATCAATTAGCTATAAAACTTCGAGTGAGCAGTGAAGAACAGAAACATGTTGAACGAGCTGCAGCAATCTGTAAATTTGATTTAGTAACTCATATGGTATATGAATTTCCTGAATTACAAGGGAAAATTGGTGAAAAATATGCTCGCCTAAGTGGTGAAACAAACGAAGTATCTTTAGCAATTAACGAACATTATATGCCACGCCATGCTGAGGATGCTGCACCAAGTTCAAATGTAGGAGCTATCGTTGCGCTTGCAGATAAATTAGATACAATCGTTGGTTTCTTCGCAATTGGAAAAATACCAACAGGTTCTCAGGATCCTTATGCTCTAAGAAGACAAGCAAGTGGTATTATTCAAATATTACTTTCAAAAGAATGGTCAATCTCATTACCGGATTTATTCGACCTAGCTTTTGCACAGTATCAAAATAAAGATGCAACAAAAGCTAAAGAAGAGTTGCTTTCGTTTTTTAAACTGAGAATAAAATATCGCTTGGCAGAAGAAAAAATACGTTATGATTTAAATGATGCCGTATTAGAGTCAACTATATTTGAGGTCAATTCAATCGTAGCTCGTGCCAAAGTTCTCCAAGAAGCTTCAACGCAACCAGACTTTAAAGAGACGGTTGAGGCGCTTGCACGTGTAATGAATATTGCAAATAAAGGTTCGAGCTCTGATATTAACAGTCAATTATTTGATAGTGATTATGAGACAGCGCTATTTAATGCCTATACAGAAACGGTTGATAAGATCAATTCAGTAGAAAGTGTAGAGGAAAAATATCAAGCTCTTGCAGCTTTAAAGCCTATTATCAATGATTATTTCGAACATACGATGGTCATGTCCGATAATGAAGAGGTAAAACAAAATCGATTAGCTCAAATGATTGTGCTATCACAGTTAATTGAATCATTTGCAAAAATGACATTCATTTTAGTTAAGTAATAAGGTGATAAATGGGAATTTTAGGGACTGGCAAAATCGTCAGCCCTTTTTCTATATAGATAAAATCACAAAACATTATGCTTTTCAAACGGTGTGTAAAGTATATAATTAATTTATTAGTTAATATCCTAAGCAAAATTGTTAAATGGATTAGATCAACAATTTAAGTTTACTAAAGCCTTATATATAAAATATTGGGAATCTTCAAATTGACTCAAAATTCTTTGTTATGTCCTTTTATTGTGTAAATTATGCCATTTGTGTAAAAAATGATCATGCAAGGCGGTGAGAAAAATAGAGCTGAATAAAAGACAGGAACAAATTGTTGAGATTGTAAAAGCGGATGGCCCGATTACAGGGGAGCAAATTGCAGAACAATTAAATCTAACAAGAGCTACTCTTCGTCCAGATCTAGCAATTTTAACGATGTCCGGTTATTTAGAGGCAAGACCACGTGTTGGGTATTATTTTACAGGAAAAACAAATACACATTTGTTAAAAGAAGAATTTAAAAAGCTTCAAGTGAAAGATTATCAATCAATACCAATTGTAGTTAGCGTGAATGTGTCGGTCTATGATGCGATCTGCATGATGTTTCTAGAAGATGTAGGAACATTATTTGTTGTAGATGATCACTCATATTTAATTGGTGTTCTTTCTCGAAAAGATCTATTACGGACAAGTATTGGCAAGCAAGAGCTGACGACAATTCCCGTTAATATTATTATGACTAGAATGCCAAACATTACTGTTTGTAGACCTGATGATTTTATCATAGATGTTGCCCAGGTTCTAATTGAAAAACAAATTGATGCACTACCTGTTGTCAAAGATACAGAAAAAGGCTTAGAGGTAATTGGGAGAATCACAAAAACAAATATGACAAAAATTTTGGTTAGCTTTCTAAATGAGTAAATTTACTTGAGAAGTGGGGATAAAATGAGCTATCAATTGATCTATGTTGTTTCCGATTCTGTCGGTGAAACAGCTGAACTTGTTGTAAAAGCTGCAGCAAGTCAATTTAATGGAAATTCAGCAAATACGAAGATTAAGCGCATTCCTTATGTAGAGGATAAAGGAACGATTTTGGAAGTCTTGAACCTTGCTAAGAAAGAAAATGCAATT
The DNA here is from genome assembly GCA_031180405.1 of Bacillus sp. (in: firmicutes). Lineage (GTDB taxonomy): Bacteria > Bacillota > Bacilli > Bacillales > Bacillaceae > Metabacillus. The sequence continues at coordinate 41,938 of JAPSLU010000015.1, read as the reverse complement.
GTTTGTTTTACACTTGTTATACCAGAATTAAGAGAGTTTTTGATTAAAGAGGCTAATAAAGAAGGTGTTATATATTATGATATTATTGGGCCTTTGATTGACAAAATGGAAACATCTTATGGGATTGCTGCAAAATATGAACCAGGGCGAGTCAGAAAACTGGACGATGATTATTTTAAGAAAGTCGAAGCGATTGAATTTGCAGTAAAGTATGACGATGGTAGAGATCCTAGAGGGATTTTAAAAGCTGATATTGTCTTGATTGGTGTATCGAGAACATCAAAAACCCCTCTATCTCAATATCTAGCTCACAAGCGGTTTAAGGTGGCAAATGTTCCTATCGTTCCAGAGGTTGAACCGCCAGAAGAATTGTACAAAGTCTCTGCCCAAAAATGTGTGGGGCTTCGTATTATGCCTGAAAAGCTAAATAATATTAGAAGAGAACGATTAAAGTCACTAGGGTTAAATGATGAGGCTTTCTATGCAAATATTGATCGAATTAAAGAGGAGCTAAACTACTTTGATAAAGTAGTGGAAAAGATCGGTTGTCAAGTTATCGATGTATCGAATAAGGCTGTTGAAGAAACAGCCAATATTATCGCTAATTTAATGAATAAGCAAAATGGATAAAGGGAATGGATGGCAATATGGTCATCCTTTTCTGTTTCTAAAAAATATTCAGTTATTTTTCGTGAAAAACAATAGAAATTTAGAAAACTTTGTATTATAATAAAAAATTGTGATAAAAATACTTTTTTTAGGTTTAGAACTTGATATATGGGAATAAACTATTAATTGTAAACTGTCAAGAGAGCAATTAAAATAATTTTCGACAAAAAGGAATTTAAGGTCTTTCCCGCGAATAGTAACTGTACAAAAGATTGTGAAGAAGAAGGATATTTCGGAGTGATGTAGAATAGAGAATTATGGCGAAAAAACGATGAGGATTTTTGTCGATGCTATGCTTGTCCCGTCAAACAAGAAATAATGATGATTGCTAGTAAGTTCAACATAGATATCGTATATGTTGCCGCCTATAATCATACGACTGATAAAACGTTTGGAGGTCATTGGGTTTTTGTTGACACGGGTAAGGAAGAAGCTGATTTATACATAGTTAATCATGTCAATAAGCAAGATATCGTTATTTCTCAAGATATTGGATTAGCGGGTCTTTTAATACGAAAGAACGTTATATTTATTACACCAAGGGGAAAGCAATATACAGAAGCTAATATTGATACAGCTCTCCAATTTCGTTATTTATCTGCTATGGAAAGACGTGGTGGTAAATATACGAAAGGTCCGAAAAAATTTACAGATGAAGATACTTTAAATTTTATCACAACACTTGAAAAGATTTTGTCGAAACATGCAGGAGAACTTAAATAAATATCGAATATCTGTAATACGGGGTTGTTAGTATGGGAAATCGAATTCCCGAGGAATTAATCGAAAAAATACAAAGAACTTCTGACATTGTTGATGTAATAAGTGAATATGTTCAATTGAAGAAACAAGGGCGTAATTATTTTGGCTTATGTCCGTTTCATGGAGAGAAGTCTCCTTCGTTCTCGGTATCAGCTGACAAGCAAATTTTTCATTGTTTTGGTTGTGGTGCGGGTGGAAATGTTTTTTCTTTTCTAATGCAGCATGAAGGCTATTCATTTGTTGAAGCAGCTCAACATCTTGCCGATAAGACCAACATTGACTTGCCAAATATAACAACTGTAGAACAAGGTCAGGTAGTTTCGAAAGATTCAGAAAAGATGATTGAAGCCCATGAGCTATTAAAAAAATTCTATCACCACCTGTTAGTGAATACCAAGGAAGGGCAGCCGGCACTAGATTACTTGTTGAATCGAGGTTTTACAAAGGATATTATTGATACGTTTGAAATTGGGTATTCGTTAGATTCTTGGGATTTCGTTTCAAAGTTCTTAGTAAAACGCGGCTTTGACTTATCTTTGATGGAGGAAGCAGGGTTATTAGTTAGAAAAAATAACACAAATGATGAATTTTTTGATCGGTTTAGAAATCGAATTATGTTTCCGATTATGGACCATCATGGTAATACAATTGCTTTTTCAGGACGTGTACTAGGTGATGAAAAACCAAAATACTTAAATAGTCCTGAAACGAAAATTTTTAATAAGAGTAAGCTACTATATAATTTTCACCGAGCAAGAGTACATATTCGAAAAAACCAGCAGGTCGTTCTATACGAAGGTTTTGCAGATGTTATTTCTTCCACCAGAGCAGGTGTAGAACAAGCAATTGCAACGATGGGAACTTCATTGACAGAAGACCAGGCTAAAATCATACGTAGAAATGTTTCAGAGGTTATTATTTGTTATGATTCAGATTCAGCTGGAGTTGAAGCGACAATTAGGGCTGCTAAGATTCTTAAAGATACTGGATGCAAGTTAAAGGTGGCAATGATACCAGATGGGTTAGACCCTGATGACTACATCAATAAGTATGGATATGATAAATTCAAACATGATGTAATAGGGGCAAGCGTTCCAATGATGACATTTAAAATGACCTATTACCGTAGAGGGAAAAACCTTCAGAACGAGGGTGAAAGGCTTCAATATATTGAAAATGTCATTAAAGAATTATCAATGCTTGATAATGCTGTGGAGAAAGAAATCTACTTAAAACAATTATCCTCGGAATTTGATCTTTCAATGGATGTTTTAAAGGAACAGATTCTGCAAAAGGAAAAGCAGATAAATCATCAATACGTTCCGCAGCAGCAAAAAAATGTATCTGAACAGCCAAAGAGGAAGCCAATACAGTCAAAACGGCTATTACCAGCATTTCACACTGCTGAGAGAATGCTAATTGGACATATGCTAAGAAGTAAAGACATAGCAGAAAAAGTATTAGATCGACTTGGACTTCAATTTAATATTGAAGAGCATAAAGCAATTGTTACTTATTTATATGGATTTTATGAGGAAGGTAATGAAGAAAATGTAAGCTCTTTTCTTTCAAAGCTGCCAAGTCCTGAATTACAACATACCGTATCCAACATTGCGATGATTACTCTTAATTCTGAAGTGAGTGAACAAGAGCTTTCAGATTATATAAAACAGGTGTTGAATCATCAAAAAATGTTAAAGATAAAAGAAAAAGAAGTAGATAAAATTGAAGCTGAAAGAAATAAGCAATATAAAGAAGCAGCTCAAATTGCAATGGAAATAATTCAATTAAAACAAGCTCTAAAATCATGATAAGTAGGCTAATATTAAGATTATTTTAAGGCATGAGTGATACATCATGGATGTGAAAAACACTTGCTAAAACAGTAATCCTATAGCTTATCTTACAATGGTAAGTTTGGAAGGAGGGGATCCTATGGCTGATAAACAAACCCATGAAACAGAAGTAACCTTTGAACAGGTGAAGGATCAGTTGACAGAAATCGGGAAAAAACGTGGAGTTTTGACATATGAAGAAATTGCAGAGCGTATGTCTAACTTTGAAATTGAATCAGACCAAATGGATGAGTATTATGAATTTCTTGGTGAACAAGGTGTAGAACTAATTGGTGAAGCTGGTGAAGACGCGGAAGCTGATCCAAACATTCAAGATCTTGCTAAAGAAGAGGAATTTGATTTAAATGATTTGAGTGTTCCACCAGGAGTTAAAATAAATGACCCTGTTAGAATGTATTTAAAAGAAATTGGCCGTGTTGATCTTTTATCTGCTAATGAAGAAATCAATCTGGCTAAACGCATAGAAGAAGGCGATGAAGAAGCTAAGCGCAGACTTGCTGAAGCCAACTTGCGATTAGTTGTTAGTATAGCAAAACGTTATGTTGGGCGTGGTATGCTATTTCTTGATTTAATCCAAGAAGGTAATATGGGATTAATGAAAGCTGTAGAGAAATTCGATTATGAAAAAGGGTATAAATTTAGTACGTATGCTACATGGTGGATTCGCCAAGCAATTACACGTGCTATTGCTGACCAGGCCAGAACAATTCGTATTCCAGTTCATATGGTTGAGACAATTAACAAATTAATTAGAGTTCAGCGTCAATTACTTCAGGACCTAGGAAGGGAACCAACTCCTGAGGAAATTGGAGAAGACATGGAACTTACGCCTGATAAGGTAAGGGAAATCCTTAAGATTGCTCAAGAGCCAGTGTCATTAGAAACACCTATAGGGGAAGAAGATGACTCTCATTTAGGTGATTTTATCGAGGATCAAGACGCAACCTCTCCATCTGAACACGCGGCATATGAATTATTAAAAGAGCAGCTCGAAGATGTGCTCGATACATTAACAGACCGTGAAGAAAATGTTTTACGTTTACGTTTTGGACTTGATGATGGACGAACAAGAACACTTGAAGAAGTAGGAAAAGTGTTTGGAGTTACACGTGAACGTATTCGTCAAATTGAAGCGAAAGCACTTCGTAAATTGCGCCATCCTAGCCGTAGTAAACGTCTTAAAGATTTCTTAGAGTAAGATAAGGCGGACGAATGTCCGTCTTTTTTCTAGTTAGCCGCTTCTCAAGGTGAATGATAAAAATTCCATTTACAGGCCTTTAATTACTTTTTACAAGAAAGAAACAACTTAAAAGGATAGCTTTTATGGATAACGAAAAGAAAGAAATAATTATTAAAGAAATTTATCACTGGAAAGACAGCAAGCTTCTTCCAGATACATACTGTGACTTTTTATTGGCCCTATATACGGAGGGTAATCATGAAGATGAAATATCAAATATTTCAAAAGAACTAAAAACACCACCATTTTTCCTAATTGGAGCTGTTCTTATTCTTTTCATGATCAGTGTTCTTGTCACCTATTTTACTGAATTGTTGTTTGTTTTGCAAACAGTTACAACAGGTTTTTTACTATTATCATCGATATTTGTTACCGCTTTCCTTATTAAGCGGAAAACATCTTATCAAATAGCTTTGGTGATCTCATTTATTCAACTCTTATTAGCATCACTTTCTTTTGTTGAGTATACAACGGCAGGTAACCAATTTTGGATTGCAGTATCTGTTATACTAAATTGTCTACTTTGGATAGTTACTGGCGGTTTATTGCGGATTTATTATTTACTTGTTAGCGGTATAATCGCACTTGTTATATTTGGAATAACTGCTATATATTGAAAACGTTCAATAAAGAGAATGTCAATAGGAGATTTAGGGAATTTGAAAGTCATGGCCGTTTTTTGTCTAAAGTGTGAAAAACATGGAGATGTTAAAAGATAGGTCTTTTCCTTAATGAAAAATTACAGTAAAATAGAGGTTGTTTATAAAAAGTGTACTTATGTTGATTATCCAGCAGTACCGGGCAGTTGAACCCTATGGACTTGAAAAAGTATAAAAGAATTATCAGCGGGAACTGCTCGAATATGTACGATAATTCTACTAAACATTAGTAGTTCATAAATGTTTCTACTAATGGAAAGGTTTACTATTTACATAAGGGAGGTTACATGATGAATCGCAATCCACTTATTCCGTTTTTATTAATCGCTGTTCTAGGAATCGGCCTTATGTTCCTTTTATCATTTAAAGGTATTGGCGATCATAAAGAACTAGCTAGCGGTGGAGAAGAAGAACCAAGCACTGAAGATGTTGCAAACGCTACACCGGAAGAGATTTACCAACAAAACTGTATTTCTTGTCATGGACAAAACTATGAGGGTGGAGCTGGTCCTGCACTTGTAGGTGTTGGTGAGAAAATAAGTGTAGATGAAATTAAAACAACAATTCAGCAAGGTAGAGGTATCATGCCAGGAGGCCTTGTTCCAGACGAAAAACTTGATGAAATGGCTGAATGGGTATCACAAATTAAATAACATAAAAATAAAGAAGTCCTTTGCATCAGTGAAGGACTTTTTTTATACTTTATAGATAGACGCTTTAACAAAACATGTACTATATAAAAATGAATTGTGGTGAAGGTATGAATGAATTGAAATTATCTAAAAGACTTGAAACAGTTGCAGGCTTTATACCGAAGGGGGCAATATTTGCTGATATAGGGTCAGATCATGCTTACCTTCCCTGTTACTCAGTTTTACAAGAGACAGCAAAAGGTGCAATTGCAGGAGAAATTACGGACGGGCCATATCAGTCAGCCAAGAGCCAAGTAGAAAAATGTGAACTTTCACATAAGATATCTGTTCGCAAAGGGGATGGTTTATCCGTCCTAAAGGCAGAAGATCCCATTGATTGTATTACGATTGCTGGTATGGGTGGATCTCTCATAAAAAAAATATTAGAGGAAGGGAAAGAAAAGCTATCCGGAGTAACTAGATTGATTTTACAACCTAATATTCATGCTATTTATATACGTGAGTGGTTAATTGATAATGGGTGGGAGCTCCTTGAGGAGGATATTATCGAAGAAGATGAAAAAATTTATGAGGTTCTTGTGGCAGAAAAGGGTGAACCAAAACGTCCATATGACACTTTTACATTTGAAGCAGGCTTACTCTTAGGACCAATTTTAGCTAAGGAAAAGTCAGAAACCTTTCTGAGCAAATGGTCTGGAGAATTGAGTCATTTAAAATCAATCATACAACAGCTAGAACAAGCAGGCCATTCATATGAAAATAGTGAAAAATACCAAGAGATCATCAAACAGATTAAGCTTATTGAGGAGGTTTTAAAAAATTGAAAAAATCCCCTAATGGCTATCAAGTTATTCAATTGTTTGAGCAGTTCTCACCAAAAGCATACGCTGTAGAAGGTGATAAAATAGGTCTGCAAATTGGGACACTTAATAAAAAAGTAAACAATGTTATGATTACATTAGATGTCGTTGAGTCAGTTGTTGATGAGGCAATTGATAAAAATGTAGACTTAATAATCGCACACCATCCACCTATTTTTAGGCCGATTAAAAAATTAACGACTGAAACAGCCTATGGAAGAATGATTGAAAAATGTATTAAATATGATATTGCTGTTTACGCTGCACATACCAATTTGGATGTTGCAAATGGTGGAGTCAATGACCTACTTGCAGAGGCCTTACATTTGAAAGATGTAGATGTGTTAATTCCAACGTACGAGGACGAATTAAAAAAACTTGTCGTATTTGTTCCTTCAACCCATGAAAAAGAACTAAGAACGGCACTTGGACAGGCTGGAGCAGGTCATATTGGTCAATATAGCCATTGTTCATTTATGACTGAAGGAGAAGGAAGTTTTTTACCTCTTGGAGAAGCAACTCCTTTTATAGGTGAAAAAGGGAAGCTTGAAATTGTAAGAGAATCCAGAATTGAAACAATCTTTCCAGTATCATTACAAAGAAAAGTGATTCAAGCTATGCTGAAAGCTCATCCTTACGAGGAAGTTGCTTATGATATTTATCCCTTGGAACAAAAAGGCCCTTCAATGGGACTAGGACGTATTGGAACAATTGAGAATGAATTAACCCTTCAAGAGTTTGCTGAGCATGTAAAGAAAAGCCTTCATGTAGAACGGGTTAGGATGGTTGGGGATCCTAATAGTTATGTGAAAAAGGTTGCTGTTTTAGGTGGAGATGGAAATAAATATATTCAACAAGCTAAAATGAAGGGTGCAGATGCCTATGTAACAGGAGATCTTTATTTCCATGTTGCACAGGATGCTTTGATGTTAGATTTAAACGTGATTGATCCTGGACATCATGTAGAGAAGGTCATGATTAAAGGAGTATCTAAGATGCTGGGTAACCTATGTGAGCAACAGCATTTCGAAATAAATGTATTCGGCTCAGAAGTAGATACAAATCCATTTAAGTTTGTTTAAAAAGCGTAAGGAGCTTTGGTTAGCTTGAGTGCTAATAACATGGAAGAGCCTCTAGATTGTATATCTAGAGGCTCTATTCGTTTAGTTTTTTATTTTTACTTTAGGTAGTATTTTTGATAATGGGACTTTATGGTCTAAGCTCCAAGTTGTTTGATCTTCTGGGTCGTATTGCTCAAGAAATTGAATAACCTTTTTGGTTATTGGCGTTGGTGTAGAAGCGCCTGCTGTAACAGCTACTGTTTGAACATCTTTAAGCCACTCTAACTTAAGTTCACTTATATCTGAAATACGGTAAGCTTTTGTCCCAGCAATTTCTTGGGAAACTTGTGCTAAACGATTTGAGTTATTGCTTTTTGGATCACCTACTACTATCGTTAAATCAGCATCCTTTGCTTGTTCAGCCACTGCTTCCTGACGGACCTGAGTTGCTAAACAAATTTCACGATGTATTTCAACATGAGGATATTTTTCTTTGACTTTTTCCATAATATCAGCAACATCCCACTGACTCATTGTTGTTTGGTTTGTTACAATGATTTTTTCATTTTGAATTGTTAGCTGTTCAACGTCTTCCAATGTTTCTACAAGATGTACAATGTGTGGAGCAACTCCAACAGCTCCCTCAGGTTCTGGGTGGCCTTTTTTACCAATGTAAATTATATGGTAACCTTGTGCCTCTTTTTCACGGATAAGGTCATGAGTTTTTGTAACATCTGGACATGTAGCATCAAGCGTTACAAGCCCTTTTTCCTTCGCTATTCTCCTTACTTCAGGTGAAACACCATGAGCTGTAAACACAATTGTGCCTTTATCGACTTTTTCTAAAATGTCCAATCTGTTTTTACCATCAAGTGTAATAATTCCATCTTCCTCAAACGCATCTGTTACATGTTTATTATGAACAATCATACCTAAAATGTAGATTGGCCTTGGCAAAGATTTATCTAATGCAGCGTTCTTAGCAATAACCATAGCATCAACAACGCCATAACAATAACCGCGGGGTGCAATTTTAATTACGTCCATCATACTGCCTCCTTAAGAGATCAATTAGGGGAGCAGGCTCTAGTGATACTTTGTCCTGTTATCCACTGAAAAAAGCCGTATGAACGGCCATTTCCTCTTACAATCTCTTAATATTATAACGAAGATTAGGAAATATTACAAAGAAGAATATTATATATACATCTTTGGTTGTGAGCTTTTTGTTGAAGGCTGACGTTTTTGTGTTTGTTTAGCTTTAGGCGCAGATTGAGTAATGTTATCGTCTATTGCAGTGTTAAGTTTTGATGTGTTTTTGTAAATTTTAGGTTTTGTAGATACAGTGGATTTTTCTCTAGCTTTTGTGGAATCCGACTCTTCATTTGAGGTCGTTTGTTCAGTATCACTTTCACTAGCACTATTTAACTCACGATAAATTTTAATCATGGCCGGTAAGTTTTTTACTAGTGGGCCGTATTGCTGGACCATAGGTGTTACTTGTTGGGCCATACCAAGGACGCGTTGGACATTTCCAAGCATACCTGAAATATTTGATGGATTCATTAAACCTTGTAGAGCGCCTCTAGTTGCATTTGTAGTGGTATTTGCACCACCTATAAAGCTATGTGGAGTTATTCCTCCCACAGCACCTTGAGTACCAGGTATAATTTTTGATAATAATCCTTTTAAACCACCAGCACCACGTGTGCCCATTCGAGAACCAACATGCGGTCCTCTGCCCATGAAAGGTGTTTGCATTGGTTGATATCCCATTGGCATTTGTTGTGGTCGAAAATAACCTCTAGGATTCATAGGAGGCATAGGTCTTTGCTGAAACATGTCATTCCTCCTTTCTAAGTTCTTTACCCTATCCTAGATTATGCAATACAAAGTAAATTGGTTTCTAAATCTCATCATGCTATAGAAAATGTTATTTTTGAATTTGAGTTTTGCTGTTATTACGGTATAATCTAATGATGGACTGATAAAGTGTCGAAATATAGGAGCTTTATCCAAAAGGAGAGATACGGATGGAACAAACAAAATTTGAGCGGTTTACATTAAAACCCTTTATTATAGAAGCTCTAACAAAGGAATTGAGATTTTTTGAGCCGACAGAAATTCAAGAAAGGCTGATGCCTTCCATTTTAAGAGGGGAGAGTGCGATCGGACAATCACAAACAGGTACTGGAAAAACTCATGCCTACCTATTGCCTCTTATTCATCAATTAAAGCCTGAAAAAAAAGAAGTACAAGTAGTTATTACAGCACCTACACGTGAATTAGCAACACAAATTTACAATGAGGTGGGTAAAATTATTTCTTATTCACCAGATGAAATCACAGCAAAGCTTTATATTGGTGGAACAGATAAGCAACGAACGATTGAAAAATTAAAAAATCAGCCACAAATTGTTGTTGGGACACCTGGAAGAATCAATGACCTAGTAAAAGAGAACGCCTTAATAGTAAATAAAGTTCGCTCTTTAGTAGTAGATGAGGCAGATTTAATGCTTGATATGGGATTCATTAAGGATGTTGATATGGTTGCAGGCCAAATGCCTGATAACCTTCAAATTTTAGTTTTCTCTGCTACGATTCCTGAGAAGCTTAAACCATTCTTAAAGAAATATTTAAATAACCCTAAGTTTACTCATGTTGCACCAAAACAAGCAACCGCAGCTAAAATTGAACATGTTCTAGTTCCGTCAAGACATCGTGATAAGTTGAAACTTGTTTATGATATGCTTGTTGATTTTAATCCTTTCTTAGCGATTGTGTTTACAAATACGAAAAGAAATGCTGATGCAGTAGCAGATTCCCTTATCGAAAAAGGATTAAAAGTTGGAAGAATACATGGAGATTTATCTCCTCGTGATCGTAAAAAAATGATGAAGCAGATAAATGATCTAGAGTACCAATACGTAGTGGCGACGGATTTGGCTGCACGTGGGATAGACATTAAAGGTGTAAGTCATGTTATTAATTACGAAATACCAACAACTGAATTAGACTTTTATATTCATCGTGTCGGAAGAACGGCTCGAGCAGGAAGCTCGGGGATTGCTGTAACCCTATTTGAAGCTTCTGATGAAGACGCATTAAATAAATTGGAGAAACTTGGGATTGAATTTATTAACAAAGATTTTGTAGGTGGAGAATGGAAGGAAATCGATGATCGTAAACGTCGACAAAATCGTAAAAGAGTAACAGATGAAGCAGATGCACTAGCTAAAAGCATTGTTCAAAAACCGAAAAAGGTAAAGCCCGGATATAAAAAGAAAATGGGCCGTGACATGGAACAAATTAAAAAGAGAAAGAGAAGATTAGATAAGAAACAAAAATAGGGGGGAGTTTCTTTGTTGAAAATTGGTTCACATGTTTCAATGAGTGGGAAGAAAATGCTACTAGCTTCTAGTGAAGAAGCGGTTTCCTATGGGGCAAATACGTTTATGATTTATACAGGTGCTCCTCAAAACACTAGAAGAAAAAAAATAGAAGATTTAAATATTGAAGCTGGACAAGCCCACATGAAAGAAAATGGAATTGATGAAATCATTGTTCATGCTCCATATATTATTAATATTGGAAACACAACAAATCCGGCAACGTTTGAGTTAGGTGTCAATTTTCTACGTTCTGAAATTGAAAGAACAAGAGCAATTGGTGCTAAACAAATTGTTTTGCACCCTGGCGCACATGTTGGGGCTGGAACTGATGAAGGAATAAGAAAGATCATTGAAGGCTTAAATGAAGTATTAGAGCAAAGTCAAGAGGTCCAAATTGCTTTAGAAACTATGGCTGGTAAAGGTTCTGAGTGTGGAAGATCTTTCGATGAACTTGCAAAAATTATCGATGGAGTTACCCATAATCAGCACTTATCTGTCTGCTTCGATACTTGTCATACACATGATGCAGGATATGATATCGTAAATGACTTTGATGGGGTACTGAAAGAATTTGATTCAATTATTGGATTAGACCGGATAAAAGTTCTTCATATTAATGATAGTAAAAATCCTAGGGGATCTAATAAAGATCGCCATGAAAATATCGGTTTTGGTCATATTGGCTTTGATGCGCTTAACAACATTATTCATCACCCTTCATTAATGGAGGTACCAAAAATTCTAGAAACTCCATTTGTAGGTGAAGATAAAAAGTATAAAAAACCGCCATACAAATTTGAGATCAATATGTTTAGAGAAAAAACATTTGACGAGGGACTATTGGAAAAGATCTTAAATCAATAAAAGTTTGTTAAGAGAACTGCTTTCACTAGAGTTCTCTTTTTGGTAGCAAAAAAGAGGATAACTCATTTTTTGAGCATCCTCTTTCATATAGAAGATAAACTTGAATTGTGATATCGCGTTTGTTAAGTATCTTTAGTTAGTGAACTTTTGGAAAATCTGATTAACCTGTTGTGCAGTCTGTGGAGAGGTAATACTCGCAATTTGGTCAAGTAGTTTTTTACGTTCATTTACATTGAAGATATTAATATTCTTGCCATGCATCGCTTTTACAACCTCAGTGGCTTGGGGACGACCTATAGAGATATTAAACTGCTTTGCATACTGCATAAGTTCCTCGACTGATATGTTGTTAAGCTTTTGGTTTATTATTTTTTGAAATAAGATCATTTTCAAACCTCCTCAAACACAATGTATGGAGGGGTAAAGTAATGTGTGCTTTTTTTATAAAAGTAATTTGCTTTACATTTTATTAAGTTTCCTGTACAATTTTCATGTTATAAAAGACAAGTGCAGATAAATTTTTTGTAAATCGTAACGATTCTTAAATCGTAAAGGATGAAGGGCAATGAATCAACCGATCGTTGAAATGAAAAATGTAAACTTTACTTATGAGCGCCAGCGAGTGCTGGAAGATATAAATATAACAATAGAACAGGGGAGTTTTCTCGGTCTTGTTGGGCCTAATGGCTCTGGAAAAACAACATTACTGAAATGCTTGTTAGGATTGTTGAAACCACAGCAAGGTGAAATAAAATTGTTTGGTCTGCCCATTCAAAAGTTTAAAAATTGGCATGAAATTGGTTTTGTCTCACAAAAAGCAAATAGTTTTAATACGGGGTTTCCAGCTTCCGTATTTGAAGTTGTTTCAAGTGGTTTAACATCAAGGCTTGGCTTGTTTAAATTTATGAACCATAAAGATCGTAAAAGAGTATATGAAGCGATTGAGGCAGTTGGATTGGGTGAATTTACAAGACGAAATATAGGTGAGTTATCTGGAGGTCAGCAGCAAAGGACCTTTATCGCAAGAGCAATTGTTAGCAACCCTAAATTATTAATTTTAGATGAACCAACAGTAGGGGTAGATGCTAAAACGGTACAAAGCTTTTATGATATGTTATTGACGTTAAATAAAGATCTTGGAATTACACTGATCCTAGTCACTCATGATATTGGAACGATTACCGATAAAGTGTCACATGTAGCTTGCATTAATAAGCACTTACATTTTCATGGGAATTCCATGGAATTTGAATCACTAAAGGATGATGAGATGTCCGATTTTTATGGACACTCCTTACATGTGTTATCACATGATCACTCCCATTAATGGAGGATAAATGAAATGTTAAGCAGTCTTTTTCAATATGAATTTTTACAAAATGCGTTTATTTCTGGCATGCTTATTGGATTAATTGCACCTTTACTAGGTGTATTTGTTGTTGTAAGAAGGATGTCCTTAATAGCGGACGCGTTAAGTCATGTAACGTTAGCGGGAATAGCAGCGAGCTTATTACTTGAAAAAAAAGTATCAGCCTTTACAGGTTTAAACCCGCTTTATTTAGGAATGGCCTTCTCAGTAGCAGGTTCTCTCTTTATTGAAAAATTAAGAACGGTATATAAGCATTATCAAGAATTGGCTATACCCATTATTTTATCAGCAGGTGTTGGAATTAGTGTTATTTTTATCTCGATCGCAGATGGTTTTAATACAGATTTGTTTAGTTATCTATTTGGTAGCATTAGTGCTGTAAGTCGTGCCGATATGTATGTTATTCTGGCGATTACTGTTGCTGTTATTATGATAATATTCCTTTTATATAAAGAGCTTTTTCTATTGTCATTTGATGAAGAGCATGCCATTGCATCAGGAATAAGTGCAAAGTCTATTCATTTTATTTTTATTTTTATGCTAGCTCTTGTTATAGCAGGTTCGATGAGGATTGTTGGAATCTTATTAGTTTCCTCACTTATGACCTTGCCTGTTGCAGCAAGTATACGCATTTCAAAAGGTTTTAAGCAAACAATTTTCTTTTCAGTACTATTTGGAGAGTTATCTGTTATTATTGGGTTATTCCTAGCGTATTATTTAGATTTAGCACCAGGTGGAACAATTGTCATTTTATCAGTTCTTATTCTTATTTTAACAATTATATGGACTAAATTTACAAAGGGGAAAGTTTCATGAATGTTCAAGAAGCTCTCGACTTATTGAAAGAAAAAGGATATAAATATACAAGTAAACGTGAAGAAATGCTCCAACTATTTGCAGACCATGATAAATATTTAACGGCCAAAGATGTATTGGAATTTTTAAAAAATGATTATCCAGGATTGAGCTTTGATACAATATATCGAAATCTTTCTCTTTTTGCAGATCTTGGTATTTTTGAAATGACTGAATTATCAGGGGAGAAGCATTTTCGTTTTACTTGTGATACAAAGCATCATCATCATCATTTTATTTGTTTGAAATGTGGAAAAACAAAAGAACTCCCAGGATGTCCAATGGGGAATTTTGCTGAAAACCTGAGTAATTATGATATAAGTGGTCATAAGTTCGAAGTATATGGGAAATGCCCACAATGTCAATAAAACAAAGAGGAAGACTTCTAAGGGAATTCCCCTTAAAGCCTTCCTCTTTTTATATTTTAACTTCATGCCACTCATTTACCCATTTTTTTGCTTCAAGCCAGTCATTTACGCGAATAACACCTTTTGGTATAGGATCCTGATTATAGGGTGTGTTAAATAATATAACCGGAATTCCGTGTTCCTCATGGATCATACAGGCATTATCATGCTTGTCCTCAAAAAATATGGAAATATTGTTTTGCTTTACAGCTTCTAATTTATTGTGATTTCCAATTAACTCAATATGATGATAAAAAATATCTTGGTCCTTAAACCACTTATTTGTAATCTCCAGCAAATGTTTTCTTCTGGCGCTAATAAATAATAATTGATGTTGATTTTTCCATTCATCTAAAACTTCTTTTGCATGCATTGCAAGGGGTGCTTCTTTATAGATAATGGGTTCATATTCATCCATCCAATTCCAAAAGTCCGCTTCTGTAATATCTAAAACTTTAGTTAAGTCATATTGTTTTAAGTCTTGGTAAGATAATGCTTTGTTAAACGTTTTATTTAAATAAGGGACAAATGTTTTGGGATCTGTTACCGTTCCATCTATGTCGATTCCTAGTCGTAGCATTTTATTTCTCTCCTTCGTCAATTCATACTACTTAGTGTACCATATTGTCTTTTTAACCGAACACAGAAAAGATTTACAGTTATACTTTTTTAGCAATGGACCATAATAAGAATGCTCCTTTATTTTAGAAAGGAAGGGATCTAAATGGCAGACGAAAATAAGTTCAATGAACGTGATCGTTTTGACAATCCTGATTATAGGGGAATCTCGCCGCTAGATCGAGAAATAGAAACTGACTATGAAACAGAAGCTTCTGCAGAGATTGCTGCCCCAGTTAACATGGGGAGAACATATGCTACAACTGATAGAAGAGATAATGATCAAGGTGAAAGGGTAGGAGAAGGCAGGGGAATAGGATATTTAGCCTTAGCTTTATCTATCATTTCACTCTTTATTTTACCGGTTATATTGGGAGCCGCAGGTATAATTGTTGGATTCATTGCTCGTAGACGAGGGGCGCTTGGAACAGGTGCTTGGGCAATAGGGATTGGTGCAGTTTCGATTATTTTAGGAATTTTTATCATGCCATTCTTTTAGAATGAATGGTAAAGGACCTTGGGATTGGCCTAATAATAGGTCAATCCCAAATTTATGAAGAGATTAAAGAATGGGAGTGGTAGGATTGCTGGAATCGAAGAAGAAACAGTCTGTACATGACCCAGTTTCGTCAACTCAAATTGATGATGGATCATATAAAGCCAATATGGCTATCCAAGATCGGTTTTATGATGAGGGACACATTGAAGATAATATAGATAATTTTCTTTCGGACAATAGCAATATCGGTGCAGTTTTATTACCTAAGAAAAAATAAAAGAATCAAAACAAGGACGATCACTGTATGACATCCTTGTTTTGACTCGTATTTAGAAGGTAATTATTTTACAGGTCCTTCGGGTTTAGAACCTAGTTAAGTAGGAATTGAAGTAAATGCAACTTCTATTCCTCGTGGTCTTATATTAAGACGATGAGGCTTTTCTTAGGCATTAGCTTCCGCTTTTTCCGCTGCTTGCTTTGCATAATGTTCTTCAGCTATTTTATCAATTTCTTTTTTAAGTTCTTCAACCATTGTTGCTTCAGGAACCTTACGCACAATTTCTCCTTTGCGGAAAAGTAATCCTTCACCACGGGCACCAGCAATTCCAATATCAGCTTCACGTGCCTCACCAGGACCATTTACAGCACAACCTAGCACAGCTACTTTTATAGGTGCTTTGATTTGTGCAATATAGTCTTCAACCTCATTTGCGATGCTTATTAAGTCAATTTCAATTCTCCCACATGTCGGACAAGAAATCAGTGTTGCCGCATTTGCTGCTAATCCAAATGATTTTAAAAGTTCACGAGCAACCTTAACTTCCTCAACTGGATCAGCACTTAAGGATACTCGTACTGTGTTTCCAATTCCTTTGCTAAGGATTGCACCTAATCCGGCTGCGCTTTTGACAGTACCAGCAAAGAGTGTCCCTGATTCAGTAATACCTAAGTGTAATGGATAGTCAAAAGCTCTTGCCGCTTTATCATAAGCCTCGATTGCTAAATTTACATCCGATGCTTTCATGGAAACAATGATATCGTGAAAATCTAGATCCTCAAGTATTTTAATGTGGTGCAGAGCACTTTCAACCATACCATCCGCAGTAGGATAGCCGTATTTCTCTAGAATTCGCTTTTCTAGTGAACCAGCATTTACACCGATTCGGATCGGAATATTTTTCTCTTTTGCCGCTTTTACAACAGCCTCTACTTTTTCTTTTCTACCAATATTACCGGGGTTAATTCTAATTTTATCTGCCCCGCCCTCAATCGCTTTTAGAGCAAGCTTATAGTCAAAATGGATATCAACAACGAGTGGGATATTAATTCTTTTTTTTATTTCAGAAATTGCATTGGCCGCACGTTCATCTGGACATGCAACACGTACAATTTGACAACCTGCTTCTTCAAGACGGTTTATTTCAGCAACAGTAGCTTCGATATCATGGGTTTTCGTTGTTGTCATACTTTGAATGACAACTTCGTTATTTCCTCCAATTGTTAGGTTTCCAACTTTGACAGGTCTTGTCTTAGTACGATGTATGATCTCACTCACGTGTAAATCGCTCCTTAAAAAAGTTTAAACGAATTTAATTTTTTCATGCAGTAAATAACTTTATTGATAGTATTTTAACTTTCCACCCTCCATTTTACAGGGACGATAAAAAAATAACAAGAATGATCTACTGCTTATAATCTGGAAATAGATAAGTTTTGCCAATAATTATTTCTTCGGCGGTTACTTTGGGATTCAATAATTGAAAATCGTTAATGATCTGTTCAATAGATGTTGGAAGTGTCCCATGATATTGTTCAGTAATTGATAAGACTGTATCTCCTTGCTTCACTCTTACTTGATAAGCTGGTAGTTCAGAGGATTTATCAACTGTTTCTTTTTTTGTTATCACAGGTTGTGCAATAGATTGATTGTTAACTGGAAGAGTTCCGATTCGAAAATCGTAAAAAATAATATAACAAACAAAAAGGATGATCAGTAGTATTGAAATACGTTTCATAGGATATCCCCCAAAGTGTTTTATGGACCTTTATCCTAATCGTATGCTTGTCCTATAATAAAATATGTCTAAAATCTTTTAGTGTTTATTGGTATGAAAAAACGCGAAAATAAATTTCGCGTATGGGGATAAGTAATTATTTTAGGTTGTTTTTTGACGTGGTAACTCTTTAAAAATCAAATATAAAACAATAATATGAACAAACCAATTTATAAGGAAGCCACTTGGAACTGCAACTGCAAGGCTATCCATTATCATAAAAAAGACAGTTGCTAAGGTAGTCGCATAAGCGGCTAATACCCACATTTGTTTAAAGTTCAGCTTACGTTGCAAGCTGTTTTTAATTGCTAATCCAAACAAGGCTAATACAGTTATTTCAATAAACTTGACGAATGCGCCGAACAGATACATAACTAAAAATAAAATCAAATATACAATAGGTAGAAGTTGATTGAATTGGGATGAGAGATCAATAATATCTTCTTTTGAGAGTGACATATTCATAAGTGAATACTCATATGATTGGGCTTGCGCGTTTGCCACAAAAACAAATCTGTCAGTTAAAATCCCAATTGCATTTTCTTTTGCTTCAATTTCTTCCATTCCATATGTACCAGTGTCATCTAAAATAATGGAAAACTCGTCTTTTTTTATTTCAACAGGTTTTTCAGAATCAGCTGTTAGGGTACCGTCCTCAATAGTAAAGGAGGGTAAATCTTTTCTAATTGTTTGATCAAAATTTTTTATACCCTCATTTAAACTGTTAGATAAGTAAATGGCGGTTGGTAAGGTACTAAGTAATGACAAGATAAATACATAAAATATCGTTTTGCCAATTCCTTGAAAACGAAATGTGGATATTATTTTTGGAGAATAAATACTTACAAGTATTTGCTTTAGTACATTCATATAAAGTACACACATCCTTCTGAGTTATCCGACTTATATTTTATATCTGAAAAAAGAATATGACAAGGAAAGACGAAAATGAAGTTGGAAAATTCCTAAATCACATATTTGTAAAGAATTTATAATTTTTTTGTAAATATTTTTAATAAATATCTTTACAAAAAAACAATGTTTCGTTAATAATTGTAAGGGTTGTAGATATTTGTCGACAAAAGACGAAATGAGGAGTTGGAAATTTTGGAATTAGATATCCAGAAGATGATATTTGAATTCATTGGTGGATTAGGAATTTTCCTATTCGGTATCAAGTATATGGGAGATGGGCTTCAACGATCTGCCGGTGATAAATTGAGAGATATTTTGGATAAGTTTACTACAAATCCTTTAATGGGTGTTTTAGCAGGTATAATTGTTACGATTTTAATTCAATCCAGTAGTGGAACAACTGTCATAACCGTTGGGTTAGTTAGTGCTGGATTTATGAGTCTTAGACAAGCTATCGGTGTTATTATGGGGGCAAATATTGGGACGACAGTCACTGCATTTATAATTGGTATTAAGGTTTCGGATTATGCGCTACCAATAATTGCTGTTGGAGCTTTATTACTTTTCTTCTTTAAAAACAAACGAATAAATAACATTGGTCAAATTGTCTTTGGGTTTGGTGCATTATTCTTTGGCCTTGAATTAATGGGAGATGGAATGAAACCTCTCCGCTCATTAGAGGCATTTCATGATTTAACAGTTAGTATGAGTAGTAATCCTTTATTAGGGGTATTAATTGGTACCATTTTTACTGTTATTGTTCAAAGTTCAAGTGCAACCATTGGTATCCTACAAGAATTATTTGGACAAGGATTAGTTGATATTAAAGCTGCTTTACCGATTCTTTTTGGAGATAACATTGGAACGACAATTACTGCAGTGTTGGCATCGATTGGTGCTTCTGTAGCAGCTAGAAGAGCAGCTTTAACACATGTTATTTTTAATTTAATTGGAACAACAATATTTCTTGTTTTCTTACCTTTATTCACAAGTTTTATGCTGTTTTTACAAAGAGCATTAGATTTAAATCCTGAAATGACAATTGCTTTTGCACACGGTACATTTAATATTACGAACACAATTATTCAGTTCCCGTTTATTGCGTTTCTAGCCTTAATTGTGACGAAATTAATTCCTGGTGAAGATTCAGTCATTGAGTATAAAACAAAACACTTAGATCCGATTTTCATAGAGCAATCTTCTTCCATAGCACTAGGGCAAGCAAAGGAAGAAATTCTTCGTATGGGACAGTTTGCTACATTGGGTCTGGAAGCAGCTAGGGAGTATCAAGTAACATATTCACAGAAAAATGCAGACACTGCCATGCAGCTTGAGGATGCAATTAATAATTTAGATCGGAAAATTACCGATTATTTAGTACTAATATCACGAAGTGAAATGTCTTCAGCAGAGTCTGAGGAGCACAGCATGCTAATGGATACTGTCAGGGATATTGAACGTATTGGTGATCATTTTGAAAATGTAGTAGAATTAGTTGGTTACCAACTAACAAACAAGGTTAAATTAACTGATTCAGCCAAAAAAGATTTAGAGGATATGTTTGAATTAACCATTCAAACATTAAAGGATGCCATCGCTGCTCTTGATGACAAAGACACGGCTTTAGCATCAAAAGTATTAAAATCCGAAGAACAAATTGATAAAATGGAAAGAACTCTTCGTAAAAAACATATAATGCGTATTAATGAAGGTAGCTGTACGGGTTCAGCGGGGATTGTTTTTGTAGATATTATTAGCAATCTTGAACGTATTGGTGATCATTCAGTTAACATCGCAGAAGCTGTTTTAGGTTATAGAGACTAATCTTAAATGAATATGATAAAACTGAAAGCAGGGAGATTACTCCTTGCTTTTTATTTGTGTTCCACAGAGGTTAATGTATTAGGAGAAATCACCAAATTCTAATTGATTTCTTATTTTTTTAAAAAAATAAGAAAAATGCCTTATTGACGCCTTTTTTATTCTTAACACTAGCTTAATATTTGAATGTTATAATTAGTCGAAATTACACGAGATATGGAGGGCTCGGTTTTGAGACATAAATGGGCGAACCAAATACATAAAATAAAGTTTAAACCGAAAAAACTTGCAAAAATCAAGAATACTGAAAATGAGGAGCTACTAACACCTAATCATCGTTTTTCAGAAAAAGCTTTTTCGAAGTTTAGCCTACAAAATCGTTTATTGTTTTTATTTATTTCTTTACTAATTGTCTCTATTAATATTGTAGGAATTAGTTCCTATCTAAAGGCAAAGGATACAACAATTGAGACGATTGAAAATCGTATAAGTCGTGAATCTGAAGTTATGGCATATGTGGCTAAAAACTTAAAGTTTTTGTATGTAAGTGATGACGCATATTTTATGCAACAATTAGAGATTAGTATTCGTGACCAGCAACGTCAGTTAGAAAAAGACGGAATTCAATCACATCTATTTTACTACACAAATAAAGAGATCAAAACATTCAATATAAGTAAGGAATCAAACATTTCGTTCACAAACTCTTTTAAAAAAAGGATAGCAAGTGAAGAAAAAGCTGTCTTACATCAAACAATAAAAGGTGAAGACTATACAATTTCTGTTATAAAAATGCCAGAGATTAATGGAAAATACCTTTTAGTCGTTCCGACAGCATCTTACCTTGGACCAGTAGATGAAATGGCAAAATTTATGGTCATCGTAATGGCTGTGAGCTTATTCATTTCAACCATTCTGTTAATATTGTTTGTTCGTAGTGTAACAAAACCTCTTAATGAACTGAGGAATGTTATGACAGAGGTACGTGAAGGGAATTTAAATAAAAAAGCCCTAATAAATACAACGATTCCAGAGCTTCAATCTCTAAAAATAAGCTTTAATATGATGATTGAACAAATGAGAAATGTTATAAATGAAATAAATGATACAACAACAGAGCTTGAAGTAACTGGAGAAAAATTGAGTCATTCTTCTGAGGATGCGCTTGCTTATAGCCGTCAGCTAATTGAAGCCATCAATGTAGTAAAACACGGTGCCGAACAAACAGCAAGTAGCTCAGATAGTAGTGTAAATGGCTTCCAATCAATGAAAGAAAAAATCCAACTGTTAATTTCTGGTATGAATACGGTATTTCAAAGCTCTGAAGACATGAATATTTCCGCTAAGCGTGGAGAAAAGAACAATACATATTTAATCAGTACCATCAATAGTTTTGAGCAAGATTTTGAGCACATGACGTCAACAATTCAACAAGTAAAGAATCATTCCTCTTCAATAACAAATCTTGTAGGCTTAATAAAAGGTGTTGCTGATCAAACGAAGTTATTATCTCTTAATGCCACTATCGAAGCAGCAAGAGCAGGAGAAGCAGGAAAAGGATTTGCAGTGGTAGCGAACGAGGTGCGTAAACTAGCAGAACAATCCTCGACTGCTACTGTAGACATCTCAAAATCAATTACTGAAATGGAAGATGTTACGATTCGCGCTACAAATGAATTTGATGATATGTTAATGAAGATTAGACGCTACCTAGAAACGGCAAACGATTCAAAAGCATCTTTTGATGATTTAATGAATGAAATTGATACGGTGAGTAGAAAGCTTCAAGGAATGCAAGGAGAACTTCAAGGTCTAAAACTCATTTTACCAGACCTTGAAGAAAAAACTTTAAGCTTTGCATCAATCTCACAAGAAACCCTTGCTAGTACAGAACAAATGCTTTCAACAAGTGATGACCAAATACACCAGATGGAAAGCACTCATGAAATTGGCTTGCAATTAAAAGGGTTATCCAATTCATTATCAAGCATATCGAAGCAATTTAAAGTAAACTGAAAATGAGGTTAGTATAAAAACTAGATGTTTATACTACTTATCATATAAAATGTAGCCTCTCTAAATCTGTTATTGAGCAGAAAGTTGTTCATCTCGATTCGAGCTCCATGCCTGTTTGTGGACCTATTCTATAATAGTATAGCTGTTCATCATTAAAGAATTTGCCTTTGACCTGCCTTTACGTTTTATAAATCCTTCGAGGAGGTTTTTACCCTGCAAATAATCTATTGGTCCGTTATCATTCTAATGTTTGTTGTGGCGTATATTGGGCTTATTTATCCAATTATCCCAAGTGTTCTATTTGTTGTCATTGGATTCTTAATATATGGATTGTTTTTTAACTTTACCGAACTAACTTGGTTATTTTGGATTATACAGGGATTCTTTATCGTCTTATTATTCGGAGCAGATTATCTAGCAAATTTGCTAGGTGTAAAAAAATATGGGGGCAGTAAAGCAGCTATTTGGGGAAGTACGATTGGGCTTTTAGTTGGCCCTGTAATTATCCCAATACTAGGGATAATTATAGGACCTTTTATAGGAGCTGTTGTAGCAGAGCTTCTATTTCAGAAAAAGGAATTTAAGTCCGCACTTTATGCAGGTTTTGGTTCTCTAATAGGATTTATTTCAGGTGTATTTGCCAAAGGACTGATCCAGACGTTAATGATTGCATATTTTCTTTTTCATGTTTTGAAATAGATTTACGCCTGCATAGAATTTATTTTTTGTGTAAAAACTGTTACCTGTGTTTGAATGCTTTTCAATTGAAAGTATAGGACAATTTTGGTAATCTAAAGTAGAGAGGCTTAATAGGGCTTTTTACACGTACATATATTAAGGAGGAAATAAAAAATGGCTTATGAATTACCACAATTACCTTATGCGTATGATGCACTAGAACCACATATTGACAAAGAAACAATGAATATTCACCACACAAAACACCACAACACTTACATCACGAATGTAAATGCTGCACTAGAAGGGAATGCTGATCTAGTAGGGAAAAGTGTGGAAGAGTTAGTTTCTAACTTAGACGCTGTTCCTGAAGCTATTCGTACAGCAGTACGTAATAATGGCGGTGGCCATGCAAACCACAGCTTATTCTGGACGATTTTATCACCTAATGGTGGCGGTGAGCCAACAGGCGATCTTGGTGAAGCAATTAGCGCTAAATTTGGTAGCTATGATAGCTTTAAAGAAGAGTTTGCAAAAGCTGCAACAACTCGTTTCGGTTCAGGATGGGCTTGGTTAGTTGTAAGCAATGGTGAGTTAGAAGTAACTAGCACACCAAACCAAGATTCTCCTTTAATGGAAGGTAAAACTCCAATCCTTGGTTTAGATGTTTGGGAACATGCTTATTATCTAAACTACCAAAACCGTCGACCAGACTATATTGCTTCTTTCTGGAATGTAGTAAATTGGGATGAAGTTTCTAAGCGTTATAGCGCTGCGAAATAATAAAAAAGATAGTAGAATTATAAAGAGAAGGGCTAACAATTTGTTAGCCCTTTTTTTATTTAGATCAAGAAAATTAAATTCTGTACGGAGATTTGGTGCCTAGATCCAGCGCCTAACCACTCGAAGTCATACCAGAGGCTGAACAAGGAGCTACCGCTTTTTCTGTGAACATAAATGGGAGAGTGCTATTGAAGATTTTAGAACGGCTTTTTTAGGGAAAACGGCGTTTAATTAGTTAATTAGCGAGCAAACCACCTAAAACTCAAAATAACTCCACTTACTACAAGTTCATAATTTATAGTTACATTTATAATTTTTGTGACAATTCCTGGTAATAGGGACTGACTCTACTTGCCTATCCCTTCAAATTGACTAATTATAATATAAATACATAACTACAATCCGATAAGACAAACTATGTATTAGAAGTTAAAGGGGAGTAGTTCTTATGTCAAAAATGAAAAAGATTATTGGTGATGTAGAAGTAAGTAAGGATTTAGTTTTACTATTAGTTATTGGAGGATTATATTCCTTAAGTATCGCTCTTTCTAATACATTTGTGAACGTATACTTATGGAAGCAATCTGGAAAGTTTATTGATTTAGCCATTTACAATTTATCAATCGTGGTGATGCAACCACTAACATTTATCTTTGCAGGGAGGTTAGCCAAAAAAGTCGATAGAGTAATCGTATTAAGGCTTGGCGTAATTTTTTTAGCTTCATTTTTCTTAATCGTCCTAATGATAGGTGGATCTGCTGCAAAATTCCTAATCTTATTAGGGGCAACATTAGGAATAGGATATGGTTTTTATTGGTTAGCCTTTAATGTGTTAACATTTGAAATCACCGAACCTGAAACAAGAGATTTCTTTAATGGATTTTTAGGTGTAATGAATTCAACTGCAGGAATGGTTGGTCCTATAGTTGCAGGTTTTGTTATTTCAAGATTAAAGAATTTTACTGGCTACACAATAATCTTTTCAATATCCCTTTTATTGTTCTCAGGTGCAGTCATTCTGAGCTTTTTTTTAAAGAGACGAAAAGCAGAAGGGGAGTATCTGTTTAAACGAATTTTTCATGAAAGAAAGAATAATAAAAACTGGGCTCTTGTTACAAAAGCTCACTTTTTCCAAGGATTACGAGAGGGAACCTTTGTCTTTGTAATAGGAGTATTTGTTTTTATTACAACTGGAAGCGAATTAGCATTAGGTACTTTTGGGCTAGTAAATTCTGCAGTAGCTTTCTTAGGGTATTATCTTGCGACGAGAGTAATTAAAAAGAATATGCGTAAACGTTTTATTCTAATAGGAGGAACTTTACTTTATTTTTCTATCTATTTAATTTTGTTCGACTTGACTTTTCAAAAGCTACTCATATATGCAATAATTATTGCCATTGGCTACCCAATGTTGCTCGTACCATACATGTCATTAACGTTCGATATAATTGGCAAGGCATGGAATGTTAAGAAAGCAAGAATTGAGTATATCGTAGTAAAAGAAATATTTCTAAATGCAGGAAGGATTGTATCTATACTAGCATTTATCGTTGCTATTTCTTTCTTTGATGAAAAACAGAGTATTCCAGTGTTACTTGCCATAGTTGGTGCTGGTCATTTCATTATCTACTTTTTTGTTAAAAACGTTCGACTAGAAGAAAGTGAAATGAGTCTTGAAAAGACTAAACATAAACCGGTACTAAAAAATAATCTTGTTGATGGTGATAGCAGTGGCTAGATTCAGGCGGAATTTACTAGGGTATGAAAAAAACAGTTGAAAATATGGTGTTATATGTGTTAATTTACCTATTGTCACTGTCCAATTTCAAACAAAATATGACAAAGTCCATCACGAATTTACAAAACCTTTACATTGCGTTAAAACGTTGTTAATACTCAAGCGTTATTCTATTATTCGTAGGACAAAACAAAAACACTCTTTTAGGGGGAATTTGGTAATGAAAAGCTTTAAAAGCCTAGTATTACTATTAGTTATGGGAATTTTAGTAGTATTCTCAGCTGCATGTGGCGGTGGAGCTGCAACAGAAGAAGAGCCAAACACTGGTTCTGGAGAAGCTACAGAAGAAACTGCTTTAGAAGGTAGCGTTGTAATCGATGGATCTGGTACAGTATACCCTTTCATGGCGAAAATGGCAGAAAATTATATGGGTGAAAATGAAGAAGTTTCTGTTGAAGTAAGCCGTGCTGGTACATCTGCAGGTTTTGAAAAGTTTTTAGTAGCTGAGAATGGAACTGATTTCAATGATGCATCTCGTGCTATTAAAGAAGAAGAAACTGCTAAAGCTGAAGAACTTGGTATTGAGGTAAAAGAATTCCAAGTTGCCCTTGATGGTTTAACATTCGTTATCAATAAAGAAAACGATTGGGCTACTGAAATGACTCAAGAAGATGTAGTGAAAATCTTCCTTGCTGAAGGTGGAGTAACAAAATGGTCTGATATTAATCCTGAATGGCCAGCTGAAGAAATCAAGCCAATGGGTCCTAACGAAAACCATGGTACAAACGAATTCATGTTTGAAACAATTATGGAAGAAAAAGATTTCGTTGACACTGTAAACTTACAACAAGAATATTCTACGCTTGTAGACCTTGTTTCTAAAGATAAAAATGCAATTGCGTTCTTTGGATATGGGTACTACGACAGCAATAAAGATAAATTAAACGCAGTAAATATTGACTTTGGTAATGGTCCTGTTGCTCCAAGTTTAGATACAATCGGTTTAGATGAAGAAGCAGGTTATAGTGCATTTACTCGTCCTGTATTCACATACTTAAACGTTGGAATGGCAAAAGAAAAGCCACAAGTTCTTGATTACGCAATCTACACTATGGAAAATGCTCAAACTGTAGCTGCTGAAACTGGTTTTGCTCCACTAAAAGATGAAGTAATTCAAGAGTCAATCAGTTACTTAGAAGGATTAAAATAATTATCCTTTCTGCTTTTCCTTATTGTAAGAAGATGAGAAGTTTAGCTTCTCATCTTCTTATGTATTTCCTCTAATTAACTTTCTACTATAAATAATATTTCACCTTACATTTTATATGGGGGATGAAAGGGGTTTTCGATCTTGGATAATAAAGAAAGCATCCGTGACATGATAGAAAAAAAGAGAAGCTCTACAAATATAACTTCTGTCACAGAAAAGTTTATGCCAAAATTTTTATTAGCAATTGCTACTATATCAATACTTACAACTCTTGGGATAGTCATAACTCTATTGACTGAAACAATTAACTTTTTTAGAGATGTTCCATTTTTAGATTTCTATACTGGAACAATTTTAAAACCATTAGGTGATGATGCACAATTTGGTGTACTGCCATTATTAACAGGAACAATTTATTCCACAGTAATTGCGATGGTTGTGGCCATTCCAGTTGGACTAATGGCAGCCATTTACTTAAGTGAATATGCTTCTGACAAAGTGCGTAGAATATTAAAGCCTATACTAGAAATTCTTGCAGGTATCCCTACGATCGTATATGGTTTCTTTGCATATACCTTTGTAACACCATTATTAAGATCCTTTATTCCAGCTTTAGATCCAACAAATATTCTAAGTCCAGGACTTGTAATGGGTATCATGATTATACCTATGGTAGCCTCACTATCTGAGGATGCTATGAGTTCTGTACCAAACTCAATGCGAGAAGGTGCTCTTGCACTTGGTTCAACCAGACTTGAGGTAACTTGGAAAGTTGTTATTCCTGCTGCAATATCTGGTATTATTGCCTCGTTCGTATTGGGTATATCTCGTGCTATTGGGGAAACAATGATTGTCGCAATTGCAAGTGGAAGCAATAAAGACTTTACTTTTGATATTACACAATCCATGCAGACTATGACTGCTTACATCGTTGAAGTAACTGGAGGGGAAGCTCCTGCGGGTTCAACTATTTACTACAGTTTGTACGCTGTTGCAATGACATTATTTGTCTTTACTCTCATAATGAACCTTGTTGCCCAGTATATTTCTCGTAAATATAGGGAGGAGTATTAATTATGAAATATGTAGATGTCGAACAAGTACAAAAGAAGATGGGGTCACGTTTATTTGTGAATAATCTTGCAAAAGGGTTATTCCTATTAGCAACTCTGTTCGGATTAGTCGTACTATTAACATTAATCTATCGTGTATATTCAGACAGTATCGGATGGATTGACTTTCAATTTCTAACAAATAAACTGTCAACTGATGCAGAACGCGCAGGAATTATGGGTGCGATTACCGGTACTTTATGGTTAATGCTTGTTGTTGCTCCTGTAACAATGTTCTTAGGAGTCGGTACAGCAATTTATCTAGAGGAATATGCTAAAAATGGAAAATTAAAATCTATTATTCAAACTAACATTTCTAATTTAGCTGGTGTACCATCGGTCGTATTTGGTATATTAGGATTAACTGTATTTGTACGTAGCTTTGGATTAGGGAATATTGTTCTCGCCGGTGGTCTAACAATGTCTTTATTAGTCCTTCCGATCGTTGTAGTTGCAAGTCAAGAGGCTATACGAGCTGTTCCGCAATTTCTAAGAGAAGCGTCTTATGGAATGGGTGCTACTAAATGGCAAACAATTAAAAACATTGTCCTACCAGCAGCAATTCCTGGTATTTTAACTGGACTTATTCTCTCCCTTTCAAGAGCTATCGGTGAAACAGCACCACTAGTTGTAATTGGAATTCCGGCATTGTTAATTCCGCTTCCGGATGGAATCTTTGATAAGTTTACAGTTTTACCAATGCAAATTTATTATTGGACGGTTGATTCTGCACTTGTTGCTGAATATGCAAATCTTGCGGCGGCTACAATTGTTGTTCTATTAATCGTACTATTCTTAATGAATTCAATTGCAATCATTATTAGAAATAAATTTCAAAATAGATTTTAATTTTTTGGGGGTTTTTAACTATGGCAGTTTTATCCGATAGTGAAAAGAAAAATGTAGCGACTTTTGAGAGAGCCGAGAAGCCGAATGATAAAAAGAATATTGTTTATGATACAAAAGATTTAAACTTATGGTACGGTGGGGATCATGCATTAAAAAACATTAATCTTTCTATTTATGAAAACGAAGTTACAGCAATCATTGGACCATCTGGTTGTGGTAAATCAACATTTATTAAGACGTTAAACAGAATGGTTGAATTAATACCGGTTGTTCGAATTTCAGGAGATATCAGGTATAGAGAAAACAGTATCTTAGATAAAAACCATAAGGTTGAAGATTTAAGAACAAGAGTAGGTATGGTTTTCCAAAAACCTAATCCATTCCCTAAGTCAATATATGATAATATTGCATATGGTCCACGAATTCACGGCATAAAAAACAAAAGTATTTTAGATGAAATTGTTGAGAGAAGTTTACGTGGAGCAGCAATTTGGGATGAAGTTAAGGATCGATTAAAAGAAAATGCATATGGTCTATCTGGAGGCCAGCAACAACGTTTATGTATTGCTCGCTGCCTTGCGATTGAGCCAGATGTTATATTAATGGATGAACCAACTTCAGCTCTTGACCCAATCTCAACTCTTAAGGTAGAGGAATTAATTCAAGATTTGAAAAAGAGTTATAGTATTATCATTGTTACACACAACATGCAACAAGCAGCACGTATATCAGACCGTACAGCCTTTTTCTTAAATGGAGAAGTGGTAGAGTACACTGACACAGATCGTCTATTCTCAAACCCTTCTGATAAACGGACTGAGGATTATATCACTGGTCGTTTCGGTTAATGACAAAAAAGTCGTGTATTTCTTTAATAATACACGACTTTTTAATAAGAATTAATTCTTATATAAATCATGAAAACGTTTTAAAAGTGAACGTAATGTTGTATTTTACATAGGGAGGTTTCAACAATGAGTGTAAGAGAAAAATTTGATTTTGACTTAAGAAACTTAAGAGATAAATTAATTGAAATAGGTAGTTTAGCTGAAGTAGCCCTTACCAAGTCTATAAATGCGCTTGAAAATCAAAATATTGAAGAGGCATTACAAATAATAGAAGATGATAATCGAGTGGATGATCTTGATGAAGAAATCAATGATTTAGCAATTCTTTTAATTGCTAAGCAACAACCTGTTGCTACTGATTTGAGAAGAGTTATTGTAGCGATTAAAATTGCTAGTGATATTGAAAGGATGGCAGATTTCGCAGTAAATATTGCTAAATCCACGATTCGAATTGGGGACGAACCATTAGTTAAACCGATTCATAATATTAGAAAAATGCATGAAATTGCCACAAAAATGTTGTCACTATCAATTAAAGCTTTTAATGAAGAAGACCTTGTCTTGGCTAAAGAAGTAGCTGATATGGATGATCAAGTGGATGACCTCTATGGTGAAACAATCAAAGATATTCTTAGTCTTTTGGAGACAAAAAGAGATCACGCTCAACAATTAACACAGCTATCTTTTATTTGCCGTTATATCGAAAGAACAGCTGACCATGCTACCAATATTTCTGAAAATATTATGTACCTTGTTAAAGGTCAAAGATATGATTTGAATAGCTAATAAAAATTTGTAACTTATACTGGATATAAAAAAAGATGTGTACTCACGTGTGAATCTTGTCAGTTATTACAATTGTATAATTTAAGATAAAAAACAGCTCAGGGAAATTTCCTGAGCTGTTTTTTATCTTGTTATTGCTTTAGCAAGTTGTAGGAATGTCATTCCTTTTTGAACTTCGAATGTCCCTAATTGAACTTTTGTATGATACTTGTTCTTTATCAAATATTGATCAAATTCCTTGGAAGAGGTAATAATCGCATTTTGCTCTAGTAAATCAGATACTTCGCTGGTTGTCATTCCAGCCTTGATCGTAACCTTGTACTTGATTACTTCTTGCTTCTTTTCTTCGGCACTGGCCGTATCTTTTTTTACTTCTTGTGGAGCTTCTTCTGTTTCTTTTTCTACTACTTTAGCATTTTTTGATGCTAATAATTCTTCATATTCATCGATTTGAATGGCGATTTGTTGTTTGTCTGTTAAAAAATTTTCAACTTCTTTTTCAGAGAGCTCTTTCTGTTCAACGTCTGCCTCTGCTTGTTGTTTTCCTGAAAAAAGATAGGTTCCACCAAGGACAGAGGTTGCAACAATCATACCCGCTGCAAATGCTTGAAAGCCTGTCTTACTCATGTTAATACCCTCTCATTCTGTTCAACGATTAATCTAACTTCTTCTACAGAAGTAGCCTCAGACAAAGCGATCGCTTCAATTGACATGCCTTGACGGTATTTAGCAAGGATACGTTTTGTGTTTCCTTTTTCTTCGTCTTGGTTGGATTGTTCCTTTAGTGGTGCGTCATTTTGTAGTAATTCTTCTTCCACAATTCGCATCTTCTTTTTTAATTTGTAGATTTCTTGCATAGCTGATAATTGAAGATGATCTAATTCTTGCTCAAGTTCTTTTACATTGTCGCGTTGAAAGAAAGATATACCGATAAGCGCAATGCTTATAATAAACAAAATGATAATCATTATAGTCATGTTTTTTCACCTTCTTAGATTATTTCCCTCTACCTTTATATCATAATTCACCATTCTAAAGAAGTGATATTTTGAAGAAATTGTTGTTTTTTGACGATATTTCTTATTTAATGAAACAACAGAACCTTATTTATCATGTTAAGATGAATAGGAACATGATGACGAAAGAAGAGGGTAAAGTATGAGCTCTGAATCATATAATTATGTTGAACATCATATTATTCGAAACAAGCCGAAATTTTTTGTCGATACACTTGAAATTATTCCTTATTCTAAAAGCATTCTTATCTCCTGGAATCTGATAATGTCAACTCAAAATATCTTAACAGACATCCTTGGTGAGGAATTTAATGATTTATTAATGACAATTAATTTATGGAGAGTTGACGAGTATACCAATATGAAAATTTTCTATATAAATGAATATAGTGGAACATTACAGATGAATTTACTTCCTAATGGTTATTATTACTGTGAGCTTATTGCGAGTAACTCACAAAATGAAACGATTAGTATAAAAAAATCAAAGTCCATTCAAATTACTCATAGTAGTATTAAGTTATGCAACGAAAACTGGACGAAAAGACCTATATCAAATAAAAATTTATGGTCAACAGCTTTTTCTGGGTACTCTGTATATGAATAAACATGAGGTCCAGAAAAAAGGGAAAACTGTTCTACTTTTAACAACAGAATATGATGATCAGCTTGTAGGTGGGCTTGGAAGGCATGTGAATGACTTAGTAAGGACGGCTTCTAAGCATAACATTACGTTTATTGTGGTGACGATTTCTAATAAAGGAAAAGAATCTTATCACGTCAATAAAGGAGTACATATTTTTCACTTACTTCCTTGGAAAGAAGAATTAACAGACATTATAGATTATTTTCGAAATGTTAATTTTCGATTCACACAATTTATTCTGCAAGATCTACATCTACAATTTGATATTATTCATGTTCATGATTGGTTTTTTGCTATAACTGGATGTCAGTTGAAAAAATTATTAAATAAGCCTCTTATCACTACCTTCCATTCAACTGAAAAAGAAAGGAAACAATTTGATAACGGGGGTTCTCTATTTCAGATTATAAAGTTTGAGGAGCAATTGCTCCATTTATCAGATCAAATAATTGTATGTAGTGATTATATGAAAAATTTGATAACCAATCGAAACAGAGATAGGAATGTACCTATAGAAGTTATTCCAAACGGAGTCATTCCGAAAGATTATACTAGAACTCTAGCTAAGGAGGATGCTTTAAAGAAGTTCTCCTTCATAAATACACCATTTCTTTTAGCAATGGGTAGATTAGTTAAAGAGAAAGGTTTTCAACTTCTATTAGAGGCATTTGCAATAATACATCATGACTATCCTGAATTAAAAATCGCTGTAGGTGGTGTAGGTCCATTTGGGAAAAATCTGAAGCAAATGGTAGAAACTAAACAATTACAATCCAAAATTGTTTTTGTTGGGTTCTTACAGGATAATGAAAGAAATACTCTGCTATCAGCATGTAAAATGATCGTTATACCGAGTTTATATGAGCCGTTTGGAATAGTTGCTTTAGAGGGGATGGTTTCAGCAAAACCGGTTTTATCTTTTGGCGTTGGTGGTTTGAAAGAAATTCTTAAGCAAGAGAGAGGGATAATCATTGATCAGGTGAATAGTCTGCACTTGGCAGAAAAGTTGCGACAATGCCTAGATTATCCAGAACAAATGGATAGTATTGCACAAAATGGCTATGATGCAGTAATAAGGCATTATCAATGGTCAAATCTTATCAAAAAAACACTAGACCTTTATGAAAAAACAAGATGTCATTGAAGATTCTTTAAGGTATTTAAAATATAATTAATTAAATGTGGAATTTGTTTAATAAAAATGATATTATATTAAAGTCTGATTTGTTTTATAGTTTTTTTATGTTTGGAGGGAAAGAAACATGCGTGTAAATATTACATTAGCTTGCACTGATTGTGGCGAACGTAACTATATTTCTAAAAAGAATAAACGTAATAATCCTGATCGTCTTGAGCTTAAGAAATATTGCTCAAGAGAGAAAAAAATGACAGTACACCGTGAAACAAAGTAAGCAGTAGGATATTATTCCTACTGTTTTTTTTGTAAGGTAAAAAAGTATATAATTTGCAACATAGTTTTGGTATCTTGCTCCAGCAGTATTATTTTTGTGAAAAAGTAATATACCTAGCAATGAAGCAAAGGACATCACGTAGTAACTGCCTCGAGGTCTTAAGTCAAATTGGAATTGAGGAAAAGAGCTGCTTCTATTCCAATTCATCTTATTTGTCCTAGGCGATTGCGCTTTTCTTAACTATAAAATAGAAGGAGGCTCCTCAATTGGAAAAGAATCAAATGAGAGATTTGGTAAAGGTACAATTAGAGGAAATGAACAAGGATACATTTAAGCAAGGCTGCGCGGCTATACATAAGCACTTATTTTCACACAGATTGTGGGAACAAGCAAAAACAATTGCTATAACTATATCAAGAGGTAAGGAAATTGATACCAAATTGATTATTGAAAAGGCATGGGCTGAAAGAAAAGATGTAGTTGTACCAAAATGTGATTCGAAAACAAATACAATGGTTTTCCGAAAAATTACTACCTTTCATCAATTAGAGCAGGTGTTTTTTGGATTAGAGGAGCCTATTGTCAATAAGACAATAGCTGTAGAAGCAGAAGGAATTGATTTAATGATTGTTCCGGGTATTTGTTTTGATCTTGAAGGTTATCGGATTGGGTATGGCGGTGGATATTATGATAGGTATCTAACAAGATATAAAGGAAATACATTATCATTAGCATTTTCGTTCCAAATTTTTAAAAAAGTTCCTAGAGAACCTCATGATCTACCTGTACAAGGATTAATAACAGAATTAGGGGTTCGTAAGTAGGATGATAATCGGTATACTTTTTATTATGTTCCTATCGTTTAGTGCGTGGAAAATGAAAACCCTATCAATGAGCGGGATGATAGGTGCGATCATCATTGGCTCATCTGTTTTTATTGGTTTTTCTTGGGAAGGGCTCCTTATTCTTGGTAGTTTTTTTGTGAGCTCTAGTATGTTGAGTAAAATAAAAACAAAAAGGAAATCCACTTTGGTGGATATCCTTAAAAAGCATGATCAACGCGATATAATTCAAGTATTAGCAAATGGTGGCATACCAGCCGTAATAGCCATAGGGGTATTGGTTAATGCTGAAGATTTCATCCAATATGCAGTTTTGTTTAGTATTTCCTTAGCAGCTGCTAACTCAGACACCTGGGCATCAGAAATAGGAACTTTAAGTAAACAAAAACCCCGTTTGTTATTAACGCTTAAAAAAGTTGAAAGAGGTACGTCTGGTGCCGTTTCACTTTTAGGTACGGTTGCCGCTCTAGTTGGTTCTTGTTTCATATCAATCATTGCGGGTTTACTTTTACACTTAACATTAATTGATATTTTATTAGTAGCTTTTTTTGGTTTCCTCGGAAATATTTTTGATACGCTACTTGGCCAGACTGTTCAGTTAAAATATAAATGTAGTGTTTGCCATAGGCTGACTGAAAATAAAGTTCATTGCGAACAACAAGGGATTAAATTACATTCTCATTCATTTCTTGATAATGATGCTGTAAATTTATTATCTATTGCATTAACAACCATTTTAGCGTTTCTTTTTTTATAGAACACATTAAAAAGGATAAAAAAAGCCCTTCCTACTAAAGATATAATTAGGAGGGATGATGATGAGACGATTAATTATGCTTGCGGCAAGTTCATTTGCTATTTATCGTTATCGATATCAAATTGTGAATTTTGTATTAGGACAGCCGCAATTGCGTAGATATTTCATTAATTTATCGATGAGAATACCATTTATCCGTGATCGCTTTGTTAATCGTGCTTTCCATTAATTACTGTTGATCATTTAGCTGACGTTCTTCGAATTGTCAGCTTTTTCGTGTCTCATTTTAGATACTTAAAAAAAGCTTTTTTTTAAGAGTGTTGTTATTAAGTAGTTTTTAAAATAAATTTCAGGCCGCGCCAGGAGCGGACTCCTGTGGGAGCAGCGTGACAGGTAAGATCCCACACGCACCGCGGAAAAGCGAGCATCCTGAAGCAGCAATCAGCCAAGCACAATATATGTTACTTTACAGCAAAGCCCCGAAAAAAAGAAAGCAGTTTCCTTCCTATTCAAATTAGGGAATTGATATAATAAAGAAAACTTATACGGAGCGGATCATATGGCGTTTGAACAGGATTTTGTCTACTGGTCTTTAATTGACCAAATGATAGTGAAACAGGATTATACAGTTTTAGCGGTTTCACAAGGTGGAAATGAGATTATTCTTCAACCCTACCGGAAAAAGCAATATTCTATTATTCGAATAAGTAGAACGGATGTTGACTGGGGAAATACACTTGCTATTGACATTGAGCAGGCAGGGAGAAGATTTGAACAAATTTTAAAAAGCGGGGTAAGAGGACCGCTTTCCGTTTTAAATATTTATATTTCTACTTTGGCTCCAGTGGACGATTATCCTGAGGTCTTTTTAAATGGATATAGTGGTGGACGAAAAGGGAATATTAACATTACTTCTATGATGATTGTGTTTGATAATCTAAAGGGTGGAATTGAGAGGCTACAGGAAGCATTAACGATTCCATTAGATGTACCGAATAAGCTTCAAGAGAAAGAAATTGATTATGAAGATGTCCAAACAATCCGTAAACAGGTGATTAGTCATCAGAATCAAATGAGAGAAGAAGAAAGAAAGTTATTTCAGAATGGAAAGCCCTTCTTCACAAATATTATTCTTGCATTACAAATCCTCATGTTTTTATTGCTTGAGCTTAATGGAGAAAGCACAAATACAGAAACCTTAATCCAATTTGGTGCAAAATTTAATCCCCTTATTTATGAAGGGGAGTGGTGGCGGTTTATTTCACCTGTTGTTTTACATATTGGATTTTTGCATTTGCTAATGAATAGCTTTGCTCTGTTCTATATAGGACCTGCTGTCGAACGGGCATACGGCAAATGGAAGTTCCTACTTATTTATTTAATTGCAGGCATATCGGGCTCTATTGTAAGTTTTGCTTTTAGTCCGTTTTTATCAGCTGGAGCTTCAGGAGCCATTTTTGGATGTTTCGGTGCACTTTTATATATAGGTGTATTTAATCGAAGAGTTTTTTTTAGAACAATGGGATCTAATCTATTAATTGTAGTAGGGATTAATCTTGCTTTAGGGTTTGTTATACCTAATATAGATAATGCAGGACATATTGGTGGATTAATTGGTGGCTTTTTAGCAGCACTCATCGTTCAGATCCCCAATCAGAGAAAAGTGGTTTTAAGGCTTTTGGGTGTTGTTGGAACAGTCAGTCTATTCGTTGGTTTATATCAATATGGTATGAATCAAGCTAAGGCTCAATACCCCGAATATTCCGCAATACAAGGTCAAGAACTTCTTCAAAGTGAACAGTTTGAAGAAGCTTATGAATTCTTACATAAGTCTATTGAAGAAGGTAACTCATCAAATGATGTATTATTTCTATTATCAGCAGCTTCTATCCAGTTACAGAAATATGATGAAGCGAAGGGGTATTTGGAACAAATAATAACTGATGATGACAGCTACCATCAAGCGCATTATAATTTGGCCCTTTTATACGCAAATGAAAATGAATTTGATCGGGCAGTTAATGAAGTAGAAACAGCATTAGAATATGATCCAAGCAATACAAAATATCAAGCATTAAGAGATGAGTTACATCGTTAACGGTCTAAACCTTGGATAAACTTAAAAGGGGTTCCATCTTTTGATTGTATTAAAACGAGTAAATGTGTATGATCTTTTGCCAAAAGGAGGAGAGGCATTGAACTGCCAATAGGTTCAATAACTTTACCTTCTTTTGTTTTTAATCCTAAAAAATAGTTTTTATATAAACCTTCCCATAAACTGCCGATAATATCTTGTGTTCTTTCTTTTGTGATTCCTGGTAGGGCGCTGTTTTGATAGTTGGAGAGTTCGACTAGTGGAATTTCTGTGTATTTACTCTTATCTACTTGAAAATGATTGATTAACTCATTCCAGCTAAACTCCAAGTGCTGTTCGGTTACTTTATCCAGAATTTCTTTCCATTCCTTTTCTTCTTCTGTTAGAGCAGTTTTGAAAGAAAAGAGCGTTGTGAATTCTGAATCTATCACATAAAGATGGTCACTAGACATTTGTTGTATACTTCTTATTTGTTCATCGGCTAAGTGAATTTCCCCATAATGAAGACTAATGGCTTCATAGTGACTACTATCTTCTCCACTAACCTTTTTAAATTGAGCAAGCTTTTGACTTTGATCTTCCCATTCTGAAAGAGTTTCAATGAGTTTTCCGTCTGAAAAAAGTAAGGAAAGGTCTTGTCTAAGAAAAACTTCTTCATCTGTAATAGACGTAGCATCCCATTCAATAACATACTCATCATCATCTTTTTTTTCTACAAAGTTTAACTGTGTAGAAGCTTTTGTAAAAGAGACTGTATCTGTAATTGGGAAAAAGATAATACTTTCACGAACCTTTTGATCATGTGAATAATAGAGAAGGATAGAAGTTAATAAGGCTAGGATGATGATGATAATCCATTTTGTTTTCATTTCAATCACTCCGAGAAGGATAGGTTGCTAAATTGTATGTTGTTTTGTGATGAAATATGTGTACAAGCAAGAAAGAAGAAAATATTCAGGTATGTTTTACCAATATTTCGTCCAAGATGAATAACAAATAGTGAAACGAAATGGAGTAAACATATGTCTTATGAGGTAAAGAAAAAATTAGTATCGAAAAGTTTACAGGAAAATACTTCTTACTTAAGCGAACGACTCGGCGTGAAAAAAAGCTTTGATGTGATTCAACTTGATGTTGAATATGCCGGCCGTGAGATGTCCTTATTCATGGTAGATGGCTTTGTTAAAGATGATATACTCCATTATTTAATGAAGTATTTATCAGAATTGACTGCAGAACAACTTGAGGAGCACACGTTAGAAAAATTATTAAAAACCTATATACCTTATGTGGAGATTGATAAGACAGATGATTTAAATACTGTTGTCCAAACTGTTTTGGCAGGACCAACTGCATTAGTTGTTGATGGAATCGATCAAGTAATTTTAATTGATGCACGTACATATCCAGTTCGTGGTCCTCAAGAGCCTGATATGGAACGTGTTGTCCGGGGATCAAGAGATGGGTATGTTGAGACAATTGTTTTTAATACAGCTTTAACGAGACGCAGAGTTAGAGATCGATCTTTACGTATGGAATACTTACAAATAGGTAGACGTTCTAAGACAGATGTTGTTGTTTGCTATTTAGAGGATATTGCTGATCTATCTCACGTTGAGGACTTAAAGAAATCACTGCAAGCAATCGATACAGATGGTCTTCCAATGGGTGAAAAAACAATAGAAGAATTTATCTCTGGAAGGCATTTAAATCCTTATCCAGTAGTCCGATATACAGAACGTCCGGATACAGCAGCAGCACATCTGTATGAAGGGCATGTGATCGTCTTTGTTGATGGCTCCCCAAGTGCTATCATCACACCGACAACCTTTTGGCATCATTTGCAACATGCAGAGGAGTACCGCAACAAACCGATTGTAGGGGCATACTTGAGACTCGTCCGCTTTATAGCGGTGTGGGCATCCATTTTTATTTTGCCACTGTGGTATTTGTTAGCGAAAAATCCAGATCTTCTTCCAGAAAATTTAAAATATATTGGTATTGAAGATCCTGGTAAAGTACCCTTACTTGTACAGTTCTTGCTAATAGAATTGGGAATTGATGTCCTAAGGATGGCTGCGATCCACACTCCATCATCCTTAGCTACTGCATTAGGATTAGTAGCCGCATTAATGGTAGGTCAAGTTGCTGTAGAAGTAGGATTATTAACCAATGAAGTCATTTTGTATTTAGCCATTGCCGCCATTGGAACATTTGCTACTCCTAGTTATGAATTAGGACTGGCAAACCGAATCTATCGAATTTGCTTACTCCTTTTTACAGCATGGTTGGGAGTCATTGGATTTGTTGTTGGGGTAACAGGGTGGATCATAATGCTTTCCCGAATGAAGTCATTTAATGTTCCTTACTTATATCCATTTATTCCGTTTAATTATCGAGCGATGCGCGATGTCTTATTTCGCTCCCCTATGCCTTTGAAAAACAGACGTCCTCCATTTTTACATCCTCAAGATCCTGATAGATGATTGAATAAGAAAATACAAAAAAGTGACTTTCCCAAAAAGCTTGTGGGAAAGTCACTTTCTATTTTAATTCTACTTTAAGCCGCCTTTTTGAAAGCAAGCGGTCGATTTTTATGCTTTTTCAATTGAGTTAAAAACCAAATGAATACGGCAAGGAAGATCACTGATCCGCATATCATTGATGTTTGATAGGACAGTTGAAATCCTTCTGGTGCGTAAAAGATATAAGATCCTGTGACAGCTGTCATAAAGAGTGCTGGAACTGAAGAAATCCAATGGAACTTTCCGTTTTTCAAAAGATACATGGCTGCTGTCCAAAGCATCACAGTTGCCACAACTTGGTTTGTCCAGCCTACGTAGCGCCATAAGAAAGTATAGTCCATTTGTGTTAATAAGTAAGTTGGCACTACAACTGGTATCGTCATAAGTATTGACTTAATTTTTGAATCAAAGTTTCCAAATTTACTTAATAAATCGACTAGCATCATTCGAGATGAACGTAAAGCAGTATCTCCTGTTGTGATAGGTAAAATGATTACTCCTAATATTGCTAGAATTCCCCCGAATTGACCTAATGTAGTTTTGCTGATTTCATTTACAACACCAGCAGTCCCGCCTTCAGCTAATGCGCCCTGTAATCCATCCGGTCCCCCAAAGAAAGTCATTCCAGCGGCAGCCCAGATCAAGGCGATAATTCCTTCAGCAACCATTGCACCAAAAAACACTTTTCTCCCATCACTCTCTTTTTTAAGTGTCCGAGCTAAGATCGGACTTTGGGTGCTATGGAAACCAGATATTGCACCACAAGAGATTGTAACCATCAATAAAGGCCAGACTGGAATTTCTCCTGGATGTAAGTTTTTAACTGTAAGATTTGGAATCGAATGATCCATAAAAAATAGGGCAAAACCAATTGATACAGCCATAATAATTAAGATTAAACCGAAAATTGGATAAATTTTTCCGATAAGTTTGTTAATAGGTAAGATAGCTGCTAGTACAAAATACACAAAAATTAGTAGTAATGATGCTGAATAACTTAGTGGTGTTAATTGTTCAACCAACTGAGCAGGACCTGCTGTAAATGCAGCTGCTACCAGTATCATCAACACAAGTGACACAATATTGATGATGGTTTTTACCGACTTTCCTAAATAGCGACCAACCAATGTTGGAAATTGCTCACCGCCATGCTTGATTGACAGCATACCTGAAAAATAGTCATGAACAGCACCAGCAAATAAACAACCAATAACGATCCAAATAAAAGCTACTGGGCCATAGAGAGCTCCCATTATCGCTCCGAAAATTGGACCAAGTCCAGCAATATTTAAAAGTTGGATTAAGGAGGCTTTCCACCAACTCATAGGCATATAATCTAGTCCATCTGATTTTGCATAAGCAGGTGTGATCCGATTATCATTAATTCCAAAAACTCGTTCAACTACCTTTGAATAAACAAAATATCCAATAATTAATATAAGAACAGATATAATAAATGTTACCATCTTTTGTTCCTCCTACGTTCGTCTTTTTATAAGTAACACTATTTTAAACTTGTCTATCCTAAAAAACAATATATTTTTTAGAAAAAATAAATTATTCAGAAAAATTAGGCAGATCGTTGTGATTATTGAGTTTGTAAAAAAAGTTCCTATAGGATCCTATTATTAATTGATATATTAAAATACAAATTAGACAAAAAAAGAAAAATATTCTACGCAAATATATTTGTGAATGTAAAACGTTTTCTTGACGCTAGTTTGATTTCCTTTATACTTTATAGTAGTAAGAAGTTACTGAAAAAGACTTAATAGCAGTAAGCAGGTGATTACTTGAATACTATTTATGATGTACAACAACTTCTAAAGAAGTTCGGAACAATCATATACATAGGTGACCGTTTGTCAGACTTAGAGCTAATGGAAGAAGAAGTTAAACAACTTCATCAATCAGGATTAATAGAGCTAAAGGATTACCAAATGACCATTCTTCTTTTAAGACAAGAAATACAAAAATTAAAACGGTAACCAGTTTTAAAAACATTGATGCTATCTTATTAGGTGGCATCAATAAAAAAGCATTGTGAAAACGTTTGCTATAAAATACATAT
>JAPSLU010000226.1 GCA_031180405.1 Bacillus sp. (in: firmicutes) | reverse complement strand
TGATGCCTTAACCTTTTTCTTTTTTTGCTTATTTGATTGTATTGGAGCAGGCAAAATTAAATTTAGTATTATTGATACGGAAGATGGGAAAATAACTGCAAATAGCAAGTAATACCAATCTAGTCTTAGCAATAATACAAAAGCTATACCAAAGAAAAATGTAATCATGAAAAAAAGTGAAATTATCGCACTTCGCATTGGTTTAGTCATTTTTATTTTCCTGCTTTGCTTTCCATTTCACATATTCTATATGACGTTTAATGTCCTCGATTTCTTCATCAGATAAACCTTCCATATCAAAAAAGAACAAATTTTCATTTTTCTCATCTTTACCTTGTTGGGTTCCCGTTAATAGAAAATCAATAGATACTTCAAAAAATTGAGATAGTCTTTCTAAGATTTCAAATGATGGTTCTCTTTCGTTTCTTTCATACATTCCTATTGCACTTTTACTTATATTTATCTTCTTTGCTAATTCTTCCTGTTTCATTTTTTTGGAGATTCTCAAGCTTTTAATTCTCTCACC
The DNA here is from genome assembly GCA_031180405.1 of Bacillus sp. (in: firmicutes). Lineage (GTDB taxonomy): Bacteria > Bacillota > Bacilli > Bacillales > Bacillaceae > Metabacillus. Next base: position 6,774 of record JAPSLU010000226.1, on the reverse strand, counting down.
AAATGTCTTCATATATTCACCTGCTTTTTTTAATAATGATAATACAAAACGTGTTATTTTGTATAAAAAACAACAAAAAGTGTTTACAGAACACATTTTGTGGTCTATAATCAAATCAAATGGGAACACATTTTGTGGCTTGGAGGTGTTTTTAAATTTGAATAAAAATAAAATCGCTAAAACTCTAATTGATTTACGTGGAGTTAAGACAAGAGAAGAAGTTGCCAATTCCTTATGTATTAGTATCAGTGCACTTCAAATGTATGAAAATGGGCAGCGAATCCCAAAAGATGAAATTAAAATTAAGATTGCTGACTATTATCAATTAACTGTGCAAGAAATTTTTTTTGAATAAACAAACCACTAAATGTGTTTTTTTGGAGAGGGGCTAAAAATGTCTAATCAAATTCCACAGCATTTACTTAAAGACCGTTACTGGTCCTCATTGCTTCACTTATTTACGAATCATCCAAAGTTAAAGTCTGTTTTAACAACAAAATATTTTGATATGTCTGATGAGACTGTGAAGATGCAAGCTCTGAAAAGAAAAGCTGCTCCATGGTCGACCTCCGAAAGAATAATACTGAACCTGGCTCTGCATTTATTTAATGAAAGAAACAAATTTAATCTTACTGATTTGGATTATCTGGATGACAACAATCAGCAGCTGGCGCTGGAAGCCATAAAAATTCGGTTTTTTAGGAGGTGACAATATGAACAAAAGTAATTGGGAACTAACATCCTATTTGGGTTATACCTTTGAGTTTATAAATAAAAATGATCCAAACACGGTAATCACATTGATGGCAAAGAGTAAAAAGGAAGCCTGGGAAAAGATCTGCCGACTTAGTTAAATATTTAAGGGCCGTCCAACTGCATTTGGTTCATATACATAAGCAAGGGAGGGATTGCGTTGCAAAAGGAATATAAGTTTGGCAATTCGAAAATAACCGTGTTTTCCCCATTGGCCCAGATGACAAAGGATGAGCAGAAAGAATTTTTCCGGTCTGAATGGAAAAAAGGAAATAAAGTTCTCCAGGACCTTGCTCAAGCCGCACATGATTGTTTAAGCGATCAATCACCAATTCAGAAATTGGAAAAATATTCTTAACTTCTAACATACCATTTTAAGGAGCAGTGGAGATCAAAATGAATAAAAAAATTATAAAAACAATCGAAGAAAACAGGCTGCATGGAAACGCACTTAAAACAGCAACGTATTTATTTGATGCATTACGTGAAGAAGATTATGAGTCTTGCATGATTGAGTTGGAAGAATTGAAGTTTTCGGTTCAGCGTTTAAAAGATTTGGAGCTAAAGAGAAAAAGAAAGAATATGCTTGCAGATCTAGTGAGAGACATGCAGAACAGAGGAATTAACATTGGTTTTGCAAGTCGATCTTCTTTTGTGCCCGTAAGCTCGAAAAATGCTGTTGAAGAATATAGAAAAACCACAAAAATACACAAAAAAAGGCAGCAAGCCTAAGCTCACTGCAAAAAGTACACCTTTTTAAAAATACACAGATAAAGTTTACCAAATAAATTGATGAAAGGAAAGAGCCAATGCTAGCAGCACAATCATATATGAAGGAAACGGTCGATCTTGATCGACTGTTTCCTTCCAGTACGTTGAAGATTATTAAGCTAATGGGTTTTTCCCCTATTAATAAAGAGAGAAATTATGATGAGCGATACAGTAAGGCAAAGCGTCCATTTATGAAGAACTGGCAGCATATGGACAAGCCAGGTCTCACAAAGGATGAAGCGGGAGGCTGGCTGCAGCAAAAAGGATGGACAGGCCTGGTCATTCCTAAAGGATATATCGTTGTGGATATAGACGATCAGGAAGAAGGGGAATACCTCTATAAAGCTCTCATTTCTGACCAATTGAATTTCCATGCTATTAAGACCGTCAGAGGCTTTCAATTTTTCTTTCGGGATACTGGAAGGATCGAAAGGCAAAATGCATTAGTTCTTATGGCCGGCGGGTTTATCGGTGATTATCGTTTAGCAGAGCGCGGACAAATTGTTCTGCCCTCACCGAATACAAAAGGCAGAGAGTGGATCAGAATCGCTGATGGCACACTTTCAGATATGCCAATTTACTTTGAACAACTAAAAAAGCTAAATAAGGAAAGTCGTCCCTTCCCCATTCCACTTAATGAAGGAGGTAGAAATGATGCTATATACAAACATGCCTGCAGGCTGGTGGAAATGGGATATGGGCAGGGTGAAGTTCATGAAATTACTAGTTTTTTAAATAGATATTTCTTCATTCCTTCTCTTGATCATCGGGAATACATAGCAACTTTAAATAGTGCCATGCAGAGGAAGCCAAGTGGCCGTGACTATGGTACACCTCCTCCAACTGTTGCTGTTCAGAATCGAGAGCAATTAGAGCCGAAGTTCAATATGACAGAAATGGGAAATGCAGAACGGCTGGTTCATCGAAAAGGGAAAAATTTAAGATACTGTATTGAATTTGAAGAGTGGATGCTGTGGAACGGAAACACCTGGATTGAGGATAAGAAAAAACAGATTGAACGGATAGCTATTAAGACTTTTCGCGAGATGTATATGGAGGCTACACAAGAAGAGGACATGGAAAAGAGAGCCCAAAAGGTGAAATGGGCACAATCTACTGAAAAAAGTTCAGTGTTCCTAAATAGCATTTCTCGTGCAGAAGCCATGCTGCCTCTTAGCCAGGATGAATTAAATCGTGATGGATTCAAGCTTAATTGTCAAAATGGTGTTGTGGACCTTCGGACAGGAGAATTGATTCCGCATGAACGGCAATACTATATGACGAAAAATACCCACATAGACTATAACCTAAATGCAGAGTGTCCAACATGGTTGCATTTCTTAGAAAGTATCATGAAAGACGAACAAGGCAACGTAAAACAAGATTTGATTGATTTTTTACAGAAATCTATAGGCTATACATTGACTGGTGATACCAATGAGCAGGTTGCTTTCTTTCTATGGGGAACTGGACGAAATGGAAAATCAACTTTTATCAATATTGTTAAAGAAATATTAGGGGATTATGGGAAGCAAACTAATAGTGACACCTTTACTAGCAAAATGAATGATACCGGAATTAACAATGATATTGCCCGGCTACATGGTGCGCGATTTGTTTCAGCTGTGGAATCGGAGGACGGCCAAAAGCTGTCTGAGGCCCTGATCAAACAGCTGACGGGAGGAGAGCCGATTACTGCACGTTTCCTTCGTAAAGAATTCTTTGAGTTCATTCCAGAATTTAAGATCTTTTTTACCACAAATCATAAGCCCATTGTTAAAGGTGACGATGAAGGAATCTGGAGAAGGATCCGGCTTATTCCATTTACCCACACTATTCCAAAAGAAAATGTGGACAAGCATCTGCCAGAGAAACTGCGAAAGGAACTTCCTGGCATATTAAGATGGGCTGTAGAAGGCTGCATGAAATGGCAGCAGGAAGGTCTAGGGGAACCAGACGAAGTGAAAGCAGCTACTGATGAGTATAAAGAGGAAATGGATCTTCTATCTAACTTCCTGGATGAATGCTGTGTAGTAATGCCAGAGGTGAAAGTCCAAGTAAATGACATTCACAAAACTTATATGAAATGGGCCGAAGAAAATGGAGAGTACCCAATGAAACAGCGTGCCTTCAGCAGCCGTTTGCAAATGAGAGGATTCTCGAAAAGGAAGTCTACCGGAAACCGTACATTCTTTTTCGGTATTGGGCTCCTGTCTGATTATAAGGATCAGTTACCTAAAAGTTACTCAGTTACCCAAAGTGAATCATATCCCGTTTTACCTCCTAGAGAGGAAAAAAATCAGACGAACCTAGAAACTGGGTCACTAAGGGTAACTTTTGATTCAAAAAGTAACTCTGAAGTAATAGAGGAGGAGATTTAATGATTAATCAACTCCTAAATAAAATGTATCACTTAAATATACAAATTAAGGATATTGAAGGAAAAACAAAGCTTATTTATGAACCTGGTCTATTGGATCAGCAGCTAAAAGAACAAATAAGGCTTCATAAGGATGCTTTACTTATTAGAATGAGCGAAAACCATAGTGCAAACAAATTAGGATTTCTTGTTTTTAATCATGGGGCACTTTATGAATATCGCTATGGATTGGGAGCTTTCCTCTATATTGAGAGACTCCCAAATGGCAAGGTGAGTGCCTGGAGGGAGAATTACCTCCCTGCCCAAGAAAGGTCTTATAAGGTTGTGAATATTGCTCACAATGTGCCTTTTGATAAGGCATTTGAAAAAGCAGAAGGATTCATCATTTGGCTAAGTAAAAAACAAAAAATGAAAGTGGGGTGACATATTTTGGCGACTTATAAGAAATTCCTGCGAGATTCACAAGAAGAATTAAAGACAGATCTCATAGAACAGTTGCTAAAACTTGGATGCACAAAGATGGATGATGGACGTCAGCTATATGAATTAAATTTAAACGAACTAATTGATCAGTATGAAAGTGTAAAAAATCTTTGGATGAATGAAATAAAGAAATATAGTTAAATAGAATTTCTAATCTCAGTCTGTTCTCTCGAGCAAATCAATGGCTTTTTGCATTCCAATGATAAGTTGATTTTTGAATTGGGGGTATCTAAATGCACTTGGTCCATATTGTAATTGGATTACATTATCCTTCTTTACTTCATATGCCCAATTATGAAAGGGTATGGAAAAAATATAAGTATTAATATCTGTATTTTTGGAAACATACATTTTAATTTTACCTATTTCTTCAATAGGATGCTTTATTGTTACCTCTAGCGAGTTTATAATATTTGCTTTTTTTATATCAATGATCAAAATTTCAAGCTCCTTTTTTTCATTTTTCATAGTGGTTACTAGTCTAATTAAATTTACTTATAAAAAAGTCTCATATCAAGAGAAAAACTGGGAAATTTTAAAAAGTGAATTTTCTTATTTAGCATGATTTCGGAATTCTCTTACCAAAAGGAGTGTCTAATTTGATCAAAACTGTGATTGTTTACCGTTACGAAATGGATCGCTTTTATGAAATCGGTTCTTTTCCTCCAGGAGATGTTGAGGAAGTCATTTCATTAATAAGAAAATATGGTGTGATTTTTGAGGATAACAAAACAGAACAAATGTATTTGGATCAAGCAGTGTTCAATGTAACTACAAAACACATGGCCCTAATTGTAGGGCCAAAAATGGGGGGGTGAGATAATGGGTTACTTAAGTCAAATAAAATCTGGAGGCAAGCAATACATATATCTAACCGAATATTGCGGCAGCCAAACATATAGCACTAAAAAGGAACAGCGGGTTTTTGGGTTTGGTGAGGCCAGAAAGGCTCTGTTGCAAATGAAAAGATGGAGAAGGCGATATGAAAAAGAGTTCCCCAATGAACTTATCGAGCTGGGATATACTTTTGAAGATCTTTCCCAATGGATCAAAACACTTGAAACCGGTATTACACCTAAAGGCAGATCATTTGATGTAAATATAAAAAAACGTGCGGTAAATTAATATAAATATATATTAAAAACTATACGACGGCAGCGTGTATTTGGCATAATCATAAATTGGAAAATTTATTTCAAAATCGTAAAAACGAATGAAAAGAACAAAGGAAAATCACTTCCTTTGTTCTTTTTCTGTATATATCCCCAAATTTCTTTGGGGATATTGGAATACTTATCCATGGTTTATATTCTCATTAAGAGGTGATTTTGAATGGAGCCGGAAAGCAGCCCATCAGTAGTCGTGCCGGTAGAAATACGGGAAATGACAAGAGTTGAAACTGAAAAAGGCAATATTCATGTTATCCATGAAATCACACTCGGAGATCTGCTCGTCTCTATGTCAATAGTGGCCCTCTTGATCTTCCAGGTCTTGAGCCGGGTAATAAGGAGGTAGCTGCATGTATGAAATAGTTAGCCAGACACCGAAGGAGATTGTCTTCACCTACATTATGTTTATGGCAGCCTGTTTTGTAACATACCCCATTGTAAGTTTGATTACAACAGCAGCAAACAAACTAAACGGCAGCAGTAAAGGGGCTGAATAAATGGAGATAGGCGGGCTTATGGCATATGCCTTCAAAGTTTTTTTAGGCAACCCGGATATTATGGCTGCTTTAATCACATGGGGCATCATTGTAACCCTGGCATTAACAGTCATAGAGAGTTTTAAAGAAACAAAACTATGAAAGGGGTTAGGGTGAACAGTGAATTTATCAGGGGTTTGGGATTGGACGTTTTTCTGGAACACGTTTGGATTCATCCTTAAAACTGTAGCTTCCTTCCTGATGATCGTAGTTGCAATTATTGCGGTCGGGATGTTGCTGCAAGTCGTAATCAAAGCAGTAAGAAATAGTAGGGAGTAATTTTTATGCAAATTGATTTCTTTAACTCTACTAATTTATCGCTGTTTTGGAGCTATGTAAAAATGCTGCTTGAAGGAGTAGCGCCTGGGGTTATGATCGCTTTCGCTGTGGTCTGTGTTGGGTTTTTACTAGGTATCATCGTGAAAGCCTGGAATCAATCAGCCAAAGAGGAAGAAGAAAGGGATTATGACTACAGAGAATATTAAAACCGTTAATAACTGGCTTAAACCAGTATTATAAAAAAACTTATTTTCCAAGGAGGAAAACACATTATGCCAACTTTAGGAGCTGCAATTGATTTCACAGGAGTTACTTTACCTTTCTCAGTTACTGATCTAGTCGGAAGTGGTAACGCATTGCTAGGTATCGTTGGAAGTTTCGTTCTTCTAGGACTTGCTTTCGT
>JAPSLU010000225.1 GCA_031180405.1 Bacillus sp. (in: firmicutes) | reverse complement strand
CCGATGCGGGCGGCGACGATGTGATGGAAGGGCGGCGGCGTAATGACCCGCTCACCCGCCCTGTCGCTGCGCGGCACGGACAGGCGCAACAGCTCGGTGAAATTGTATGGATTTTCTTTCATTTCGCCCTCCAATGAAGCTGTTTTTACCTAATTTGGGTATAAAAAAGAGAAGCTGGGCAAAACCAACTTCTCTATTCAGTTATTTTAGAACGGTAGATCATCGTCGCCGATGTGTATTCCTCCACCCTGGGAAATCGGATTCACATCTGACACATCGTAATATTTTGCTTTAGCAGCTGTACGCTTCTGCTTTTCACCATCAACCACTTTTTCATACTCTTCATGCTTAACAGTGATTTTTAAATTTTTATTGATAAGCTGCTTGGCCATATCCTCAGCAGAGCTGAATGAATGATTGTTTGGGAACCCGCAGGCTTTTAGCAATGAATTTACAATCCTTACTGCAACTTCATGTTCAAAAGTGAATGTGTTGTAAAGAACCTTTGCACCTTGGTGATTTTGTGGCACATCGCTACGGATTTCAAAATCGACCTGCATTTTAGGCTTTTTATTTTGTGTTAAACCTGCCTCAGCATTAACAATAACAGCTTCATACTTACCTTCCGCGACTAATTCAAATCCTGAGCTTGCGTTTTCTTCATCAAATTTAAAGAATGACATTGTTTATTTCCCCCTGTTTTTTAATTTGTGGATGATGACACTAATAATTCTTCTTGCACGCAGCCTTTACGCTGATCCAAGTGATTCTTTGCAAAAATGCTTTGGTTTCCTTCTAAAACAAATCCTCTTGTACCATCTGCTTTTTTTACTAATTGGCCGACAACGTGAACGATTCCCATGATGTGATTTACAATCTTATCCCGAATGTCAGGAATGAATTGTGTGTATTGTTGGCCATCATCGTGAGTAATGGTCCTTGTTGTTTCCCAAGCTGTGAAAATAATATTTGCATCTAGGGTGTTGAATGTTTCTACTAATTTCAAAAGATGGTTATCCAGCAGAGCATAATCCTTTAATTCTGGCATGCCACTCTTTGTGTTTTCACCTTTCTTAAGCAGCCATAGTTTTTGGTAATGCGTTAGATTATCGATAAATACATTGTCATAGTTACCGATGTTTGCTTTTGCGATGGCGAAAAATTTTAAAATACTGTTATGGGGATCATCACCATCAATTCTTGCTACATCAACATTCTTATATCCTGATAACACCTGGCTGGTTCCATCGATATCAAGAACCAATGTTTTCCCGGGTAGCAATCCAGCAACCGTTGTTTTGCCGTTACCTGGCTTGGAATAAATGATGATTTTTGCTTTCTCACTTTTTGTGATATCTGCACCGTTTGTAAGATCCAATTATTTCACCCCTTTCTTTTCATCAAGCAAACCAATGTTATACATTTCTTTGGCCTCTATGTGGTCAACTAATTCACCATTAACTGTGTTGGCATAAGGAGATATTTTCCCTTGATAAAATCCGGTTTCTAATTCTTTTTCAGTAAACGGATGACCAGGCATTAATACAGCTTGAATATTCCACCTTGCTTTTTTCTTTGCCCAAGCAACATATTTACGCTTAGCTGTTAAATAAAGGGTGTTGCCTTTTCTATCCTTGTAATACCAATCGTATAATTCTGGCCCTATTTCACTAGCACCGCATGTATAACAGTGATAAGGACCGCATTGGACCATCCCTACACCAACATCTACATAATCTGCATCCATTGAGTCTTTGCAGTAAGGACACTTTTTTGAAGGCGTGTCATAAGCGCCCATTCTTAAACCTCCAAGCTAAAGGAAATTGATTCAGGCTTAACCGTCATCCCTGGTACCAGCTGGCCATTTTCATCCACAACTGCTTTCTCACCGGAAATTTCAACAATCTTGACTGCCTTTTTAAGATCAGACCATTTTAGGCTTGTCTTAATGTAATCATCCATACCATTTTCAATAACATGCTGCAGGATAGCTTCCTCATTTTCTTTCTCTGGAGCTTCCTTAGATTTTCTGGATTTCGACTTTCCATAAGGAGTGCTGATTGTTTTTGCTTTCGGATCCTCTTCAAGTTGTTTAGCATGATATGCAGCAACCATAGTTTCAAAGAATGATAGGCTGTTAGAAATTGTGGAAAGCTCACTGCGCTCCCATTCGGAGATCCGTTCACGCTCTGCATCAGCCAGCTGCTTAATTTCCTTTTCCTGAGCCTTTAATGCTGATACTTTACGGAAAGCCCAGTTCAAGCTGTTCTTATCTGTGATTTCAAACTTTGCTTCCTCTGGAGACAGGGACGTTACATCTTCAACTTCCATAAGTTCAATTTTTTGTAGCTGGTTCATTATTTAATTCCTCCTTTTTTTCTTTAAGTACAAAATCCAGATATTCATATGTCTCAACAAGATCATCAAATAGGTTGCTTCCACCGATTGTTTGATGGTATTGCTCAAGAATTTTATAAAATGGTTCCAGTTTCTCTGTTTGTGGACTGAAAACTGTCCGATCCTTCGATTCAAAATAAGGCATTTTCTAACCTCCAGTTGATTTTTTGTAAAACTTCCCATAAACTGAAGATGACATTTTATAGGTTTTACCATCGACTTGCTGTTGGCGCAGCAGGTCTTTTTAATGCAATATTCTTTTTGTGAAATTGGAGCACCAATCAATCTTCACTCCCTGACCCTGAAACTTTTTGATTAGAGCATCAAGTTCTGCTTTTTTACTCATACTGTTCACCTCCTTAAATTACTCAACCCAACCCTTGGCCTTTCCGATAACAAACCCTATGAACATCATTGCGATAAAGACGATTCCAAAGCATCCAATACCAAACATGTGAATCCTCCTATTCAACTACTAAACTTGTTATCCCGATAATCGTTCTTCAAGTTTCGCCATGTTGGTAAAAAGAGAAGGCCTTTCAGCCTGGTCAATCACTTCAAAATATTTGCTCCAATCACTTTTGATAATTTCGTGTTTCATTTGTTCCAGAAGCTTCATGCGGTTTTCATTTCCTCCAATTTCTTCTTTTCAGATTCAATAATTCGAGGAATGGAAGTTTTCATGAAGAACTTAGCCATTTCTTTCATTGTGCTTTCGGAAATATTAGGCTGTTTAATTTCAACTTGCATTTTCTTCTCCTTCTTGCCGTTCGATTACAGGAAGGAGCCCCTGATGCTTTAACAAGTCATATATGAACAATCTGCCTTTTTGCGTCCATTTGGTGCTAACACGTGACTTTTCAGCATCAATTACATGAGTGGTTGTTTGCGTATAGCCTCTATCTTGATATTTGGAATACAACAACCAGATATCTCCTTGCTTGAATTGGATACCTAATTCATGCAGCTTTTTATTTAGAACCATAGCACTCATGCCATAATCCTTTGCAATTTTAGAAACGGAAAGTAAAGATTTGTTTTGAAGAACCATGTCATAGTAAGAAGCTTTAGGCTTAAGCTCATGAACCTGCTGGTTAAGTACTAGATTAGTTGTTTGTAACTGTTCATTTTGTTCTACCTGTTCTAAAAGTTGGATCAAAGCCTCTTTATAAGTACCTGGTAATTTGAGTGACTGCTGATTTTGAATGTATTCTTTCATTCTTTTAAACTCTTGAATGAACTTTATTTTTGTTTGAACAGCTTCCTTTGTGTTGTAGCTGAAAACTACAAGTGTGAAAGCTTCTTCAGTTAATTCAAACTTCGGATATTGTTTTCCTCGAACTTCATAATTTGACGGCTGAAAATTTAGCTGTGAGAATTCTTCCCCAGCGTATTCAATTTGAGTTCTAATATCTGCAAGAACATTTTTGTGTTCCTTATAAAACATCTCCGCAATAGTTAAACTATCTGTTACTGGTCTGTTTTCTTTAACGAAAACTAATCCTTGAGTCATTTCGATACCATCTCCCTAAATATTTAAAATTTTTCTAATATGTTTTACATGCTCCTGAGCCTTTGGCCCATTTTTCCTCCCGTTGATAATGTCAGAAAGATAAACGCTTGATATTCCTAGCAAACTTGCAAGTTCTTTCTGTTTCATCTTGCGCTTAAATAGTTCAGATCTTACTTTTGCACCTAGTTCTTCAGACATAAATCACACCCCCTGTCTTTATAATTAAAGCTAAATAGTTAGCTAAAAGTATTGACAAAAATTAAAACTAGTTTTAATATATACCCATAGCTAAATAAGACTTTAAAAGCCTGTAAATAATACACTTATCCGTTCCCCAACGTCTAAAACTGTATTTGTATAGGTCGTCTTTTTTTGTACTTTTTTGGCTAACTAAATAGCTTACCTAAAGTTTATTAAAACTAATTTTAAAAGTCAACAAGTAAATTAAAATTAGTTTTAATTGGTGAGCGAACGAAAGGAAATCTTGATATGACTGCTTTTGATCGCTTAAAAAAACTTTGTGATGAACAAGGAATATCTGTAAATAAACTTGAAGAGAAAATTGGATTAGGAAAAAACACTCTTTATTCATGGAAGAAAAACACACCTAAAGGGAGTAACCTTATCAAAGTAAGTGACTATTTCAATGTCTCTACTGATTACCTTTTAGGAAGAGAGGTAGAAGAAATAGATCCAGAAGTAAGGTCATTAGCAAGGGATATTCAAAGTTTTGACCCTGCAAATAGGGCGTTGCTTAATGACATAATTAAATCAATGAAACAACGTGGAAAGAAGGCATTGGATGAATGAATTTCCCGAGAGTCGCTAGATACAAATGGGTAATGACCAATGTAAATAAATTTTTGCTTGAAGAGAATATTAAATCATTTCCTGTAGATCCTTTTCTAATTATCAAAAAGAACAAATGGGGTTTAATGACATATACCGAACTTGCTCGTGAACAGGGAGTTTTGATTGAAGATATTATAGCTGCAGTTCAAAGCAAAGATGGATATACAATTTTTGATGGGACGAATTATACTATCGCTTATAATGATACCCAAATTACAGGAAGAATAAGATTTACTCTAATGCACGAAATTGGACATATCTATATGAAACACCTTACAGATTTTGATGAAACTATATTAGCAAGAAGTTCTTTAACTGAACAAAAATACCAAGTTTTAGAAAACGAAGTGAATTCATTTGCTAGAAATGTACTTTCACCCGTAATGATTGTAAAAGAACTTGGAATTAAAAATGCAAATGAATTAATTAATTATTTCGGAATCACTAAAAGGGCTGCAAAAGTAAGATTAGAGGTAATGATTAATGATTATATGAATTTATTATCTCCACTTATTCGATTCCAAAGAGAGCATTTTAAGAAAATTATTCATACCTGTATCCATTCCAAACATTGCGCAAGTTGTTCTCATCATTTTATCCAGGAGGATGCAACATACTGCCTAATATGCGGAAAAGATGATCTGAATAATAGGAAGGGGCTTTTTGTAATGAAATATGACGGATATAAAGTTGATGATATTGGAAGAGCAATCGAATGTCCAAGATGCGGAAATGAAGAAGTTCAATTTGAAGGTGAACACTGTATAGCTTGCTCACTAATAATAATAAACAAATGTACTAACCAACATATATGGAACGGCGAAGTAGAATGGGAATGCGGAACAACTCTTCCAGGGAATGCAAGATATTGTTATAAATGTGGAAATGCATCAACTTTTTTCCAGCAAGATTTATTAGATAGTTGGGAAGTAGAGAAACATGAGAAAGAGGAAAAAGAAAAACTCCCATTTTGAAAGGATAATTACATATGACTGTAGGAATTTACATACGTGTTTCTACGCTTGAACAAGCCAAAGAGGGGTATTCTATTGCCGCGCAAAAAGAACGCTTAACTGCCTATTGTGCAGCTCAAGGATGGTCTGATACTCGCTTTTATGTGGACGAAGGTGTTTCAGCAAAGGATACGAACCGTCCACAATTGCAATTACTCCTAGATCATGTAAAATCCGAGAAGATTTCCACTATCTTAGTTTATCGACTGGACCGGTTCACTCGATCTGTAATTGATTTATATAATTTACTAAACCTTTTAGAAAAACATAATTGCACTTTTAAATCAGCTACTGAAATTTATGATACTTCCAGCGCAATGGGAAGGATGTTTATTGGCCTTGTAGCGCTTCTTGCACAATGGGAAAGGGAAAACCTTTCTGAACGTGTAAAAATGGCTCTAGAGGAAAAGGTGTCGTCTGGTGAACGTGTTGGGAATGTCCCTTATGGATTTGATTTGAATGATGAAGAAAAGCTTGTTAGGAATGAAAAGTCTCTTGTGGTTCTTGATATGATTGACAAAGTTAAAAAAGGAATGTCTGCCTCTAAGTTGGCAGCATATTTGAATAAAACCAATAATGACAGAACTTGGCACCCTCAAGGAGTTCTTAGGATTTTAAAAAATCCCGCTTTATATGGAGCTACTTATTGGCAGGGGAAAATATACGAAAATACACATCCAAAAGAAGCAATCATAAGCAAAGAAGAATTTGAACGGCTGCAAGAAATGCTTAGTGACCGCTCTAAACACCACAGAAGAGATGTGGAAAGCCATTACTTATTTCAAGGAAAACTTATATGCCCCAATTGTCAGAAGCCTTTGTCGGTCAATAGATACGTCAGAAAGCGCAAAGATGGTACCAATTATCAAGGCTGCGTCTATAAATGCCAAAACTGTTGGAAACAAGGAAAAACCATGCTTTCAATCGGAGAGCAAAGGTTTGTAGATGCTTTATATAAATACATGAAAAATGTAAAAATAACTGAAATTGAAAAACCTATTGAAGCTAACGATGACAGAAAGCCTTTATTAGAGCAGTTAGAACAAATTGAAAAAATGCGCGAAAAATACCAAAGAGCCTGGGCAATGGATAAAATGACTGACGAAGAATTTGATAAGAGAATGGATGAGACTCGAGAAGTTAGTGATGATTTAAAAAGAAGGCTTAAAGAAATAGAAGCCCCTGAATCAATCGATACAGAGGCATTAAAAGAAATAATATTTACATTTAATCAAAACTTTTTTCTTTTAAATCAAGAAGAGAAATCTATGTTTGTTTCACAGTTTATTCGAAAAATTGAATTTGAATTAATTCCTCAGCCTCCACAAAGACCAGATAAGGCTAAGAAGGGTAAAGATTTAGTAGTTATTACTAATACAGAATTTTATTAGTCTTTATATAACGTTACGGGTTGGTCCTGTGAAAATAATTAATCCATGAGCATGTTTCAGCAATGCCAGCATTTTTCTGATCATGTCTGGAAAAAGGCTGATTTGAAAAAAAGGAATTTGTTCCTGCTGGGGCAGAATTCTGA
>JAPSLU010000224.1 GCA_031180405.1 Bacillus sp. (in: firmicutes) | reverse complement strand
TCATAAAAACAACTCTCTTATTTATTTAGATGTAACGATTGTTCCGATCATCGTTAACGGGCAAATCAATGGTATTTTTGGTATAGCACAAGATATAACAAAACTGATTGAAACAGAAAAAGAAATTAAACATATGGCATATCACGACTATTTAACGGGGTTGCCAAACCGAAATATGTTAAATAAACACCTAATAAACGAAGTAGCAAATGCTTCTGAGGGTAAAAATTTTGCAATCTTATCTATAGATTTAGATCGTTTTAAAAATATAAATGATACACTAGGTCATAATTTTGGAGATCAATTATTAAAAAAAGTAGCGAAGCGTTTAAAATCATCCTTAAAAAATAATGACATCGTATTTAGGCAAGCTGGGGACGAATTTAACATCCTTTTAGAGGATGCAGATCGAAAAGTTGCCGAAAAGGTTGCGAGGCAAATTCTAAATGTACTTTCTGTACCCTTTAATATTCAGAATTATGATATTTTTACCACTCCTAGTATAGGAATAGGTTTATTTCCAGAAGATGGACAAACATCTGAAACCTTAATTAAAAATGCTGAACTTGCTATGTATCAAGCAAAATCAGCTGGGAAAAATCAGTATAAGTTTTACTCATTAAGTAATCAAAAATTAGAAGTGAATCCATTGCAAATGGAAATGGACCTTCATAAAGCAATTGAACAAGAGGAACTATTGCTGCACTATCAACCTAAAGTAAATTTGAAAACCGGAAAAATTGTAGGTGTAGAATCTTTAATCAGATGGAATCATCCACTATTAGGAATGATATCGCCTGGAAGCTTTATTCCTATGGCAGAGGAAACCGGACTAATTATTCCTATTGGTGATTGGGCACTATATTCAGCATGTAAACAAAATAAAAAATGGCATCAAAACGGTTTTATAACTACTGTTTCCGTTAATTTATCAGCAAGGCAATTTACTCAATCAAATTTGGTTGAAACTGTTGCGAGTGTTCTACGAGATACAGGACTAGAACCACAATATTTAGAGTTAGAGATTACAGAGAGTATGACAGCTGATATTCAACGTACCTTAGCCACATTGCAAAAACTAAAGAAACTTGGAGTACGTGTCAGTATCGATGACTTTGGTACAGGATTTAGTTCTTTAAACTATTTGAAACAATTCCCTGTAGACACATTAAAAATTGATCAGTCATTTATTAGAGAGCTTCACAATAACCCAAATGATGAAACGATTGTTAAAACAATTATTTCTATGGCCCATAATATGAACATGAACGTAGTGGCAGAAGGAATTGAGACAAAAGAACAGCTGGTTTTTCTACAGCAACATCTTTGTGATGAGGGACAAGGGTACTTCTTTACCAAACCACTTTCAGCAAATAAACTAGAAGAAAAGTTTTTAGAAATTCAAAATGTGGTGAGGGAATTCGGTCTACCTTATGATATAAATGAACGTATATGGTCTAAGGAATTAGTACGTATGGCAAGAAAGGAATTAAATGATACCATACGGTTACAACAAGGGATGACCTTTAAATTCAAAAAAATCAATGGTCAGTTTATTCATACATTATGTAATGGTGAATTAATGTATCGTTTAGGGCAAAACCCTAGTGAAGTGATAGGGAAACAGTTAAGTGATTTTCTTCCTGAAGACATTGCAAAAGAAAAAGAGCAATACTATCAAAGAGCATGGAATGGGGAAGAGCATGTTACTTATGAGAGTGAATTAAATGGGATTTACTATCTTGCTGCGTTAAGTCCTATAAAACGTGGAGGAGAAGTCGTTGAGGTAATCGCATCCTGCGTAGATATTACAAATCAAAAAAAAGTTGAGGAAGCATTACGAAATAGTGAGTACAAGTATCGATTGATCGCTGAAAATATGAGTGATCTCATTATTTTATTTGACATCAATGGTATCTGCATATACGCCTCACCATCTCACAAATCGATACTTGGTTATTCTCCAGAGTATTTTGAAGGGAATAATACAATTAGCATAATTCATCCGGAGGATGCTCCAAGTTCCATGATGAATTTTGAACAGATCATTATAACTAAATCTCCCTCCAAGATTGAACATCGCCTTTTACATGCAAATGGGGAATGGATATTAATTGAATGTGTAGCTATACCTGTTATTGATAGAGATGGTGAAGTGGAACATATTATGGTTATAGGAAAAGACATTACAGAGAAAAGAAAAGCAGAAGAATTATTATGGAAATCAGAGAAATTATCGCTTGTAGGAGAGTTAGCTGCAGGTGTTGCTCATGAAATAAGAAATCCGATTACATCAATTAAAGGATTTATACAATTATTCCGAAAAGGGCTTATGAAGGACGAATACTTTGAAATAACCCTTAAAGAATTTGATCGGATTGAGAAAATTATCAAGGAATTCCTTTCTCTTGCAAAACCACAAGATATTCAGCTTAGTGAAGTGAGCTTCCCTCATTTAGTGAAAGAGGTAGAAATATTATTAGAGTCCGAAGCTCGATTAAGAAACGTCCAATTCTTTACAAAAATAGAACAAGAATTACCCTTGATTTCTTGTGACCCTAACCAAATAAAGCAAGTACTAATTAATATATGTAAAAATAGTATTGAAGCGATAGATGATAAGGTGGAAGGTATAATAAAAATTATTATCTTTATTGAAAAAGCTAACCTTGTAATGAAAGTGGTTGATAACGGAGTAGGTATAAGTGAAGAGCGTGTTCAACGACTTGGAGAACCTTTTTATAGTAATAAAGAAAAAGGAACTGGCTTAGGGCTAATGTTGTGCTTCAAGATTATTAAAGAACATAATGGGATGATAAACTTTAAAAGTAAAGAAAATAAAGGCACAACAGTAGAAATAAGGTTACCCCTTTCAAACTAGGAAATGAGTAACTAATTATTTGTTCATAAAGAACCATCAATATCAAATAAGCTAAATCTTGTAATTAATATTAGTTAGGTTAAATTTCAACTCCAAATCTAGCAAAAATTACTTATTTTAACCATCCAAAACTGAAAAAGAGAGCAAAGAAAAATGTGAGTGTTTTTCTTCGCTCTCTTTTGTTTTAAAAAGGACTTTTGACAGCCTTTTTATAGCGGCCATTGAGCACCCTATAATATTATTTCTTTTAAGATCTTATGTTAAGCATACTGTAATTATAGTTACTATAAATTTTATAGTAAGTTACTTATTTCTTATTATATCAACAATAATTCAGTACTTTAAATGAATAGCGTAACAATTTATACTACAAATACAAGTTAATTTAATAAAAACTACGAGGAGGATAATGAAATGAAAAAAATCGGCTTTATCGGTTTAGGTACAATGGGTCTTCCAATGGCTGGGCACTTATTAAAAAACGGCTATGAAGTTATTGCGTATAATCGTACGAAAAATAAAGCTGACGCCCTTGAAAAAGAAGGCGCATTCATTGCATCATCGCCTGAGGAAGTTGCGACAAAAAGCGAAATTGTTTTTACTATGCTAACTGCCGATCAATCTGTTGAAGAAGTTATTTTAGGCGAAAAAGGTATTATCAAAGGTTCACATCCGGGATTAATTGTAGTCGATAGCAGTACAATTTCGCCTAATACAAGTAAAAAAGTAGCCGAAACCCTATTAAAAAAGGGGATTGAAATGTTAGATGCACCTGTTACAGGCAGTGAACCTCAAGCCATTGAAGGGATTCTAACTTTTATGGTTGGAGGAAAGAAAGAAATTTATGAAAAATGTGAGCCTCTATTTTATGTAATGGGAAAACAAGCTTATTATATGGGGGAAACTGGATCAGGTTCTTATACAAAACTAGCTAATAATACGATGGGTGCTATTAATCTATTGTCCTTCTCAGAAGCCATAACGATGGCAGTAAAATCCGGGGTTGATCCTGAGCTATTTATTAAAGTCGTCAGCGGCGGTGGTGCTAAAAGCGGAATGATGGAAAATAAAGGCCCGAAAGTACTGAACAGAGATTTCTCTCCTAACTTTAAGACAGATCTTATTTATAAAGATTTAGGATTAGCAACAGATGTTGCCAAAGAACTTGAACTACCTACCCCTGTTTTATCCTTAGTAAAAGAAATGTTTCAAATGGCAAGAGCTAAAGGATATGGGGGCGAAGATATGAGTGCAGTCATAAAATTGTATGAAGAATTAGCAGGAATCGAAGTAAAAAAGAATTAAAGACTAGTAAATGGAATGGTCTCTTATAATCTCTTACATAAATACAACCGGTACTCACCAATTGTGCTCAGTTTTAGGTAAATCGTTCTTTCTCTAAACTCAATTTTTCCGAAAAAAAATCACAGTAGGAGTGTTTCAAAATGAAATATCGTCGTTTAGGTAATAGTGGGTTAAAAGTAAGTGAAATTGGACTTGGTAGCTGGCTAACTTATGGAGCAACGGTAGGAAACCAAAACGCGATCGATTGTATCCACCAGGCTTATGAGCTCGGTATTAATTTTTTTGACACTGCAAACGCATACAATCGAGGCGAGGCTGAAAAAGTAGTTGGTGAAGCCCTTAAATCTTATGCTAGAGAAAGCTATGTGCTTGCAACAAAAGTGTTTTTTCCTATGGGAGATGGTCCGAATGATCGAGGCCTTTCACGAAAGCACATCATGGAACAATGTGATGCAAGCTTAAAACGATTAGGTGTTGATTATCTTGATCTTTATCAATGTCATCGATTTGATGAAGAAACGCCAACAGAAGAAACATTACGTGCATTAGATGATTTAGTTCAGCAAGGAAAAATCTTATATTACGGTGTTAGTGAATGGACAGCGGCACAAATTACGGATGCTGTCCATATAACAAAAGAGAAAAATCTTCGACCACTCGTTTCAAATCAACCAATCTATAACATGCTTGTACGCTATATCGAAAAAGAAGTTTTACCGGTTTCTGAAAAAAAAGGGATTGGACAAGTTGTCTTTTCACCTTTAGCCCAAGGAATTCTTACTGGTAAATATAAACCAGGTCACGAGATTCCTTCCAACACTCGTGCAGCCAATGACAACATCAATCGTTGGATTAAGAGCTACTTAAATGATGATGTTTTAGAACGAGTTGCCCGCTTGGATGGAATTGCAAATGAGTTAGGAATTAAATTATCCCAATTAGCCGTTGCCTGGATCTTAAGACAGCCTGGTGTTAGCTCTGCAATTGTCGGAGCAAGCCGCCCGGATCAAGTAATTGAAAACGCGAAAGCCGCTGAAGTAGAGCTTTCTCATGATGTATTAACTGAAATTGAAGCCATTTTAAAAGAAATTGATGGATTTGTACCTATTTGGTAAAAGGGTCAATGACATACCAGTTCGTGCCATCTTTTTAAAATAAAATTATGTGTCACATTTAATATTAGGAGTGGTGAATCAATGGAATATCGCTATCTAGGGAAAACGGGTTTACAAGTAAGTGAGCTATGTCTTGGGACGATGACATTAGGTCGTGAAACGAGTGAAAAAGAAAGTTTCAGCATATTAGACCGTTTTGTTGAAGAAGGCGGAAATTTTATCGATACTGCTGATGTCTATACTCGTGGTGTTTCTGAAGAAATCGTCGGTAAGTGGCTAAACAACCAAAATCGTGATGATTTTGTTATTGCAACAAAGGTTCGTTTCCCTATGGGCGAAGGGCCGAATGATGTTGGACTAAGCAGAAAACATATTATCTCCGGTGTTAAAGAAAGTCTACGCCGCCTTCAGACCGATTACATCGATCTTTATCAGGTTCACGCATGGGATCCTCGCACACCTTTAGAAGAAACGTTAAGTACATTAAATGATCTTGTTCGTGAAGGCCTTGTTCGTTACATTGGAGCAAGTAACTTTAAAGGCTGGCAGCTTCAAAAAGCAATAGACATAAGCAAACAAAAAGGGTGGGAACAGTTTGTTTGCCTACAACCTCAATATAATTTGCTATGCCGCGCTACCGAATACGAATTAATTGATGTTTGTGAAAATGAGGGATTGGGCGTTATTCCATGGAGTCCACTTCGCGGAGGATGGTTAAGCGGTAAGTTTACACGTGACATGGTAAAGCCGCCGGAAAATTCTCGTATATCTGTTGCAAAAGAAAAAGGATATAGTGAAACATGGGATAAGTACAATAACGATTTCACATGGAATTTGCTAGATACGCTATATAATATTGCAGAAGAAGCAGGTAAAACTCCTGCACAGGCAGCAATCAACTGGCTTCTAAACAGCCGCGGTGTTACCGCCCCAATTATCGGTGCACGTACAATAGAACAACTTGAAGCTAACTTAGGTTCTGCCGGATGGTCTTTAACAAATGATCAACTACAACGCTTAAACAAAGCCAGTGAATTGTTTGTAAGCTATCCATATGACACAGATGCAATAAATCAGCGCACTAAAGGCAGAGAGTAAAGGGGGACGTGAAGGGACGTGGGGACAGGTTCCTTGTCCCAAAGCAAACGAAAAGGGACAGATAATACCTGTCCCTTTTTCTCTATGTACTAACCTGCTTCGTTGGCATAATAATCGTATTAATCAAAAAAGTCCTTATACAATATGGGTACTTCTATTATACATATTGGTATATAAACATACTGCCGAAACATACATAAATTAACTGCCAGTAACAACTTTCAAGTGTTTGATTCAATGTATTTTACGATATCCTCACAAATTTCATGGGTAATCAGTGAATCGTCAATAGAAGGTTCAGGTATGCTATTATTTCGAACACAATCAATAAAATGATCTACTAATTGATAAAAGCCACGTTTATACAGCGTTGGTTCCCAGTCACCGAATTTTGAAATTTTTATTTCTTTATTATGATAGTGAGTTGTTTCTACAAGACTGTTTACTATGTATTTATCATGTCCACTCATGTATTCAATAATTTCTTCTGTGACACCACCATTTCTGTTCATTATCCCGATAGAGGTACATCCTTCTCCATTAAGCGTGATAACCAACTGGTCAAGCATTTCACCATTTTTAAGGTACTCTACCTTGATATCCTTGACCTCAGTATTCATCAAAAACCTGAGTGTATCGACAACATGGATAAAATCTTCCACAACAAATCTTCGTACAAAATCTGGAGCTGAAAATCTATTTTTCTGCATGATAATTAAGTTGGCTTTTCCTTTTTCTTTCAGCTCTTTGACTTTCGGGATAAATCTTCTATTAAAACCCACCATGGCGATCAACCCATTCTCTTTTGCAAGCTTAACAATTGTTTCAGTTTCATGAATATTCATCGATATCGGTTTGTCTATGTATGTATGGATCCCATTTCTTAGTAATGTTTCAGCTATTTCAAAATGGG
>JAPSLU010000223.1 GCA_031180405.1 Bacillus sp. (in: firmicutes) | reverse complement strand
TGCTCCTCCAGCAGGAACTCCTAGCAGTAATACTGAAGCTGTTAGTACTGTAACTGATACTATTCTCCAATTATTCAAAAATAAACATCTCCCTTTGTTTTAGTTTACATAGATGAAACGGGAGAAGGTCTAAAAATGTTTCACTCAAACAGGATGTTTTTCTAATGAGATTCTTAATAGTATGATTTTATTATATTAAAAATCTTAGATTCTATAGAAATTACTGAGGGATAAGATATGAACAATCAAATGAAAAAGCTTACAATTTCATCTTTTACTATAGGGAAAATGGTGTTATCCTATTAAAGACTAGTATTATATTCCAGGGATAACTATCCAGATATTCATCGAAGGAAACTTCTATTTCATAAATAGTTTAAAGTAAGCGGTATCATTCAAGGTTTATACGAGAAAGGAAGGAAAGAAATGTCTAATCAATCCGTTGTTAAAAGTGTAGAGAAATTAGAGGTACCAACAGTTATGAAAGCGGCAGTTATGCCAAAACCTTTTGAAATTGAATTACAGGAGGTCTCAGTTCCTAAGGCTGAAGGAAATGAGGTTTTAGTAAAAGTTATGGCTGTTGGGATTTGTGGATCTGACATTCATTATTATGAGCATGGCAAAATTGGAAGGTATGTTGTTGAAAAACCAATCATCTTAGGACATGAATGTGCTGGAATCGTTGTTCAGGTTGGAGATGAAGTATCAAGAGTGAAAGTTGGCGATCGAGTAGCGATTGAACCAGGAATTACATGTGGGCGCTGTGAATATTGTAAAAAGGGCCGATATAATCTTTGTCCCGATGTTCAATTTTTAGCAACACCACCTGTTGACGGAGCGTTTGTGCAGTACATTAAACATCGTGAGGATTTTTTATTTCCAATTCCAGATGAATTATCCTATGAGGAAGCATCACTAGTTGAACCTTTTTCAGTAGGAATTCATGCAGCCAAAAGATCGAAGCTTCAACCTGGATCTACAGTAGCAATTATGGGAATGGGCCCTGTTGGCTTAACTGCAATAGCCGCTGTGAAAGCATTTGGTGCATCGAAAATAATTGTAACAGATTTAGAGAGAAATCGTTTAGAGGCTGCAAAAAGATTAGGTGCCACACATGTTATCAATGTTTTAGAGCAAGACCCAAATGAAGAAATTGATAGAATTACAGATGGAAAAGGTGTCGATGTTGCGTTTGAAACTGCTGGTAACCCAAAAGCATTACAATCAGCTTTAAAAGCACTTAAAAGAGGCGGGAAGATGGCAATTGTTGGATTACCCCCACAAGATGAAATCGCCCTAAATATTCCACTTATTGCAGATTATGAGTTGGACATTTTTGGAATTTTTAGATATTCAAATACCTATGAACAAGGTATTGAGTTTTTATCTTCACAAAACTTTCAATTGGATTCATTAATTACAGATAGATTTACACTTGAACAAACAAAAGAGGCAATGGAGCGTGCCCGACTTAATAAAAAGGAAAGTCTAAAGGTAATTGTGTATCCAAATGGCCTGATAGAAGAATAGATTTTAAGATTTAAGTTATTGTGACAATGGAGGACTTATGTATAGCTATAGTCTGTATCAAGAAGAATTAGTCACAAATCACTATCATCCCAGAGTAAATGCCTATTACTTTAAGCAATGGGAAAGTCATTATATGGACTTCCATACACATAAAGAGATTGAAATCATGTATGTGATCAGTGGCAAATGTATCGTTGAGGCAGTACAAGACACATTTCATATGAAAAAGGGAGATATTATTCTACTAGATGCACATGTCCCACATCGCTTGCTTGTTGAAAAAGGAAGCCCATGTAGAATGCTTAACATTGAGTTTACATTTGTTACAAAAAAAGGAAGCTTTCCATCGATAAAAGAATTAACTGGTTCTACAATCATTTTAGATCAGTTCTTAAAATTAAAGCAGCCATATGTGGTAGTAAAGGATACAATTGAGATTTACCATGCACTCAAAAATCTTGTCCTTGAGCTCGACAAAAATGGCTCTGAATATGAACCTATGACACATTTATTATTTAGTCAGGTCTTAATAAAGCTTGCTAGAATGATCGTTGATGAGGTTGAATATGATCAGAATAATTCACATAAACAAGCGAATCTTTATGTGAAAATAGCAATTGATTATCTTCATCAAAATTATGATCGTGATATACAAATTAAAGATGTGGCTCAAGCTGTTTCTTTACACCCAGGCTATCTTCATCGGATATTTAAGCAACAGACAAAGAGTACAATTATGGATTATTTAACGAAATTAAGAATTCAAAAAGCTAAAATGTTGTTAAGAGAAACTGATATACCGGTTATTGAGATTTCACATTATATAGGAGTTAATAGCAGACAATATTTTAGTTTGTTATTTAAAAAATACACAGGTATGACCCCTAATGTATACAGAAAAGCTGTTAAAATATCTATTCAGAAGTTTAATACGTAATAATAGGGATGACCTTTAATGGTTGTCCTCTTTTTTTGCATAATAAATTCTTTAACAATAGTTAGGATTTTTTACATCGATATCTGCAACAAAGTTATTATACTGTAAACGCATTCAACATCGAATTGATAAAATAATTTTAACTCTATAAAAGTGGGGTGTATGTTAATTGTCATTTAAAATTACATTTATCGGAGCAGGAAGCATAGGGTTTACAAGGAGTCTTTTAAGGGATTTGCTATCAGTACCTGAGTTCCATCAAATTGAAGTAGCTTTTACTGATATAAATTCACAAAATCTTCACATGGTAACAGAGCTATGTCAAAGAGATATACAAGAGAATGGGTTAGATATTCAAATTCACTCAACAACCAATCGCAGGGAAGCGTTAAGAGGAGCAAGATATATTTTCTCTGTTGTTAGAATTGGAGGACTTGAAGCGTTTCAACAAGATGTTGATATTCCGCTTAAGTATGGGATTGATCAATGTGTAGGTGATACGCTGTGTGCTGGTGGTATTATGTATGGTCAACGCGGTATAGCTGGGATGTTGGAAATTTGTAAGGATATTAGAGAAGTAGCGGAAAAAGATTGCTTACTATTAAACTATGCTAATCCGATGGCTATGATCACATGGGCTTGTAATACATATGGAAGAGTTCGGACAGTCGGGCTATGTCATGGTGTTCAAGGTGGACATTGGCAAATAGCAAAGGCATTAGGATATAAAAAAGAAGAAGTGGATATTATTTGTGCGGGTATTAATCACCAAACTTGGTATATTAGTGTGAAACATAAGGGGGAAGAGCTAAGAGGTCAGCTTTTAAGAGCATTTGAGAATCATCCTGAATTTAGCAAAACAGAAAAAGTAAGAATAGATATGCTGCGAAGATTTGGTTATTATTCTACGGAATCAAACGGACATTTAAGTGAATACGTACCTTGGTACCGCAAGCGTCCAGAAGAGATTAACGAGTGGATTGATCTTGGGTCATGGATAAATGGTGAAACAGGTGGATATTTACGAGTTTGCAGGGAGGGAAGAAATTGGTTTGAAACAGACTTTCCTAATTGGATGAAAGAACCTGCTATGGAATATACCCAGGATGACCGGAGTGAGGAACATGGCTCTTATATTATTGAAGGACTTGAAACAGGTAGAGTTTATAGAGGTCACTTTAACGTTGTGAACAATGGTGTGATTTCAAACCTTCCAGATGACGCCATTATTGAAGCTCCAGGCTATGTTGATGGCAATGGTATTAATACGCCACATGTAGGTGATTTGCCACTTGGTTGTGCGGCTGTTTGCAATGTAAGTATCTCTGTACAAAGATTAGCTGTGGAAGCGGCTGTAAGTGGTGACGATATTCTTCTTCGTCAAGCTATGATGATGGATCCACTAATCGGAGCTGTGTGTAATCCTCATGAAATTTGGCAAATGACAGATGAAATGTTAGTTGCTCAAGAAAAATGGCTCCCTCAGTACACAGAAGCTATTAAGGGAGCGAAAAAGCGTCTAAAAACGGAGGTGTTAATTCCAACAAAGGACTATAAAGGAGCGGCTCGTTTAAAAGTTAGAACAGTTGAAGAAATGGCTGAAAATAGGGAAGAAGCTACAAAAAATGCTAGTGCAGCAGATAAAGCGAAAGAACGACCTTCTTCTGTTGGAGAACTATGATAAAAAGCCACATTATTAGTGGCATCATGGTACACAGTTACAGTATCAGTTCTTCAAAATCACATGATCCAAGCTGCTCTGGATAAATCCTAGTTGTGGTTTAAAAACATGAGGAATTGAAGTGGTTGATATATCTGAAAAAACGAGAGAAAAGCTGCTGAGAAAAAAGTGGTATGATCATATATTTACATTCTACGAGATCTCTTAATAGATCTCGTATTTTTCACTTTAAATCCCTAATACAAAGAACATGTCCGAGGGTACAGAAAAAATCCCTTGTATTTTTTTCTGTATTTAAGTAAACTACGAGTAAATTCATTTTTTCGGGGGCTGGTGGATGCTGGCTGAGATTGCAATTATTCCGTTGCTGACCGTGATAACCTGTTGGATAATGCCAGCGTAGGGAATGTGATTAGTGAAACTATGAGCACTTTGCGTTCAGCAGAGTGCTCTTTTTGTATATAGCAATGTATAAATTTTATCTACATAATTAATTTTATCTATATATATGTTGTTCACTTTGTCTTCTCAGTTGAGAAAACAGCCTGTATCCACATAGAAATATTCAATAAGAGAGGGTTAAAAAATTGACACAAGCAATCGTAAATAGTGTACTCGACTTTATTAGAAATGAAGACATAACGGAGGAAGCTTTTAATGACCAAGCATTAAAGCTTTTTCACTATCAATACAAACATAACACTCCATATCAAATGTATTGTCGACAAAAAGGAAAAACACCTAGAATGGTCAAGTCTTGGAAGGATATTCCTTCAGTACCTATAAATGCATTTAAGGAGCTCACTTTAAGCTGTGAAAATCCTGAAACTGCAGAGGATGTATTCATGACAAGTGGTACGACGAAGGGGGTAAGAGGTAAGCATTATCACCCAACGTTAGAAGTGTATAACAAATCTATGCTAATAAATTTTAAAAAGCGCTTTATGAATGGTCACGATCAAATAAAAATGGGGATTCTCTTCCCAACGGAGGAGGAAATGCCTAATTCATCCTTATCACATTATCTTGCATTGGCTTTTAAAGAATTTGGAACAGAGGATAGTCAATATTTTGTAAATGAAAATGGGTTGCAAGTTGATTCCTTAATTCTTGAACTTAAAAACGCTGAAGAAACAGGTAAGCCACTTGCACTTCTTGGAGCATCATTTAGTTTTGTCCATTTATTTGAAGAATTACAATCACAAGACAAAACATTCCGTTTACCAAAAGGAAGTAGAATCCTAGATACTGGTGGTTTTAAAAATAAGTCAAAAGAACTTGACTTAGAGACCTTCTACTCACAATTATCATCCTTATTAGGAGTTGAAAAATCGAATTGTATTAATATGTATGGGATGACTGAGTTAAGTACGCAATTTTATGATAATGGCAATCTTATTGTACCATCGGTAAAATCGGGTCCACATTGGATTCGAACAAGGGTTGTTAATCCATTGACAGGTGATGACGTGGCTAAGGGAGAAAAAGGGGTTCTAGTTCATTGTGATTTAGCAAACTTTAATTCTGTGACAACCATTTTAACTGAGGATCTTGGAATGGAAACAGAGGGAGGCTTTCTATTATTAGGCAGAGTACAAGGAGCAGAAGCAAAAGGGTGCTCAATTGCTGTTGATGAGTTTATTCGAGCTGCAAAGGGGCTTTCTCAATGACCGAAACAGCAGGCTATCTCCCTAGGTTATTTCAAGAAGGTGAGTTAGAGTATAAGACCCTAACTTTTGAAGGGAAATCAGAAAAGCTAGACGTGCAAGTTCCTGTATTAACAAAACAACAGCTGGACAACGTGATAGCGAGGGTCAAACAGGCTAGTGCTACCATTCTTAAGTCACTTACGGTAACTGAAATTGTCCAGATCATTGATAGGGTTATTGAGCAGCTTCTTGATCGCTCGAACCCATACCGTCAAAAGGCGGAAAAATTATTACCTATTGTTACTGGATTTGATGAAGAATTAATTAGAATTGGGTTAACTAATTATTTGAAAACATTCCGCAAGCAAAATTTGCAGCGATTTTTGGTTGAGGATTTTAGCAACCCTTTGCTTCTAGATGACTTCCAGCCAAGAACGAAAAGAGGATTTTCTAAGGCAGTTGGGGCGAATTTGACTGTGCATATCTGGTCAGGAAATGTTCCTGCTCTCCCACTTTGGAGTTTGCTATCGAATCTTTTAGTGAAATCCGGCACGATTGGAAAATTACCGAGTGCTGAACCTTTATTTGCTGGTTGGTTTGCAAACATGATTGTAGAGGCTGAACCAAGGCTTGAGGATTGTTTAGCAGTGATTTGGTGGAAGGGTGGAGACGAAGAAAAAGAAACACATCTGTTTCAACAAGCAGATATTGTTCTTGCGTATGGTGGGAATCAATCGTTAGAATCGATAAAAAGTCGTGTACCCATCACAACACGCTTTCTTCCATTTGGTCATAAAATTAGCTTCGGGGTTGTTTCGAAAATTAGCCTTAACTCAAGGAAAGCATGGAAAACCGTTCGAGATGCGGCTTTTGATGTGATTCGATATGATCAGCAAGGCTGTTACTCTCCACATATGTTTTACGTGCAAAAGGGTGGAAATGTAGGACCGAGAGAATTTGCTAGATATTTAGCACATGAATTAGATGGATTTGAAAAAAGGTATCCCCGTCGAGCACTATCCATTGAAGAAGGGGCGAGCCTGTCTGAGTGGAGACAAAAAGAAGAGTTTAGCATGTTTACTAAATCAGAAAAGGAAGTCTTGGGGCAACATAATCACTCGTGGACTGTTGTGTACGCTGGAAACGAAGGGGAACTCACATTAAGCTGTTTAAATAGAGTAATTAAAGTTGTTGAGGTAAACGACCTTAGCGATATCTTACCTAATATTAAAGCTTACCGACCATACCTTCAAACTGTCGGAATTGCCGCATCACCTAATGAGCTATTTCAATTATCCGAATTGCTAGGTGCGGCGGGAGTCACTCGTATTACAGCTCTTGGACAAATGACCTCTCCCGAAGCGGGATGGCATCACGATGGAAGGTTTAATTTACTTGATTTAGTAAATATGGTGGATATTGAACATAGTGCTGAGGAGTATGCTGAAGGTCTAGCCTCTTATGTGGATTAGGAGATGACAACATGAGTTTTTTAATCATTGACAATGTAACATATAGTTATGGAGGAGAAAAGTCAATTATCAATGATACTTCATGGGAAATTAAA
>JAPSLU010000222.1 GCA_031180405.1 Bacillus sp. (in: firmicutes) | reverse complement strand
TCTCCTGTTCTTAACTATTTTAATAATATCTGCATTTTGAGATACCAAAGCTAGGCGATCCCCACTTTTTAAGGCTCTACCTTCTACTCCCCCGTAACCTCCACGCAAATAAGTAGATCTGCTACCCAAAACCTCAGATAAAAGAAACCCACCTAATATCGCCAAATAGCTTCGACACCCATTGATTACTTTTCCAAACGTTAGGAGATCTCCCTCCTTCACATGAATTGCCTTCCACATGGAAATAGTTTTTCCATTTAGCTTTGGTGATAAATTTGCACCTGTAATGGCAATGATACCTTCACCATGAAAAGTAAGCTCAGGACCCATTAAGGTTACCTCTATTGCAGCATAGTCCTGAGGATTTCCTACGATAATATTCGCTAACCGTAACGACAGGGAATCCATAGCCCCTGATACTGGTACTCCAAAGCGTTGAAATTCATGTCTTCCTAGGTCCTGTATCGTGGTCAGGAATCCGGGTTTGATACATGTTATATATTCCATACAGAATCCCACTCTTTTTGTAATTGACTATTCCAGCTTCTTGCAATCTCAGCTGACAGTGGCTCATATTTTACATAATCTCCTGCTAATAGAAGAGTTGGTGGATCTTGGTTAAGATGAAAAATCTCCATCGGGGTCCACCCAATGATATGCCATCCACCCGGAGAGTCAGTAGTATAAATATCGGTCATATGATTTGCGATAGCGACGCTACCTTTTGGAAACTTAACTCTTGGGTTTGACTTTCTAGGAAATATAAGTCTTTGATCTAGATCTCCCATATATGGGAGACCTGCGATAAACCCAATCATATAAACATAATAGGCCTTAGAGCAAAGGATCTCGACAATTTCATCTATGCTTAACCCCGAATTTTTTGAGATTTCGGGTAAGTCCGGCCCATGGATTTCATCAAATACAACTGGTATGTGCACCGTTTTATTTGTTCGCTGCCGCTTCAAATGATTAGTAGCGTGGGGATCAATCGTTTTAAGCTTTTCCTTTAGCTGATCAAAATGAATTTGAAGTGGGTCGTAAATCACTGATAAATTCCTCATTGAAGTTATGACATCTTTCACGCCAATGATTTGTTTCGCTAAAATAAGATCTGCGAATTGTTGTATTGCTTGGTTATTTTCTATAGAAAGAATATCTTCAAACTGAACGATCAAAATCTGTTCTCCCATTGGAGTATATTCAAGATTTTGTTTTTGCTTTATTTGCAAATCGCTTCACCTCTACACCTAACCCGTTACTTTTTGTTTAAGTACCTTTGATAAACGATCCATCGCTTGATTGATTTGATCATAATCTGTTGAGTAAGCCATTCGTATATATCCTTCTCCATTTTGACCAAATGCAGATCCTGGAACACAAGCAATCTGGGCCTCCCTTAATAAAAGGCTTGCGATTTCCTTTGAGGACATCCCATATTCCTTAAACGATGGGAATACATAAAATGCTCCTTCTGGTGCAGCACACCTTATGTTCATATCATTTAATCTGTTAACGAGAAGCTGCCGTCTTCGATCGAATTCCTTTACCATGTTATCAACAGGATCTTGTGGACCACGATATGCTTCAACAGCTCCATATTGTGCAAATGATGTAGCACTGGTGGTGTTATACTGATGCATTTTTAAGATTGGCTGAATCAGTGATGCAGGACCTGCAGCATAGCCTAATCTCCAACCATCCATGGCATAAGCTTTTGAGAATCCATTTATCACGACCGTTCTTTCAAACATACCTGGTAATGAGGCAATACTAATATGTTTTGCATCTCCATAGATTAATTTTTCATAGATTTCATCAGAAAGAGTCAGTAAGTTATGTTCGATGGCTATTCTAGCTAAATCTCTTAATTGAGAATCCGGAATGACAGAGCCTGTTGGATTATGTGGAGAATTTAGTATCAACATTCTTGTTCGTTTCGTTACTCGTGCTCTTACATGTTCAGGATTTAAGATGAAGTCATCTTCTTCGACAAGCGGGACAGAAACTGGGACTCCTCCTGCTAATTCAATAATATATTGATACTCAAGCCAAGCTGGATCAGGTACCAATACTTCATCACCAGGATTAATAAAAGCAAAAATCGTATTGATGATCGCTTCTTTACACCCGACAGAAACAACAACCTCTTTATTTGGATCAACGGTGATGTTGTTTTCTCTTTTTAATTTTTCTGCAATCGCTTCTCGCAATGCTTGGATTCCACTATTTGACGTATAATGAACATGCCCGTCTAGTAATGCTTGATTAGCAGCTTGTTTGATATGAGTAGGCGTATCAAAGTCAGGACGTCCAATTTCCATATGGGTAATCCTTATTCCGCTCTTCTCCATTAAATTTGCTTCTTCAAAGATTTCTCTAATACTAGAAAATGGAATTTTTGATAAACGATTTGAGATTTCTATTGCCACCTTTTATCCCTCCAAACTAGATTGATTAAACATTTAACCGATGACTCCAAATCTTATGTTCATTGTTTTGCAAATGCTCTAGTGCAGATATTCTTGCTTGATTGACATTACGATCATATAAAGCCTCAATGATTTTTTGGTGTTCCTCATGACTTTCCCGAAAGTATCGTTCTGAAATCTGCTTTGATTGGGTCTTAGAAATTTTTATAGCTTCTAAGAAATAAGGGGCAATAAAATCAAAGATCTTTTCATACATCTTATTACCAGAAGCAAGAATAATAAATTGATGAAAATTGAAATCCTCTTTAATTCCAATTTCTCCGCGGTCATTAACTTCTATTAATTTTAAATGGGCTTCTTCTATTGCATAAAGCTGTTCATTTGTAGCTCTCTGAGCAGCAAGGGCTGCTGCTTCAACTTCAATTCCTCTACGGAATTCTAGGATATCCTTAAGAGAATTCTTATCCACGATTAATTTGTTTGTTATTTGATCAACAAAGGTGGCTCCGTTTGTTTCCTTTAAAAGACTACCTACCCCAGGTCTTTTTTCAATAATTCCTCGCGCTGCAAGAACACTTAATGCTTCCCTTACCGCTGTTTTACTTACTTGAAATTCCTCAATTAATTCATTTTCTGAAGGAAGCTTGTCACCAGGCTTAATATCTTCCTTTTGTATATACAGGATAATTCGGGAGACAATTTCCTCATAAAGACTTTTCTTTTTGATCGATTCAAAAGGCATGTAATACCCTCCCTTCAATAAACTTCCAAAAAAATAGGATTGTTGATGATTAAATAAGGTGAAAACTAAGTCTTTAGGCCATTGGGATTCAGTAATAAGCCAAGTTTTTTCATCATGAAAGCTGCTAACTCATGTCTCTTCGATATAAGTTAATGATATCCTTTAGCGCTGCTGCTGCTGCTGCTCTTGGATGGGATGCTCCTCCAGTGGTACAAATTGTCCCCATTTCCTCTGTTTCAAAAAGAATTCCTTTATTTGTACCTTGGACATTGAACAAAGGATGTGATATTTCAATTTCACGCGGCTTTACATCGAGTAGAACCTGCTCGCCTTCTTTATAGGCTCTA
Source organism: Bacillus sp. (in: firmicutes) (assembly GCA_031180405.1). Taxonomy (GTDB): domain Bacteria; phylum Bacillota; class Bacilli; order Bacillales; family Bacillaceae; genus Metabacillus. The sequence goes on along the minus strand of JAPSLU010000222.1, from coordinate 3,856 downwards.
GCAATCAGTTTTATTTTTCTTCTGTTGACCTTTGCTTCTTCTATGTCTATTTTGGTCAAATGTTCTATCCCATGAATGCTGACATTGTCTAAGGAAAAATCAGTACCTAAAAGTCCATTTGCTAATAATAATATTTTACAGCCACTATCAAAGCCTTTGACATCTAAGCTTGGATTTGCTTCAGCAATTCCTTTTTCCTGCGCTATTTTTAAAGCTTCTGCAAACGAGAGATTACTCTCATCCATGCTTGTTAAAATAAAGTTCGAGGTACCATTCAAAATACCTTCTATGCTTGTGATCGTACAGCCAGCCAAACTAAACTCTCCGATATCGATTGTTGGAAGGGCAGCTGCTGTCGCCCCACTGAATTTTAATCTAGTCCCTTTATTCTCCACCTTCTTTTTGAGCTTGTGGAATGAGTGGACAAGAGCTCCTTTTGAAACAGAAACGATATCCATCCCTGTATCTATTGCGGCTAACATGTAAGAAAGTCCAGGATCTCCATCTATCATATTTGTTGGTGTGCATTCGACAAGCACATTTCCTTTAAAAATGGGATCTATCATAGAAATATAGTGGGTTTGTGCATAATTAGTAAGTGCAGCTGACCCGACTCCGTCATTCAATAATAATGACTCAAGATGAATACCTTCGCTCTGGTAAAGCATCCCTTTACTGCCGACAATACCAGTAACGCAAAGGTCAACATGATATTTCTCTTTTATAGCCATTGAACGGGTAACTAAAAGTTTGCATAATTCTTTTGCTACAACGCCGTACCCGGTTATAATCAATTTTTTTTGCATTCAATACTCCTTCCTGCTCTATGTGAAACTTAGGGAAATTTGGAAATTTATATTCATTTGAGTAGTTTTCCTATACAATAAACGTATGTGTATGTTTAAAGCCACTGGGGGACATGAAGTGACTACAAATGAAAACTATTTTGTTAAACGGGATCCTAAAACCTTTGAGCAGGCTGCAAATCAAATTGCGAATTTTATCACGAGCGAGAAGCTGCCTGTCGATTCTAAAATCCCATCAGAACGCAAACTTAGTGAATTATTAGATATTAGCCGCTCTTCGGTAAGGGAGGGCTTAAGAGTACTTAATCTATTAAACTACCTGGAGCCAAGACAAGGTGATGGAACGTTTGTGACTCAGCCTCCACCTTTTCTTATTCCTGAAAATATGATAGATGTTTCTATTGAGAAAGATAAATTAAACAATTATTTTGGTATTTTCTTAATGTGTTCGGAAAAAATCTTGCAATCAGCTATAGAAGCAAAAGGATTTATTGAACATTTGAAAAAAAGCCAATTAGATGCTCACCAGCCTTTTTGGGCGAGCTTTGCTGCTATTATTCAGCATGCAAGTGTTTATTCAAAGAATCCTTATTATTTCAAGCTCTGGCAGAGTGTTTACGAGGTCTTAGAAAAAAACCAATATTTTAAAGATTTTACGTCAAGTATTATCATAGATGACCTTTATTTTGCCTTAAATCAACATGATCAACAACAGTTGATGAAGATATTTAGGGAAATAGGCCTTGAATAATCGACTCTTTTTATAAAGCTTTAACCATACCTCCATCAACAACAATAGAGCTACCAGTAACATAACTATTTGCATCAGATGCCAGGAAGGTTACGACATTTGCAAATTCCTCAGGGGTTCCATATCTACCTAAAGGAATTGTTTTTTTGGACTGTTCAGCAATTTGTTCTCTAGTTGTTCCTAGCTTATCTGCTTTTAATTGATCTAAAAAGTCTACTCTGTCAGTTGCTATTCTCCCCGGTGCAACGGTATTAACTAAAATATTGTAGGAAGCAAGCTCTTCCGCTAACGTTTTGGTCAACCCCACAACACCTAATCGAAACGTATTCGATAGTAATAACCCTGGGATAGGTTGTTTAATGGAAGACGAAGCAATATTTATGATTTTCCCACCTTCTTGTTTTAAGCAAGGTAAAGCTTCCCTGATCGTCCTTATGTAGCTTAGTAGATTTAATTGAAAAGCTTGTTCCCAATCTTCATCTGTAAACTGTTCAAAGCTACCTCCTGGTGGTCCTCCTGCATTGTTTACTAGAATATCAATCTTACCTAGTGTCTCCTGTGTGTGACTCACTAAGGATGTAATATCTGCTGCTTTTGTAATATCTGCAACATGGTATTCTACCTTACAATCATATACCTGACGAAACTCGTCTTGAACTTCCTGTAATCTTTCACGATTACGACTTGTGATCATGACATGAGCACCTTCTTTCGCAAGGCTTAGTGCGACAGCTTTCCCAAGCCCCTGACTAGAAGCGATTACAAGTGCCACTTTCCCCTTTAGATTTAGTTCCATTTAATCAGCCCTCTTTTCTCTTAGTTTTTTAAATCCTTCACATCGTTCTTTAGGTTACTAAATCCATCTATCGCACACTCGACAATATCTCCATTTCTAATAACGACTGCTCCTGGAGTACCCGTAGAAATAATATCCCCCGGTAGAAGTTTCATAACCTTAGAGTGAAACGATACGAGATGCCATGGTCTAAAAGTCATATTCGAGATGGTATTTTTTCTGTGAAGCTTTCCGTTTATGATTGTTGATACATTAAGGTTTAAAATATCAGAGATTTCATCCTTTGTTACCAAGTGTGGACCGAAACTGAAGAACGTATCAAAGCTCTTGGATCTTGTTAAATATCGTGGATTCTTCTCTAGAATATCCTCTGCTGTCATATCAATGATCGTTGTAAAACCAGCAATCACATTAGGTGCCTCTTCTTCTGAAACATCCTTACATTCTTTTCCTATAATGATTCCCAACTCTGCTTCAGCTGTTGTTCTATCTGATTGTGTTGGAATTTCAATCGTATCCAGATGGCCAATTATCGTCGTATCTGGCTTCATAAAGCTTGCGGGTTCTGTACTAGGAGCCTTTTCATTTAAATCAGCTGCATGGTCGACATAATTTAAACCTATGCCCCATATTTTTCTTGGATGAAGGTATAGAGGATCATACTTTACCTGATCCATTGGAATGATAGAATCTTTCACCCTCTCAAGCTGTGAATCTTCTTCAATAGACTTAAACCAAGCTGTGAGCTCCTCAATTTGCTCCGTTTGAATGAGTTCAAATAGATGTGTAGACCAGGTTTGCCCAAAAGTTGTATTCAAAGAATCAATTAAAATGGCCCCATTCTCAGTGATGATCGCTGCTGATTTTTCCTGATTTTTTAATGTAGCTAATTTCATATTTTCCATCTCTCCTAACTTAAGTGTTCTAATGTTATTATGGTCAGACCAATTTTGAGTAGAGCTTTCCTCTTTTTAGTGAAATAAGTGTTTCTTTTTAAAAATGATATGTGTCTAAAATCGTTTTAGACTAATTGTGAAGCAACTTTTTTTATGTAATTGGAATGTTGATATGATTATCATATTCGTAGTATCTACTAGTTTGTAGTAACTTGTGATGTAAGCTTACGTGGTTTTTTAAACATTCAGAAATAAAAAAGCTTGCAGAGAATCTTTTACTTTCTCTCCAAGCTGAAATCCTTTAAGAATTATGGACTCTTATGTACTATTAAGCATAACTTCACCCAACTTATTTTTCTTCTGGTGTTAAATATTCATAGCAATTATAATCTTTCTTTCTGAATATTTTATTGCGAGTCGTTACAGTTGGGCAGTTACTAAATGATATTTGTTTATTAGGACCCACACCCGTTCTATTGTAAAGACGTGGAATTATAACCGTAATGAAGGGGACAGGTTACCCTGATGTGACCCCCAAAAGTTAGAGTTTTGTTTTAAGCTGCTAATTGGCTGGTGTGAATTCGGTATTGAACCGGACTCATTCCTG
>JAPSLU010000221.1 GCA_031180405.1 Bacillus sp. (in: firmicutes) | reverse complement strand
TGCAAACGCACATCGAGCAAACTGGCCGATGCCAAAATCTATTGAAAAGCTGGTCGGTTCTGAAATCAAGGCAAAAGCAGAACGAGCTGCTAGAAAGGAGTACAAGTGATTATGATTCCTTTGATGAAAGAGTATCGAGTCACCAGTCCCTATGGTCCAAGAAAGAGCCCTATCACCAAGAGGGATGAATTTCATACAGGAATTGACCTTGTAAAGCCTGCATATGCAAATATCCAAGCTTTCATTGCTGGGACGGTTGTCTATGCAAACATGGGGCAAGCGGGTACTGGAGTCGGCGGTTTTGGAAACACAGTAATCATCAAAGACAAAAACAATTACCTACATATGTATGCACACCTCAAAGATTACTGTGTCACTGTTGGACAGTTCGTTGATCGTGGTCAGGTAATCGGACGGCAAGGTAACACCGGAAAATCTACAGGACAACACTTGCATTTTGAGATTCGGAAAAATGGTCCGAGTTTTGGCTTTGGAAACCACGTTCATCCGGTTAGGTACGTCGATGATTTCTATGCGAAGGAGTGTTTACAACCGGAGAAAAAACCTGTTGATAGCCCTGTGGATAAGGTGTCCATCGAGATCAACGGAAAGCTGTTGCCAGTGCAAGGATACCTCAACCATGGCATCTCAACCCTGCCAGTACGTGCAGTATCTGAGGCTGTGGGAGTCACACCAGGATGGTGCCCAGATAACAAAGTCGTGTCTGTAAACGGCAAGCAGCTGACAGTGACTATCGAGGAAGGGACATCTTACGCACCAGCGCGGGAAATTGCTACAGCTCTTGGGCTGCAAATTGAGTGGGTACAAGATACCAAAACGGTAAAATTGAAAGGATGTGCAACAGCATGAAAGAATAGCTGACAAAGAATAAAAAGAGCGTGCTGCTTATTCTGACCGGTGTCCTTGGAATCGTAGGTGCAACCGTTATTGGTTTCAGTGAAGACCTGCAACAACAAATCGTTAATATCGTTGATCAACTTCTGTCTTCCCCTCACTCTTAATTAGGTGAGGGCTTTTTTGTTGCGTGAGGAAAATATGTACAGATCGCCCACTTGACAAAAACGAATAAATTAGTAAAATATTTGACAAGGCGCTGGTCAATCATTTTAGCGAGGGGTGGGATTATGATGATCGAAGCATTCCATGATGTAATCAGAAAAGAGTTTCCTTTTGAAGTTCGTAAGTATTTTGTTCCGGCTGTAAAAAAGGGTTATGGATTACATAAGTTGTTAATAAATGATAATGCGTTTTTACAGGACTATGTGGGCATGAATGTTTACTCAAGATTGCGAAATATCAGCGTTGCTTTCGCTTTACGTGAGGCTGTGACAATTAATAAGCTACCTATCACTTGTAATGATATTCGCAATCCAAAGAACGGTCATCGAAGACTTGAATTGGTAACACCAAACGCTATAATGACTATTAGTCAGGTTAAACGACCTCGAGAGGTGCCACGAGTTTCTTCCTTCAGAAAAGCGAGAAGCATGAATAATGATCAAATGACCATGTTCGATGAGCATTTTGGAGATCCGAACAAGGGTGAGCCATTTTACTTCATTATGACTCACGGAACCCTATTGAATCAGGATCTTCCGGACTTTGTTTTTCTTAGCGCTCCAGTACCCGGGGCTAGAAAGTGGGTTGATCAGTTACCTTTGCACAAAGAGCCGTTCGAGATTTTTAAACCTGATATTGAGGAAATCGAAGAATCATTACCATACCTAAAAGAAGAAATTAGAAAAGGAGTGCTAGGAAATGGCTAGGCATTTCAAACCTAACATTTCGGGCTTTTCAAACCCAAAACCAGAACAACTTAAGATGGCACGTCTAGCGAGAGGTCTTTCGGTAACAGATTTGTCCGGATTGATAGGAGTGACTAAGCAAGCCATTTCTCAGTATGAAAACGGAAAGAGTGTTCCTAGCGCTGAAACTCTATCAAAGCTAATTCAAGTACTTAAGTTCCCTGCATCTTTTTTTATGGCTCCTATTAAAAGCTCAAAACACGAGCCAGTTACTTTTTTCCGTTCTTTGAAGTCAGCTACCCAGAAAGCAAGAGGCATGCAAAGTGTACGCTCGGACTTTTTGGAGTGGACATTTAATTACCTGAGCAAATACTTAGAATTTCCGCCTTTGAATCTACCCAAAATATCTGAGGACATATTACAAAATCCTTCCGATGATGATATTGAGGAAATAGCTGCTCTTGTAAGAAAACACTGGGGAATTGGTGAAGGCCCAATTAGTAATGTAATTTTGCTCATGGAGAAAAACGGTATTATCATGGGTAATAGTCAATCTATAGATGAAAAACTGGATGCTTTTTCCGAGATGAGAGACCGTCCTTTTATAGTTCTGGGTGATAATAAAAAATCAGCAGCCAGGGCACGTTTTAACGCAGCTCATGAATTAGGGCATATGATTTTGCATACATGGATACCTAAAGAAGAGTTGGATGAGGTTTTGCTCAAGAGAATTGAACGTGAAGCAAACCTTTTTGCTGGGGCGTTTTTGTTACCAAGAAGTACGTTTGGAAATGAGGTTATGTCGTCTTCTTTAGAACACTTTATTGACCTGAAAAGAAGATGGAAAGTATCAATCCAAGCAATGATATATAGGTGTTCCGAATTAGGTATACTAACAGAGAACCAAGTTCTATATTTAAGAAAGCAAATATCAGCTAGGAAAATGAATAAGAAGGAGCCATTAGATGACGTCCTAGAAAGAGAGCAACCGACAATCATGAAACGTTCAATAAAAATGCTTGTTGAACATAAGGTGCTTACTCCAGAGGAAATAGTGGATAACTTATGTTTACCTTCTGAAGAGATTCAAGAGCTATTTAATATTGAAAAAGGATTTTTTAATGACTTTAATAATGTTGTTCCACTAAGGCTTATCAAAACTATTGACACTAACGCAAATTAACATATAACCGTCCGCCAAGGGCGGTTTTTTTATTTGCACGTTCCCCTCATAGTCACAGACTACGACTGGACATTGATCCAACAACAAAAAAAGAGTACTACTTAGGAGTAACAATCGGAGAGGGCTTTTCTATTTTCTGGGACAATTGTATGATTAGTAGAAAGAAATGGAGCGTGAGAATATGAACTATCATATTCTGAGAGATAGAGACTAATTTGACAGAAATTAAGCTTAATGATGGGGGATAAAATGAGCCGTAACATTATTCTTGCTCCTCTTTTCAGCAAAGTTGAGGTATTAATCGTCACTTATTCAGCTTTACTTGTTGCTCTTACTTACTATATTGGATTTGTTTACGCCCAGGGCTCTGTAATGGCTCTCACCAAAATATCTAACATTTGGAACATTGGTTTTGAGTTTGTCCCAGCGAGCCTCTCCCTCTACCTAGTAAATGGAGTTTCCTACATACATGCTAGGCTACTGGATATGGTAGTTGGAGCATTAATCATGATTTTGTATTATACGATACTCTATTTTCCAAGAACTCCAAGAAATAGAATATTAATATATATTGATACACTTCGTACAAAGAGATTTTGGAGTAATTTAATTAAGGGCACAATAATTATATTCATTCCGATGGGATGCATGTTTCTCTACGCATGGGATTCCAGCCCTGGTTTCATTAAGTACCTTAATTCTCTAGCAGTTGCTGTGTTTTTAATTTCTTTGCTCATTATTAACAATGAGTATGAAAAAGCAAATCAACAACACTTTGGCAAAATCATTGTCTCCCTTTTTCTTGTAATCGCGTTGGTTAACAATTTTCTATTATTAACCCTTCACGTATTTCTACAAGGCATGCTTGCACAGAAAACTAGGCTTGATACAGTGTTTGTTGAAGGATCAGACAAAACTTCAATAACAGCCGTATATAGTGGCGATAAAAGCAGTGTAGATTATTACATCTCTTTCGATCTTACAAGCGATTATTTTATTGGTTATAATATTAATACTGAAAATCTTGATAAAATTCCAAAGGACAAAATAAAAAAAATTGAGAATCATACTATTACGAAGTTAAAGGAGGTCAGAAAATATTCACCTGATGAAAAGTCTCAGGCTAATGTTTCGAAGGATGTTTTAGATCAGACCACTTTAGTGAGAAACTATTATGAATACGGAGTCCTTGGTAAAAAGGAACCGACAAAATGGTTAGCATTGATTAGTGACAGGTACTATCAAGTGGAATGGGATCTAATATCTCCTGCACTTCTCAAAAAAGTATGGTCGTCCGCAGATACACTAAATGGACTTCCAACAAGTGAATACTTAGGAATGGAAATGTCTGTACCTGAAGAAAATACAATTTGGGTTCTCGAGCGATGGAAGAATCAAAAGCGTTATACGGTATTTAAATTTATTAAAAATGGTACTGAGTGGAGAATTGGTGGAGTCGATACAAACTGGCAACCGTTTAGATTTATCAAATAAAAAAGAGCGCCAAAGCGCTCTTTTTTATTTGATTAGTCAATTCTGTTTTAAAAATTTCTCGATGTTACCTAATAACTCAAAATCAAAATATAGGGTCAATTCCTTTTGTTTTTTATAAACTTTGTTCAGATAATATGCTAATTCATCCATCAATGGATTCTCATCAATATGCACGTTGCCCTTATGCCCGTCAAAGCTTTTAATAAAGAAATGCCCTTCTTCACATCTTAATAGGATATGGATGTTACCTTGAGAACGGAAGTTGTATTTTTTTTCTGCGGAGATTCGATATTCATGATTGACAATAAATTCGGTTGTTTGATAGTTATCATTATCTTTTACTTGAATTGTTCCGATGATATGTGTGTAATCAAAATCGCATACTGAACAATGCAAATAATCATTCATATTACATCCTCCTAGATATCAAAAAGGTTATTATTGTTCCGAGTGTTAAGTTGGAATCTTATTTTGGTTTGCTAAATATTGGGAATGAAAAGGTAGATCCTTTATTTTGAGGCTATCAAAAAGAAAGTAGATTTTATTCCTTTTTTGTGAATTACTCCCTTTTTCTGAATTATAACATCTTTTAACTTTGTTTGACTATATCTACTAGACTTCGACAAATTTTGTTTTTTGTTATTTATAAAGAAGGGGGAAGGTGTTTGTGAAATGAAAACGGAAGGCTTGTTCTAGCTTCTCAATAAAGGTAATATCTAGGAGGAGATATTAACACGGAGCTAGAGTAACTTAATAGAAGTAATATAAGAAATGGTGGATATAAATGGATTTATTAAAAAAATATCTAAAAGATGAACGGTGTTTAAAGTCAAAAGTTATTGAGCATTATTTGGCAGATATAAGGTTTTATAATAGTAGATTTATTCCTTCAGAGAATTATGAATATAATTTTTCTGTTGACAATATTAACAATTATTTACTGACTAGAAAATCAAGTACTGCACTAGCAGCTCTAAGGAATTATCTTAAATTTCTTGATGTAAATCAGAAAATTAGCCATATTGATTTTCTAAAATATAATGAGAGATTAACTGGGCTATCAAGAATTCGTGTAGATTTTGATGCTCCTTGTCATACAGAATCTGAAATTGAGTTTATTTTTAGTAACAAAGTTAATTATCGGTTTAAAGGCAATCTTAAGAGAAATGATGATGAACTGGCATTAATTGCTCCATTAATATGGGCTTTGTCTTATTATTGTGGGATGGAACAAAGACATATTCGTTCTTTATCAATAGATGATGTTGATCTTACTAACGCAAGAATTAGAAATCCATACGCTGAGAGGGAACCAAATCTTGAAGAATGGTTACCATTAGAAAATTATGTGTTAGAAAAGATTATTAATTTACTTGAGATGAACAACTCAGAAGATAAGAATATGCCTTTGATTACATTTAAAAGAAATAGGTTGGAGAATCAGGTCTTTACTAAAGCAAACAGTATATTATCGAGATCAGAAAATAATTGCTTTGAAACTACGGTAAATTGCCAAAGTCTCATACGGACTGGTTTTTACCATTCTCTTAAGAAATCAAAAGGATCATCAATAGTTTCTCTAGCTCAAAGGTATGGGATTACTAATTTGCAGCTTACATATGCTTTTAATAAACATTCGAGTGAGTTTAATTTATAATTGCCAGACATCATTTCATTTCTTGTGGGGGACTAGAGATGACGACAAGAGCAAGTGAATCGCTGGATCTGTTTGAAAATGCAACCGATTCTTTGATACACGGATTATCGCATCTAGCAGAATACAACAAAGGGCTTAGTTTGAGTGATGCTAAGCAAGCTGTCATGAATTTAGTGAATACTATAGATTTATTAGTCCTTGAAAAGCTTCATCAAATCAATAAAGATGCGATTTATAAAAATGAAGAAGAAGATATATTTGGTATAGGATATAGAGCCACTATCCACGTTAATGATGCCTACCGTCAAATTAGAAAGCACTTAAATAGACCTATTGATGACCAAGAGTGGGATGCTTACCAAATTTTAAAGATACTCAGAAATTCCGCTAATCATTATCGATTTACGTTTGAAGAAGAACGAGAACAAAACATTATATTTTTACTCCATTATATTGCTCGATTTATTGAAGATGATTTAAGGAAAAAGCTAAACATGATAATTCCAGATGAGCAACATGAATATTTTATAGAAATAATTGAAGGAACTGAGTATGGTGACATACTTCATGAGCGTAAAGAAGCCGCACGTCAGGAGTTCATACGGAAAAAAATGTATTGGTTAGAATACCGTTCTGTGCAAGATGGTGGGGGACCAGTTGTAGCAGAATGGCCATGTAGTGAGTGTGGGCAATACGGAGTGTCTTTAGACGCGGAATTAGAATTGATCGGAAAATGTGCATTTTGCGGTTATGACCACGATGTCAAGTTCTGTGAAAGATGTAATTATGCTTTTGATTTGGATTCCGAAGGTCGGAATGTTGCATTCGATGATTATTGGTGTAATGGCTGCTGGGAATACTATTTGGATCGAGATTAAGAAAAAGCTAACATTAAAAGAATGAGGCCATACTTTGACAACGTTGACAACCATATTGACAACGCAGTTAAGTAAAACGGGTAAATTCAAGATATCTTGATTCATTAAAAAGCGCAGTATAATGCGGTTTATGCACTCAGATTAACCTATAATATTTCGTCAGATCAAATTGACAGGGTGGGGGTCGCTGGTTCGAACCCAGTCCGGATCACCATAATATTAACGTTGGAACCCTTGAGGAATCAAGGGTTTTTCTTATGTCCTCGTCCATCCACCCTGACAACATAATCCCTCTACGTTGTCGCTTGACAACATTTTGACAACCTTTATTAAACTAAAGTCATTTTGAGCGTTTCTGTTTCATCATTTTCTCGAAGTTGTCAGCAGTATCTTTTTGCATGTCCGGCATGACATGGCTGTATACATC
>JAPSLU010000220.1 GCA_031180405.1 Bacillus sp. (in: firmicutes) | reverse complement strand
TAGAATATCTTTCATTTTTTACTTCTTGAACCTTCTCTGTATAGGTATAAATAACTTCTTTAGCAAGTAGTTTAACTTCATCTATACGATCTATTTCTTCAACCTGTTGAATGTAGCGATCATGTAAACTTAGAGCAATTTCATCATGCAGCCCTCCGTTAATAGAAGCTCTAGAAACTAAAGTGATGAGAGTAATAATATGGTTTTTAAGCGATCTCAGATAACTGGATTTTGAAAAAATACTAGCAACTTCTTCTTCTCGTATATTTGAAATCTCTTTTATTTGGTCAATTCTTCCTTCTTTAACAATTTGTAATAACTTTTTTTCAAATAAGCGATCATGGAAAGCATTTATTTGTAAATTCTCCGAAACAACCAAATCAACCTTTGTATCTTTTTCTTTAGGTTCTAAAAGTAGACTATTCTTCCTCTTAACTTCTTCCGAAGAAAGAAAAGTTTGATTAAATAAATTGTACAATAATGCACTAATATTTATGAGTTTTTCAGTTTTAATAATAGGTAAAGTTTTATAGTATTTATAGACTTCGTCACGATAAAAAAATGCTCTTGAGTCGTTGATTATACCGTTTAATCTATCCTCTTTTAATGGAAATGATAGAGAAGGCCCTATTAAAGCGGTTCCTATAAAGGAATGATTATGAAAAACGCTTACTAAAATGAATTTTTCTGAAAAAGGTGATTTTCTTACTACTGGAAAATCGTATGCTTTGCTTGAATCAAAATGAATTGGGTTGAAAAAGTTTTCTTTTTGATTAACATAAAGAGGGTTTATAACTTGATTATTTATTTCGTAAGTAATATTTCCATCCGGTGTAATAAATAAGACAGGGAGGTTAAATGAATGTGAGATGAGATTACATTGATTATATACGGATTCAGTAAAAGTATTCATAGGGTCCTCCTTTAACTAGTAAATCACATATATTCATATTAATATATTACTAAAAAAAGGACCTAAGTACCATGGAATTTAATAAAAGAATTGACTAATGGATTGAATCAACTAATTCTAGGAAGTTAACAAGTCTTTTTTTTAACTTTTTATTATTTTAATAATTTTATTTACCATACAAGAACAGTAGAGTTAAAATTTTATTAGTTTGTTGCAAAAATTCTTGTTTGAAAAAATATTTATGGAGGATCTTAATTTGATAAGAGAGCGGACTGAAAGTAACAACATTCTTAATGAACTGTCAATATATAAAATTAGAATGTTAGTATGGGTAATTCTTGTATATTCAGCTACGATTATCCTACAATTTTTGGAGGAAATTATATATGTTAAAGTGGGTATTTTTACGATATTAATGATGCTTCACTTAATTTTAAACCGATTTTCTGATCGATTTAAAAATAATTATGCATGGTATTATTTTTTTCTTCAATGCAGCATTATTTTTATTTCTGCGTTTATTTTGCCACATGGTTCTCCAATTATTTTAATAGGGCTATTACCCATTCTAATTGCTCAAAGTATTCATATTTTCAATCACACACTTAAAGTTATTTTTTGTATAGTTCTTCTGTATTTACCTTATTCCTATGCAATAATCGTAAATTACGGCATACAAGAATTACCATTTTTTATTCCGATCTTATTTTTTATCATGGCAATCGCCGTTTTCTATTCAATTCTTTATGTTAGAGAAGCAAATGCATGGAAACGTATGAAATATTATTTACAAGAATTGCAAATGGCTAACAAAAAAATTGAAGAACTAACGATTGTGAATGAAAGAAAACGGATTGCTAGAGATTTACATGATACCTTAGCTCAAGGGCTTGCTGGGCTAATTATGAAACTAGAAGCAATTGATGTTCATCTTCACAAAGATAATGTTGAACGAGCAAGGGAAATTGTTCAACAATCTATGTATCAAGCTAGAACAGCACTAAAAGATGCAAGAGAAGCAATTGATGATTTAAGGTCTGAATCATTATCTGAAATAAATTTTGTTAAGGAAGTTAATCGGGAGGTCTCAAGATTTACAGATGCAACTTCTATCGAGGTCATTTGCTCCTGGGGTTTCATTCCAAAATTAACAAACCACATTAAACAACACGGGTTACATATTATAATTGAGTGTTTAATTAACATTGCTAAACATGCAAAAGCCGACCAAGTAAAGATTGCTATGAAGCATGAAAAAGACGAGTTAATTATTCGCATTAGTGACAACGGTGTGGGATTCAATACCAAAACCATAGGTAAGCAAATTGGACAACATTATGGGTTAATCGGCCTATATGAGCGTGTTCGAATCTTAGACGGCGAAATTAAAATTCAAAGTGAATTGGGGAAGGGAACAAATATAGTTGTAAGCTTTCCAGTACAGAACCCATTAAAATACTAAAGAGTTTACTAGGTAAAGCACAAGGAGGGGACTTTACCGGGTAAATTAGTTATCATGGGAAAGATGAGCTAGGAGAATTAATGATATCTTATTATTAAATGAAGTAAAAAAACTTGCTGAACAGTCAGCAGACATTACTAAACAAATTGACTCAAATGTTCAAAAGCTTCAGAAGGATGTTGAAAATAGATATCTAAAACTATGACTGCTGAGGGTGACAATATTTTATGAACAGTTGAATGGGGTGCTTCAATTCCTTGATAAGGAGTTGAAGCTTTTTTTGTACTGTCAGAAAATTTTGTACCTAGTTTTAGTGTGTAGCTCTCTGAAGCTAGCTCAGAAGCAAAGGAGGTGCAAGGGCAGTCAATATTACAGGACATCACAATTGTACTTATACTTGTTCGGCTTACCAGAAATCCTGTACTTTTCTATTCTTGTGTAAAATAAAGGAAATGAAAGAAAAGAATTGAAAAAAGAGCAATTATACGTTTTCAAAAGGTATGTTATCGCTTTTTTTAAAGATGTTAACGATTTTATGGACTTTGCCAAGAAGGAAATTTCATAAGAAAATAAAGAATATAAATGAAGAAGGGAGATGTTACGAATGGAAAAAATGTTCAATTTTTTTAATGCTTATGGAAAATACCTATATGCTATTTCACTTTCACTAAATCCTGTAAATAAACGTGATGTAGAATTTATGGTGAAAATGTTTAAAGAAGATACAAATGTATAAGATCATTTAGTCTAACCTTAATCTTTCCTCTATTCCATCTCCAACATGTTTAATTCTTTCCACTTTATTACAAAACTGACAGCTTCTTCAAAATTAATTTTATATTAAGCCCCCCCTGTATTAAGGGAGGGGCTTTCAACTGTAAAAATAATCATTTTAAGGAGTGGATATAACCTTAAGCATTATATCTAGAAAACCAAAACCGTGAATTAGGAATTCAAGGTTTTGGTTTTTTGTTATAACGATTGAATTTTAACTAGTTATTAAAAAAACTTAGAGAGACATGCCCAAATGTGCAAAATGTTCATGCCCTTTTGTATGATTTAATTAGAAAAATTTACGTATCCCATAGTTCAAACATACTAACATAAAAGGATAGAGTTAAAGAAATGTATCTAGTGATGAAGTAGATTTACGTACACTAGTAGGACCAAATTAGGGAAAAAGATATATTTTATAATAAATCAGTAATGTAAGGTTAATTCTCTTGAGGAAATTTCACATGCCCAATCGTGCAGTTGGTATCTACCCGACTGTACGATTTTTTATTTTTTCTAGTGTCTTATAATTGGCATTGATAATGAAAGTGCTTTAACAACTCGTGCATAGTGCTTTTGTTATCAACGAAATGGTTAAATTCAAGGAACTTAATAAAAGGTCCTAACGAAATTAGAGGTGGCTAAAGATGCAGAAGAATAAGGTAGTTGATATTACTATTATTGGTGGCGGACCTGTTGGGATGTTTACAGCTTTTTATGCAGGGATGAGGCAAGCATCGGTAAAGATCATTGAAAGTCTTCCACAGCTTGGCGGGCAGCTTTCCGCTTTATATCCTGAAAAATATATCTATGATATTGCAGGATTTCCGAAAGTACGTGCTCAGGAACTCATTGACAATTTACAGGCACAAATGAACCAATTTGAAAATAAACCAGAGCTATGTCTCGGGCAATCAGTTCAGCAAATTGAAAAGGTTAATGGAGTTTTTACCATTCATACTGAAACAGGAATACATCTTTCAAAATCTATCATTATTACAGCAGGGAACGGTGCATTCCAACCAAGAAAATTACCTATTAAAGTTCCACAACATTTAGAGGATATAAATGTTCATTATTTCATAAATGATTTAAAAAAGTTCTCCAATAAAAAGGTTGTGATCTTTGGAGGAGGAGATTCAGCAGTTGATTGGGCATTAATGCTAGAGCCTATTGCTGAAAAAGTTACACTTGTCCATCGCCGTGACAAATTCCGTGCACATGAACATAGTGTTGCACTTCTTGAAAAATCAAAGGTGGAGATTCTTACTCCTTATGTACCGGTATGTTTAGAAGGCCAAGATACTCTAGATAAAGTTATTCTTAAAGAAGCAAAAGGGGATAGCACAAAAGAAATTGAGGCAGACGATGTGATCGTAAACTATGGATTTGTTTCGTCGTTAGGACCTATTAAAGGATGGGACCTGAATATCGAGGGAAATTCAATTGTTGTAGATTCAAAACAGGAAACGAATATTGAAGGAATATACGCTGCAGGTGATATCTGTACGTATGACGGGAAAATAAAACTCATTGCAACAGGTTTTGGAGAAGCTGCAACAGCTGTTAGTAATGCAAAAGTTTTTATCGAACCGTCAGCAAAAGTTCAACCATTACACAGCACAAGCTTGATGGAAAGGAAAGACAAATCAGTTGTATAAAAAAATTGTATTTCTTTTGCAGGGGATATGATTTTGTTTGCAATTTCCGAACCTTGAGAACATACAAAGTTGATAAAGAAATTAAATACTGGTAGAAACTGTTAAAAATAATATGAAAACATTTATTCCTTTATATAGGGACTATTTAAGAAAGGAAGGTTTAATCATGAATCAATCAGATCAAATTGCACCAGAGCATGCGATATTAGGGGTACTTAGTGGAAGGAGCGGAGCCGATCCTTTTCCAATTTTCGCAAAAACAAGAGAAATAGGATCAGTTGTAAAGCTTTCATTTCCAATGGGTGAAACCGGCAATCAAGCATGGGCCGTTACACATCTCGATGAGGCAATGAAGGTACTAAAAGATCAAGAGAATTTTTGTGTTGATCCGAAATCCATCGATAAGCATAGTAGCATCAAGGAATCGTTAACGGGTAAAGAAACAGATGCATCTAGTTCGGAACTATTTCTATCAAATTCCTTGAACGCCATCGATGAGCCTGATCATAAACGTCTGCGTACATTAGTATCTAAGGCATTTACACCAAGATATATGGAGAGCTTACGTCCTCGTGTTGAAAGACTAGCGAATGAATTGCTTGATCAAGTTCAGGATAATGGCGAGATGGATCTTGTGAAAGACTATGCTAATCCGTTACCAATCAATGTTATTTCAGAAATGATTGGTGTCCCTCAATCGGATCATTCAAAAATACATGAGTGGTCAGAGGGCATCGCTAATGGTCTTGGTGTGGGAACTTCCGATCCAATAACTACTGAAAATCTGAAAGATTTCGGAGACTATATTCACCAGCTTGTGGCCCACAAACGTAAACAGCCTTCTGATGATTTAATTAGTCAACTAATATCAATTGAAGAGCAAGGAGATCGACTCGATGAAAAAGAGTTAATTTCGATGATTCAGTTATTGATTTTTGCTGGTCACGAAACTACTTCAACCCTTATTTCTACTGGCACCTTAATGTTATTTGATCACCCAGAACAATTAGAAATGTTGAAAGCCGACCATCGTTTAATTCCATCTGCAGTTGAAGAGTTATTGCGCTTTAACGGCCCCTCTACGACAGCTGGACCGCGTTATGCCAAAAACGATCTAGAACTTGGGGGACAACAGATTAAGAAAGGGGATATGATTTTTCCTTTATTAAAATCAGCGAATAGAGATGAGCATCATTTTACAAACTCAGAAGAGCTGGATATTACACGTAAAATCAAACGCCATCTCGCCTTCGGACAAGGTGTTCATATGTGTTTAGGGGCACCTCTTGCCCGAGTTGAGGGAAATATTGCGTTTACCACACTACTAAAGCGTATGCCTAATCTACAACTTAATATCCCGAGGGAGAATGTTAAGTGGAAATTTAAGCTAGCTGCCCAAGGTCTATCCTCATTACCAGTGTCTTTTTAAGCGTGAAACAGTTAATTATTAACTATGTATCATCCAATAACTAAGTTATTAGTAGAGGCTAGCCAGCTCTTATGCCTGCCTAGCCTCTATTAATCTATAAATCTGTTACTAGAATATTTCAAAAATTATAGTATGAGGAGGGTCATAAGATGGGACGTTTAGATAATAAAGTTGCCATTATTACAGGAGCAGCTAGTGGTATGGGTTTAGCCGCGTCAAGGTTATTTGCAAAAGAGGGGGCAAAAATAGTAGCTACTGACATTGCAACTGCAAAATTAAAAGAGGAGTTTATCAAACAACAGGGGGATGTTCTCTCATTGGAGTTAGATGTAACATCGGAGGAGCAGTGGAAGGAAGTATGTGAAAAGGCTTATCTGTCTTTTGGGAAAATTGATATATTAATTAACAACGCCGGTGTATCATTTCATAAAGGATTGCTTGATGAGGATCTAGAAGGTTGGAATAAAGCTATATCACTAAATCTTACGTCTGTATGGCTGGGCATGAAAACCGCTATCCCTTATATGCAGAAAAATAATAAAGGTTCGATTGTGAACTGTGTTTCTTTAGCAGCAATTGTTGGTGGCTGCGACAATGGGGCAGCCGCATATAGTGCAGCGAAAGGGGGCGTTCGCTCTCTGACTAAACATACAGCATTCAATTTCGCCAAAAATCATATTCGTGTAAATTCTGTCTATCCAGGTGCTATTTTAACGGGTGCAGCTAGAAAGCATGGTGTTACTTCTCAAGAACAACTTGGTCAAGCATTTACAAACACCATTCCATTACCTCCACATGCAGGAGAAGAAAATGATATTGCTTATGCTTATCTATACTTAGCTTCTGATGAATCGAAATTTGTTACAGGTGAAGAGCTAATTGTAGATGGTGGTTGGAGTTCTCATTAAAACGAAAAACATATTATTTAAAAATCTTAATATTGGAGGTAAATATGACTGCAAAGTATACGTTTGTAAATCAAGACACATGTATTGCCTGTGGCGCTTGTGGAGCGGCTGCTCCTGATATATATGATTTTGATGATGAAGGAATTGCCTTTGTCAGGTTAGATGATAATCAAGGTACGTGCGAGATACCTGAGGAACTGTGGGATGAGATGGAAGATGCTTTTGAGGAATGTCCTACTGATTCCGTTAGGGTATTAGATCATCCCTTTACACAGGGAGAA
>JAPSLU010000219.1 GCA_031180405.1 Bacillus sp. (in: firmicutes) | reverse complement strand
CTTCTGACATTTCTGCAATATGCTGTTTCATATAGTCAATTCGGTAATCGTCATGAATTTCGCCATCTGATGCTACTTGATCGACAGCACCCAATCCATTCTCCACAACGAATAAAGGTTTTTGATAGCGATCATATAATTGATTTGCTGTTATCCTGAAGCCTTTAGGATCAATTGTCCAACCCCAATCTGATTTTTCAAGGTAAGGATTCTCGATTGAACCAAACACATTGCCAGCTGTTGTATTATTTACTTCTGGATCCGTGCTTGTTGCACGACTTGCATAATAACTAAAGCCAATATAGTCGACTGTATGGTCTTTCAAGAGCTTTTCGTCTCCTTCTACCACTTCAATCGTTAAATTATGGTCTTGAAAGAATCTTTTTGCATACCCAGGATATTCTCCACGTGACTGGACATCGATGAAGAAGAATGATTCACGGTCTTTATCCATCGCATCCCATACATCTTCTGGATTACATGTATATGGATAGGTCATCCCCGCTGCTAGCATACAGCCAATCTTTGCATCGGGACTAATTTCGTGACACGCTTTAACAGCAAGTGCACTCGCCACTAATTGATGATGCGCCGCTTGGTATTGGATTTGCTTTTTATTGTCTCCTTCTTTGAAAACAAGTCCTGCCCCTACGAATGGTAAATGCAGAAGCATATTAATTTCGTTAAATGTCATCCAGTACTTTACTTTGTTTTTATAACGTTTAAAAAGAGTTGTTGCATATGTTTCAAACAAAGAAACAAGCTTACGATTTCGCCAGCTTCCATATGTTTTCACTAAATGAACGGGAACATCAAAATGAGCAATCGTCACAACTGGTTCAATGTTGTATTTTAATAATTCATCGAATAAATCATCATAAAATTTTAGGCCAGCCTCATTTGGCTGATGGTCATCTCCATTTGGAAAAATACGTGCCCATGACACTGATACTCGTAAAGCCTTAAAGCCCATTTCTGCAAAAAGCGCAATATCTTCTTTATAGCGATGGTAAAAATCAATTGCTTCATGTGATGGATAAAATTCACCTTCTAGTGGTTTAAAGGAAGGAAGTTTACCGAACATAATATCCCAACGCTTTTCACCTGTTGGTAGTAAGTCAACTGTTGTTAACCCTTTACCATCTTCTAGATAGGCACCTTCCGCTTGATTTGCAGCGATTGCACCGCCCCATAAAAATCCTTTTGGAAATGTCATTTGTAACTCTCCTTTCAAATGGAGGAGGAAAGAATTCGTTTCCTTCCTCCTATAGTTATTACTTAGCGCTTAGGTTGAACAAATGATCATTAAAGTTAATTTGTTTTTCACTAGTTTGTTGTAATTGGAAATCCTTATAATTTGTCACAACAATTGGAGTTGTAACAGGTAAGCCTGCTGCTTTAATTTGTTTAATATCAAATTCTATTAATAACTGTCCTTTTTCTACACGTGCACCTTGGCTTGTATGAGCTGAGAAATGTTTTCCACCAAGTTTAACTGTATCCATTCCAATGTGAATTAAAATCTCTGCGCCTTGATCTGTTTTGATTCCAATCGCATGGTTTGTTGGGAATAATGCTGTAACAGTACCTGAAGCTGGTGCAAATAGCTTACCTTCAGTTGGTTCAATCGCTACACCCTCACCAAGTGCTCCTGATGCAAACGCTTCATCTTTAATGTTAGATAAAATCTTCACTTCACCTTTTAAAGGGCTTGTGATTTCTTCACCTGCAACAGTTGATGTTGTTGCTGCAGCTTCGTTTTGAGCAATTTCGGTCGCTACGTTTTTCGCTTTACCCATTCCGAATAGATACGTTAGGACAAAACCTAAACCAAATGCTACGACGAAAGAAATAAGTGCTCCCCATAAACCGAATGTAATACCATCAGTTGGGCTAATAAATGATGGGACAGAGAATACTCCCATACCTCCAACCATATACAGTTTTGTGCCGGCTGCACCAATAATTCCTCCACCGATTGCTGCTCCAATACAACTGATAATGAATGGTTTTTTAAGGGGTAGTGTTACACCGTAAATTGCAGGTTCTGTTACACCGAAGATTCCAGAAATAAATGCCGGAATACTTAAAGTTTTTACTTTTTGTTGTTTTGTTTTTAAATAAACAGCTAGAACTGCACCAATTTGTGCAAATGAAGCTGCCATTGTTGTAGCTAAAACCGGATCTTGCCCCATTGTTGTAATATTGTTGATTGCGATTGGTACAAGTCCCCAGTGAAGACCAAAAATAACTAATAACTGCCATAAACCTCCAACAAAAATACCTGCAATAATTGGACTTAGGTTATAAATGAATAATGTGCCTTGTCCTAACAAGCTCCCTGCCCATGTAGAAATTGGACCTATGACGATAAATGTTAGCGGTACCACAATTAGTAATGTTAACATTGGTACGATAAATGTCTTCACGACATCTGGAATAACTTTTCTTAAACGTTTTTCTACTCTAGCTGCAAAATAAGCTGAAAGAATAACAGGGATAACCGATGATGCATAACTCATTAAAATAACTGGTACACCTAAAAATGTAATATAAATTGGTGATTCAAACATTGTCCCTGCAAATAATGTGTAAAGTGGTTCACCTGCTGTTAATCCTGATAAAGTTGGATAAACGAGTGATCCTCCAATTGCCATCCCGATGAAGGGGCTTCCTCCAAACTTTTTAATTGCTGTGTATCCTAAAAATATTGGGAAGAAGTAAAACAGTGAGTCACCTATTGCATTTAAAATTTGATAGGTTCCTGAAGTGGATTCTAACCAACCCATCGCAATAAATAGTGCGTTAATCCCTTTGATCATCCCTGTTGCAGCTAATACTCCCAGGACTGGTGTAAAGATGCTAGAGATAATATCAATGAAGCTTGCTTTTTGCTTTTCACCTTCATCTACAGGCGCTTGTGCTTGTAAGCCACTTACTTCAAGAACGGCCTGATATACATCCGGCACATGATTTCCAATAACAACTTGATATTGTCCGCCACTTTTCATGACAGTAACAACATCATTCATATTTTTTAGAACTTCTGTATTTGCTTTTGATTCATCTTTTAATTTAAAACGTAATCTAGTTATACAATGCACGACACTGGAAACGTTTTCTTTTCCGCCGACATTTAAAAGGATATCTTTAGCCAACTGCTCATATTTCATGTTTGACCCTTCCTTCTTGTTGTTTTTTTACAAATAAAAAACCTGAGCCGAATAGACCACACAAATTGCTTATCGCGATTTAGCAATTATCGTGTATCTATTCAGTCCAGGTTATGCCCACTTAAGGTAACATTCCTACAACGGAATATTTATTATTTATTTGTTATATGTAATTTATCATGCTAATAGATTGTTGTCAACGCTTTCTTTTTCGTTTTTTTATAAAATTCTAGACTTTGTTACCTAGTCATAGGGGATTGTGTCTCCCCTCTTTGGTAGGATTAAACAATTGATTTACATCAATTGTTTAGTGCCTTCTTCTCTATAAGAAGTATCGGCGATTTTTTCGACCTGTAATTGACCATTTTCATAGCTTACGACTGAGACACTACAGTTCTCATGCACTTGAAATTCCTTGCTCTTTGTTACCTGAATGATGTAATTTCCGATCGTTACTCCGTGTGAAAAAATAAGAATATTGCCACCTTCTGAAGCATGTTTTTCTACTATTTCTTTTACAGCTTCCTCAGTTCTTGTAAAAAGCTGTACATAAGATTCTCCTTCAGGAGCAGATGCGTTTACATCAAGGCTGAATAACTTTTCAAGTGCATCACCATATAAACTCGGAATTTCATCTTCTAATAAAGCTTCTAATACACCAAAATTCATTTCCTTTAGTCGCTTGTCTACGGATAACGGAATATCTCTTTCACCAATCGCATACTTAGCCGTATCTTGAACACGCTGACTATCACTTGAGTAAGCCGCAATAAATGGAATGTCAGATAATCCTTTTCCTACAGATTTTGCTTGTAAAATTCCTTTTTCTGTTAGAGGTGAATCACAAAAACCCTGCATGCGTCTTTCAACATTATATTGAGTTTCTCCATGTCGAACAAAATAAAGTGTAACTTTTTTTTCACTAGTCAAAATTGAACACGTCCTTTTTTTTATATCTATTTGGCATTTTAGCATAACTTTCCAGTAAATTCAGCTTGAGCTATCATCTCTATTAAAAAAACAGGGCTTGTCACCAATTCTAATGGTTAAAGCCTTAGTTTTTTCCAATCGAAAAAAAAACCTTGCTGTTACTAATCAGTAATAGCAAGGCTGTTTTAAGAACTACATAGGATGCTCTACCTTCACACGTTTAATAAATAATGAAATCACCAGACCAACAACCGCCATAATGATGGCAAATACAAACGCATCTTGAATACCTGCTGTAAAGGCAAGAAGCGGGTTAAGGGGATTTGCTTTATCTTCCACTGTACTCATAAAACCTTCTGCACCAGAAGATAAAATAGAGATCGCAACAGCAGTTCCAATTGCTCCAGCCACTTGTTGTAAAGTGTTCATAATTGCTGTTCCATGTGGATATAATTCACGTGGTAATTGATTTAAGCCATTTGTTTGCGCAGGCATCATGACCATTGAAACCCCAACCATTGTGATAATGTGAAGGACGATGATGAAAGCCGAATTCGTCTCAATTGTAATTGTTGAAAAACCAAACATCGCTCCAGTTACAACAACAATTCCAATTATAACTAACCATTTCGGGCCAAATTTATCAAATAATCCTCCCATAACCGGTGAAAGAATCCCATTGATAATTCCCCCTGGCAAAAGGAGAAGACCTGCAGCAAATGTACTTAAAGCTAGTGATGTTTGCAAGTAAAGTGGTAATAAAATCATTGATGAAAGAATGACCATCATACATACAACAACCAAAAGTAGTCCAATAGTAAACATCGGATATTTAAAAACTCTTAAATTAAGAACAGGCTGCTCCATTTTTAATTGTCTTATTGTAAAGAAAAGTAAAGAAACAGCTCCAACAAGCATAGAGATAATCACAGTTAAGCTTCCCCAACCGCCACCTTCTCCTGCACTACTAAAGCCAAATACAATCCCACCAAACCCAAGCGTTGATAACACAATTGAAAGGATATCAATTTTGGGCTTCGTTGGATTCGTTACATTTTGCATAAAGAACATTCCAAAGATAAGGGCTCCAATTAATAATGGTAGACAAATCCAAAAAATCCAATGCCATGATAAGTTCTTAAGAACTATGCCAGAAATTGTTGGTCCAACCGCCGGTGCAAACATGATCACAAGACCAATAATCCCCATAATTTTCCCACGTTTATGAGGTGGTACAATCATAAGAATCGTGTTAAACATAAGGGGAAGCAGTAATGCTGTCCCAATTGCCTGCACAACACGTGCGATCATTAATACTGTAAAACTAGGTGCAATTGCTGCAATAAATGTCCCGATTATCGATGCTACAAGTGCAGTATTAAATAATTGCCTTGTTGTAAACCACTGCATAATAAGTCCTGACACAGGAACTAATATCCCAAGAGTTAGTAAATAACCAGTTGTCAGCCACTGTGCTGTTGTTTCGTGAATTCCGAAACTATCAATTAAATTCGTCAACGCCATATTAAGAGCTGTTTCACTGAACAACCCGATAAAGCCGGCAACGACAAAGGAAATGATGATAGGAACAACTCGTAATTCGCTTGCTGTCACTTCACCTGCTTTAGTTTGTGTATTACCCATTTCCATTCTGTTTCCTCCTACATAAAAATCTATATTTATTTAGCCAAAAGCAATGGTAACTGCTTTACAATTGAACGTAAAGGTTCACCATTTTGATATGTGATCGATAAAATACAAGCACCTTCAATCATGGCAGCAATCGTTATACCTAATCCTTCTGCTTCTTCTCTTTCAAACCCGTATTGTTCAAGGATATCAGCATATAAAGATTGCCAATCTTTAAAAACAGCTTCACAGGCATGTCGAAGATTTTCATGTGTTAATGCAGTTTCCGAAGCAATTAATCCAATCGATAATCCCTCAACGCAATCTTTAGAATCAAAGATTGTGGCAATGTTATTGATATAAAATTGATAAGCTTCTATTGCTGATTTTTTCCCGCTTAAATCCCTCTCAGCCCCCTCCAGCACTGATCTTCTCATGACAGAAATTGCTTCTAAGGCAATTTCTTCCTTTCCATTCGGAAAATGATAGTAAATTGACCCTTTTGGAGCACCGCTTTCCTCGATGATTTGATTAAGTCCTGTTCCATTGTAGCCTTGCCGTTGAAATAAGCGTGTAGCGCTCTGCAAGATGGTTTGCTTTGTGTCCTGCTTCTTCATATGTTGTTCACCCCTAAAATTATAACAACCGGTCTAGAAAATATTAGCTGAATTTATTGATTGAGTCAATCATTTTGTTTTCCCTCGCTTTTATTTAGGCTCTTTTCTAAAAGATTGTTGCTACCTGACCTAATTATCTATTAGAAAACCGTGTCTTATAGAAGCTAAGGTACTCTTCACTAAGAGGATTGGAATGAATGCAATTCATCAGAGAAGATGAATGTGTCATATAATGTATAGCATCATCTTTCCTATTTAATTAAGTTTTAGGATTCTGCAGAAAAAGTATTCAGATTTATAAAAGTAGAGAATTGCATCTTTTTACGTGGAGTGGAGTTTCTTTGTATCTGTATTTCTTGAATGGCTCAATATATTTTCCACAAAAAATAGACAGGTGATATTTCCTGTCTTTTTCTAATGAATTTTAATGAAACCTAGATTAATAACCATCTTTTGGTGGCTTTAATTTTTCACTGGTCTTCTTTAAAGCAAATCGATATTTTTCTCCTTTTTCTATCTGAGTTACTTGTGAATCATGGACTGTAATTTGCACAGTACCAAACTCCATATTTTCTAAGAAGTTGATAATTTTTTCAATAACTTCTTGTTCTATTTTATTTTTTGAAGACATTAAAATCCTCCCCTTTGCTAAAAACCTCATTTTTATTTAGGATTCTTATTATTTAACAAACGCCAATACCAAGTAATACTATCAGAATTAACGGCTTTGTTTTATCATATTATGTATCCACCACATTAGCAACTGAATTATTGAGGAATTACATCATTTTTTTCTAGAAGAGGCCCTATGATAAAGTAGTACATTTACTTATCATAGGACCTCTAGGCATTTACTCATTTATGAGTTTACATTTACTTCATTCGTATTGTTCTTGTAAATAATTTTAGAAATAGTATAAAAAATAGATAATCCCCATATTAGGACAATCCCTGTATATACATACGGGTAAACAGAAGAATCTGCAATCCACATGTTTACGAGTGTTCTTGCGTTAACTAAAATAATAAATCCACCGACAAGGACACCCATTAGCTGTGCAGGAACCTTCTGTACTAACCAAGCTGCAATCGGTGCTGCAATAATTCCACCT
>JAPSLU010000218.1:6612-7467 GCA_031180405.1 Bacillus sp. (in: firmicutes) | reverse complement strand
AGTTTGCAGAAGGAAAGGTTAAGAAAATTAGAAAGCAATCACCTTTCCGAGTCAAGCCACCATGCCCAATTTACGAGGAATGCGGTGGCTGTCAGCTTCAGCATTTAGCCTATGCCCAGCAGCTAAAGGAAAAGCGTGACATTGTTATCCAATCACTTGAACGACATACAAAGCTTGCGCTACATAAGCTAGACATTAGAGACACAATTGGAATGGCGGAACCATGGAATTACCGAAACAAAAGCCAATTCCAGGTGGGGCAGCAAAAGAATGGAAAGGTCATCGCTGGCCTTTATGGATTAGACTCACACCGGCTCATTCCCATTCAAAACTGTATGGTCCAGCATCCTTTAACAAACAAAGTATCAGAAGGGGTGCAACAAATTCTTGAGGACCTGCAAATCCCGATCTATGATGAACGAAAGCGAAAAGGAATTGTTCGTACGATCGTTACTCGTGCCGGCTTTAGCTCTGGAGAGGTTCAGGTCGTGTTAATTACAACACAAAAAGAGGTACCGCGAAAAAAATTATTAATGGCGGAAATTCAAAAGAGATTACCAGAGGTTAAATCACTTGTTCAAAATATAAATGGCAATAAAACATCATTAATTTTCGGTGAAAAAACAATTCATCTTAGCGGAGAAGAGGTCATCCAGGAAACACTTGGAGATTTAAGCTTTGAGCTATCAGCACGTGCATTCTTTCAATTAAACCCTGTTCAAACCGTCAAATTATACGATGAAGTGAAGCAAGCAGCAGGTCTGACAGGAAAAGAAAAAATTGCCGATGCATACTGTGGTGTAGGAACAATCGGCATGTGGCTTGCAGCTGGTGCAAGTGAAGTCCGCGGCATGG
>JAPSLU010000218.1:0-6602 GCA_031180405.1 Bacillus sp. (in: firmicutes) | reverse complement strand
GGACACGATCGAATCAGCCATCATTGATGCGAACGAAAATGCAATAAAACACGGCATCACCAATGCAACCTATGTTACCGGAACGGCCGAGCATTGGCTCCCAAAATGGGTAAATGAAGGCTGGCGTCCAGACGTCATCGTCGTCGATCCACCAAGAACAGGCTGTGATAAAAAGCTATTAGACGCCATTAAACAAGTAAAGCCAAAAAAGTTTGTTTATGTATCATGTAACCCATCAACATTAGCAAAGGATATTGATTATTTATCAAGGGATTATCACGTGGAATATATTCAGCCGGTCGATATGTTTCCTCATACGGCGCATGTGGAGTGCGTTGCGAAGTTAGTGTTGAAGGTGTAGCCAATTAAAAAAACTTGCTATCTTAAATAAACATTTGCTAATCGACCTTGTTTTCGTAAATAATCTTTTGCGAAATCGGGGTCTTTTTGTTTTGCTCAATATCTCTTCAATCCCTTGTCTAATAATTGTCTAACTAAGAAAATTGGAAAATAATCCATATTGCCAATAAGCAAAATCACATGTAATAATAGTCCATGGTAAAAACAAAGTTGTTTATAAAACAAAAACAACATCACGGGGGAATAACATGAATAAAAAACATATAGTAACGTTTGCATTAGCAACCTCAATCATGGCCTCACCATTCTTCAATAAAGCTAAAGCAGCAGAGCTTTCATATACGGTACAATCTGGTGAAACACTTTGGAAAATCTCTCAACAGTTTAAAGTGAGTGTTGAAGATATTAAGTCTTGGAATCAATTAACATCAGATACTATTAAAGCAGGGCAAACATTGGTTGTTTCAGAGAATGTAGCTCCTACCACACAAACTACTACCTACACAGTAAAAGCAGGAGATTCTTTATCTCTTATTGCTAGAAACCACAACACAACAGTAAATGAAATCAAATCCATTAATAAATTATCTTCGGACTTAATCCGAGTTGGACAAGTCTTACAAGTTTCTGGTTCTTCAACTTCTAATGTCTCTCAAAAGGCAAAAACGTATACTGTTCAACCGAGAGACACATTATGGAGAGTTGCAACAAACAATAAATTAACGGTTGAGCAATTAAAATCATTTAACGGATTAACAAGCAACACTCTTTCTGTTGGACAAGTATTGAAATTAACAAATGAAGGTACATTACCACCAACTCCAGCACCAGAAGTGAAGCGATCATTAAACACAGCTCTTCTTCTTTCAGAAGCACAAAAACACATTGGAGTTCCGTATGTTTGGGCTGGTAGTAATCCTAAGGGATTTGACTGTTCAGGCTTCTTGATCTACGTGTATGCGAAAGCGGGAGTATCTATTCCACGTACTGTTGAAACTATTTGGAATGCAACCACAAAAGTATCTTCACCACAAGTGGGCGATATAGTGTTCTTCACAATGTATAAAGCGGGTCCAAGCCATGCAGGAATTTACATGGGCAACAACAAGTTTATCCATGCGGGTTCATCAACAGGTGTAACAATCACAGACATGAACAACTCATACTGGAAAGCTCGTTATTTAGGAGCGAAAAAAGTAAATCTTTAATCAAATAGGAGGGACCGAAATACGGGTTTTAGGAGTGGATTTTCGGAAGTTTCTAATTTTGTTATACAGAAGGTGTAACCATTAAAAAACCCTTGCTCGCTTAAATAAACATTAGCTAATCGACCCTGTTTTCGTATAAATAATCTTTTGCGAAATTGGGTCTTTTTGTATTCAGCCCTTTGTCCTATCAGGTTTCTATCCAATTTCTCTTCAGATAATTTTCCCAAAACTTTATTTAATATGCCAAAAAAAGATGAAAAAACAGGTGGAAAAAAGGTCATTTTTGACTCTAAAAATGTCCAAGATAGAGGGGGAGGAGCAAAACTTTATTTTAACTCGAACGGTGGAATGCGGGTTTGAGCGGGGGAAATGAACAATACAATAGAAAAAATTATCGTTAAATAAATTATTTTAATATATTATTAATTATATTAAAAATTAACTACAGTCAATGACCATCTGGATATACTTATTAATGCCATCCAAAATCCATCAAGAAAGAATCCACTAAGAAAATAAATGGACTCTTCCTTATAAGTTAATATTTCTTCGCCATGATAATCCAAGATGTAAAAATCGTAATAATGGTTAAAGCAATGACTATTTGAATCATTTCAATTAATTCTAAGCCGAAGATATTAAATTGATTTCCCAGTAATGTGGCAATGAAAAAAACTAAAACAAAGTACATGGAATAGTGCATTCCTTTTTGTTTAATTAATTCTGATCTTTCATCTTTTTCTTTAAATTGTGGATAAAGATACCCAGCCGCAAAAGATAAGTAAGATAATGTTCCCCATGAAAGAAGTTCAACTATAGATAAAGAATTCGTAGACAAACCCATGAAGACTCTCACTGCAAAAATAACCGCGAACAAAACACCTAAAATATTAAAATTTCTTTGTGAAGTGATTTTCATTATTTAACCCTCCAATATGAATTGATTAAATTTTATTAATCATTATCCAACAAAAAAATTGATTCAACATTCGTATTAAAAATTCTTGCTATTTTTATGGCCAATGGCAAAGAAGGATTATATTTTCCCTTTTCTATCGAGATAATTGTTTGTCTGCTTACTTGTAAAAGTTCTGCTAACTTATCCTGAGAATAATTAGCTTTCTTCCTATATTCAGGTAGATTGTTTTTCAAAATCAGACCTCCCCCCTTTATGTAAAGCAACCTTTACATTCATTGTGAAGTAAAGGTTGCTTTACATCAAGTGTATCTTACATTTAAATTTCCAAGAGCTACATTACCATTTGTTACCTCGTACAAGTGCTTTTGTATTCCATTAGAAATCCCTAAATATTTTGCTTTAAGAATTTTATTGTAAGATTCAAGCTGCTCATTAGATTCTTTTGTAGTTTCCTTCCTTTCTGAATTGATAAAGAACTGAAGCTTGTTAGGCAAGGTAGGTATATGAAGATAATTATAAGAGCTTTTCTATAAATATATTTATAATAAGGAAGAAAATGGTATAATGGATGAAAATATCCAAACTAAGGACATTCCTACAACGGAAACCAACATTATTATGTTACCCTTAATTCCTCCTCGAAAATATGCTTGTTTTAGTAAATATCTAATTGGAAAAATATGATTATATGTATTAGTCAAAAGAGAATTTTTGAGGTGGTATATTATATGATTAGCAAAAAATACATATGGGTATGTCTATTGTTGTTATTATGTATTTGTTCTGGTTGTGCTGGTGTATCAGATTATGAAATAAATCTTCCAGGTAATTTATCTATTAATAGATTGTCAGCAAATGAAGTAAATATTTCCCCATATGAAGGTGACAATGTTTGGGGGACACCGATTGTTCCAACAAAGGTTACCCATGTTGGGTGGGACAATAGGTATATTGTAGCTATACAACAGGAAATCTCGGAAACTGATAATATGAAATATTGGATTATTAACATTAAAACGCAAGAAACAATAGGTCCATATTCAAAAGCTGATTATGAATTACGAACTAAAGAATTATTACTCGATAATATAGAGATAAAAAAATTGGAAGAGTATAGATAATTATGCTGATAAGACTTGTAAAAATTAAGGGGGAATTTTGATTTATCGAGAGTGTTCAAAGATCTGAATAAGGCCTGCTTAATTAGAGTACAAACAAGTTTTTAATATTTAATGCAGAAATTTGTGTTTGCAATGAACTTTATTATTGAATTAAGAATAGAAAATTGCTTAACAATAATTTATGGATTTATAAAATTAAAGGAGATAAATATTGAAGAAAATAACTAAAAAGAAAAGTCTATACTTTTTTATTGTAATAGTTTTGTTAATTTTCTTTTTTTACTTTCAAAATAATTCAATTGTAACAAGTACATATACCATTAAATCAGATAAACTTCCAAATAACTTTAATGGATATAAAATTGTTCAATTATCCGACCTACATAGTAAGTCTTTTGGAAACAACCAAAGTGACTTAGTTAAAAAAGTGAAAAAGATAGAACCAGATTTGATTGTATTTACAGGTGACTTAATAGATTCAGACAGATATGAGGAGAAACCTAGTCTAATTTTGATGGAAAGATTGGTTCAAATTGCACCAGTATATTATGTGACAGGTAATCACGAATGGTGGTCAGGGAAATTCAATACATTAGAAGAGAAGCTAAAAAGCATCGGTGTACAAGTGATGAGAAATACAGCAAAAGAAATTGCTATAGGAACTGAAAAAATACAACTTATTGGAATTGATGATCCAGCCAATTTAGATGAATCGTATGCAGAAGGTGCAAAAATGGAGGAAAATATCACGAATTCAATAAAGGGAATAAATGAAGAAACTAATTATCAAATTCTATTATCACATAGACCAGAAAGATTCTATCTTTATAGTGAATATGGATTTGATGTTGTTTTCTCAGGTCACGCACACGGTGGACAATTTAGAATTCCTTTCGTTGGTGGTTTAATTGCTCCTGACCAAGGATTATTTCCAAAGTATACATCTGGGAAGTACAAATCAGATAATACGACAATGATTGTAAATAGAGGTCTTGGAAACAGCATTATACCATTCAGGATTTTTAATCGACCAGAAATTGTTGTAGTGATATTGAGTTCTGGTAACTAATCAGCATCTACCAATTTCTTTTATACATATATAACACGAACTCTTTATTCTTTACTTCAATCTGGATTTCAGCTTGAAGCCTGATATTTGATGGCTTTCCTTTGTAGATAACATCGAAAGTTCCAAACTCTTGATAATGTGTCTTTCATTTATTTTAATTCCAAATAAAATTTATTAATTGAGATAACAAGTATTAATATCAGGGGTCTTCGAAACTTGAGGGAATTGTAAATTCGTAACTGTAGAGTTTCCTTTTGAATCATATGGAACCCCGTTCCTTTAATAAAAATATAGCAGTCAACATGAAGTTTTGGAGGAATACTAATTATGGCTTCCAATTTACGTCTAAATATGAATAATTCATTAAAAAAGATTGTTGTTCCTTATTTAAGAGAACATGGTTTTAAAGGGACATTTCCACATTTTAGAAGAAAAAATGAAGATAATATTGACTTAATTACTTTTCAATTTAATCGTTACGGTGGCTCTTTTGTTGTAGAATTGGCTACTTGTCCAAGAGAGGGAGTAACGATGAGTTGGGGAGAAGAAGTACCACCAAATAAAGTGACGGCACATGATGTAGATGACAGATATAGACTCACAGAAGATATAAAGGAATCCAGTGAAACTTGGTTTAACTATGAGAATGCAAAGAATGAAGAAGATTTTGACTTAGTTGCATCAAGAGTTTTAAGTTTATTACATGTATCAGACAGAAATTGGATTAAGAATCTTTTTAAATAATAAAAATGCCTTTATTTCAATTAAAAAAGACTGTCACAAACAAAAAGTACGTGTGACAGTCTTACTTTTTACTTAACTGGTCATTTGGTTTGACAATTGAAAACTGAGCCACTTTTGGTAGAAAATAACGCTATATTAGAGTACTATAGCTATTTTTCCCGCCTAACAACTAAATCAATTCGACTGTTATTTATTCTGAATTCAACATCATTGTTTGGATAAACCGGTGCAGTATCTCCGAAGCTTTTAGCTGAAAAAGAAATATGGCTTAATTTCTCTTCATTTGAAAATCTATCTAACAACTTTATTGCTCTTGCCTCTGTTATTTCATTAATCTTTTCTGATGGAGCATCCATATTGTGTAAGTGGGCTTGTATTTCGATGCTTGTTTTAGCTGGTAAGGTAGCTAACGCCTCTACGATGTTGGAAAATTTCTTAACTGCTTTTTCATAAACCTTTTGATGACTATAGTAGGAGGCTGTTTCATCGTCTCCAACTTGCTCATAATATTCCGTTGTTTGATAAAAATCTGGAGTGTTGACGTCAAAAATTTCGGTATCTTTAATTCGGATGATTGCAGAGTCTTTTTCATGAATGAAATGATAATCTACATTTTTTATCATGATATCCTGATAATCTGCTTCAATTATCGGCTTATTTCCTACTTCAACTTCATTTCCTTTAATAATTGGGAGTTCAACTGGTTTCGTCTCGATTTCATTGCCTTTATCGCTACATGCAGCTACGAGAAGAAAGCCGGTTAGAATGAAAGCTCCTTTAAAGAATCTGTTTCTCATGTTATTAGAGGTCTCCTTATTTTAAGGGATATTTTGTTTTTGAAGGTATTCCATTTTCTATTATCTTATACTTTTCTCTAAACTTAAATATGGAATTTACTATATTTGGAATTTTATTGATTTAGATAATAGTATCTGTGTATATTCTAATAAAGTAGTAAAGTTGACGCTGCTGACAGGAAAAGTGATGAGGAGAGTAAAGCAGAGGAGTATCATCAGGCTTTTATGAGTCGAAATAAACCTGTAGAAGAGCAGGAAGCTACCTAGCTCTTCATAATGGGAATTATTCCTCTTTACTAAAATAATCGGATAATTGGCAATTTAATCGTTCCAATTGAATCAGTTGTGAATGTGGAAATCCATCTGTATTTGTCTTTTGCGAAC
>JAPSLU010000217.1 GCA_031180405.1 Bacillus sp. (in: firmicutes) | reverse complement strand
GCGAGCTGTGGGACAGGTGAGACCCCGCAGACGCAAAGCGTTGAGGAGGCTCACCGCCCACCCCACGGAAAGCGAGACTCCTGGAGCTCAAATCAACCATCTCAACACTTATTACAAAGCAAAAAAGTTTGCGAAAACAGCCAAAGAAAAAAAGACTGCAAGCAAACTAAATTTCAATTAGTTTGTCTACAGTCTGAGGTCTTAGTTGTTTTCAACTAAGACCTTTTTTAAGAGATAATAAAAGATAAAATTTTATAGATAGATTTCGTATCCTCCCCTACAATCCAAGCATATGAAATCGAGTAGATCCATCAAATTGGAATGTTAAGTCACCTTCTATTCCAAATAGACTGATGTACTTTAGTCTGACTCTGTGCTTTTCTTAGATGCGTAACTAGTTATATTTTTGTAATTTCCATGAGCATATCTTGACCGCCTGTTATGGACTGATGGCTTACTCTATTTTCTATTTTAAACTGATCCCCATTTACGAGAATGATAGGTGTAATGACATTTGTTCCAGTATTTGATACCTTTTCAATATCAAATTCTGCAATGGAACTCCCTTTTTTAATTTTGTCACCTTCATTAACCAAAACATGAAACCCTTCACCATTTAGTTTGACCGTTTCAATCCCCATATGGATGAGGAGCTCAGCACCTGTTTTTGAGCGGATACTTATTGCGTGCTTCGTCGGGAACACAGATAGGATCTCACCATCAACTGGTGAGAATACTTGATTGCTAGTTGGAATAATGGCAACTCCATCCCCCATCATTTTCTGAGAGAAAACTGGATCGGGAACTTCTTCTAGTGGAACCACTTTTCCTGTTAAAGGTGTGTGGATTATTTCCTTTTTCTGCGTAAATAATGATTTAAACATATTCATTTCTCCTTAGCTTTTATTTAATAGTAACCTCAACTCCATAATGATCGGAGATAATCGGTTGATTCTTTCCATTAAAAATAACTGATGATGTTTCCACTTTAACTAAAAAATTGGAAAAGATATAATCGATCCGTAAATCGTGTTTATTTTTGTCCCATCCTGCAATTTTTCCAGCAACAGTTATCCCTTGATCCTTCTCCTTAGATAGGATATAAGAATCGTAGAGGCCTTTACTCAGTAAGTAATCGTACCCTTCACCTCTAATATTGGCATCATTATTAAAGTCACCTAATAGGAAATACTTTTCATTTGAGCTTGCCTGATGACACAAAGCTTCGATTTGTTCTTTAAACGGCTCTTCCTCATCTCCCCACCAGCCAAGGTGGCAAGAATAAAATGCAATCGATTCATTATTCAATCGAATATTCGCCCCAACGATCCTTCTCGTTTTCCAATAACTAGTATTTTCTGATTGACTTACATAAAAAGAGGTTGTGTTTTCAATTTGGTGTCTCGTTAATAGTGCTACTCCTTCTTCATACACATCAAATCCGATATGTGAAAAATCCCAAACAAGTTGATAGTCAGTAACCCCAAGATTTTTTAATTCTTCCAGCAGGATCAAAGCATAATTATCTTTTTTTAATCGTCCGAAGGTTGTTTCGGCATCAATCGACTGGCTCACTTCCTGAAGTGCAATGACGTCATATGATTTTTCCATAATCGTTTCGGCTAAAATCTTTATTTTCTCCAGTTGATGTTCTTCCTGCCAAGAATGGCAGTTTAAGGTTAATAATTTCATATAATTAAGCTCCTAAACGGTCTTGTATATCTGATTTTAATACATCGGCCTTTGGTCCATAGATCGCTTGAACGCCTTTTCCTTTTAAGATTAAACCAAGTGCTCCATTTTGCTTCCACTCTTGCTCAGACGCAACCGCATTCATATCTTTAATCGTTACACGAAGTCGAGTCATGCATGCATCAACTTCCTCGATATTATCTTTTCCGCCTAATAAACCAATAACGGTTGTTGCTAGTGAATTGTCCTGACCATTCACTTCGTCCTGTGAAGGCTGATTTGACTCATCTTCAATATAGTTACCTAAACGGCCTGGTGTAGCGTATTTAAACTTTTTGATCATAAAATTAGCAACCGCAAAGTTTAAAGCAAAGAACAGTAAGCATGCTACAACAAAATACACTAAGTCTAACCATAAGCCGGCTTTCATTATCATCGGTGTACGTGTTAAAAATTCAATAAAACCAAAGGCGTGAATTCGAATATGAACAAGATCGACAATGGCAAATGCTAATCCTGTCATAATTGCATATGCCACATAAAGGACTGGTGCAACAAACATAAACATAAATTCAATTGGTTCTGTAACACCTGTTAAAAATACAGCTAACCCAGCTGAAAAGAACATAGACTTATATTTTGTTCGTTTATCTTTATCAACATTTTTATACATTGCCAGAGCAATCCCGATTAAGGATGCAAAGGAAAGAATCATTTGCCCTA
Organism: Bacillus sp. (in: firmicutes); assembly: GCA_031180405.1. GTDB lineage: Bacteria > Bacillota > Bacilli > Bacillales > Bacillaceae > Metabacillus. The sequence continues at coordinate 5,075 of JAPSLU010000217.1, read as the reverse complement.
CTTTAAAACGAGCAGGAGTAACCTCATTTAATAACGCTTCATAGCCTGCAGTGTCCCCTGCAGCAAGTAAATTATTTAAGTCTGCAATCCAAGCTAGCCATAAAGGATCTTGTCCTGAAACAATTGTCCCGGCACTTGAACCTGTTAAAATGGTATACGTTCCGCCCAACTCTGTATAGTTCATTGGAACTGTTAACATATGGTGTAAACCAAATGGTAATAAAAGTCGCTCTAATGTTCCAAAAATAAACGGAGCTACAATAGGAGCAGTTTCACGTGAAGAAGCAATCCAACGTCCAAAATCATTTAGTAGCCCTTGAACAAATGGCCATACGATTGAAAGAATTATTGCAGTTACAATAGAACCTACGATCACAACAAACGGTACAAAACGCTTTCCATTGAAGAAGGCTAGAGATTGTGGAAGCTTGTTAAAGTTATAATATTTATTAAATATATTTGCTCCCAGGAAACCGGAAATGATCCCTACAAACACACCCATATTCAAGGCAGGTGCACCAAGAATGGAAACAAAATAATCTTTTACGATTAATTCACTTCCGAATAATGATGTAACAGTTGCTTCAGGATCACTTAACATGTCACTGTTAACACCAAAGATCGCACCCGTAATTCGATTGATTAGGATAAACGCAATAAGTGCAGCAAATGCCCCACCTGCACGTTCTTTAGCCCAGGATCCACCAATTGCTACTGCAAATAGAACATGAAGATTCCCGATAATTCCCCAACCGATTTCTTCCATCACTAAGGAAATCGTTTGCACAACAGTTAAATCTACACTTGCCATTCCTAAAAGTTTTCCAAGTGAAATCATGATCCCTGCAGCCGGCATAACCGCAACCACAACAAGCAATGCTTTTCCAAATTTTTGCCAAAATTCAAATGATATAAATTTCATCTCTTCCTTCTCTCCTTATCAATCACTCATATTGTTTAGTAAGCAACGTTTAAAAAATATTAATTTACTTTATACACTCTTGCTTCAAAAGGTTTTAGGATTCCGTTGGTAAGATTTAACTCAATTTCTATTTCATCGTAATTTGCGATTAACAGTTCCGCGTTTTTGTTCTTCCATTCAGGAAGATGATATGTTGTCTCTTTGTCAAAAAGGTTCGTAATTATAAGAAACGTTTCATCTTTCCAAGTTCTTGCATATGCAAAGATTTGGTTATGCTCCTCCAAAACAAGCTGAAAGCTTCCATACACAAGTGTTAGATTTTCTTTTCGTAATTGAATCAGCTTCTTGTAGTAATGGTAGATTGATTTTGGATTACTCATTGCTTGTTTTACATTGATATGGGGATAATTCGGATTTATTTTTAACCAGGGTTGTCCAGTCGTAAATCCAGCATTCTCCTCATCTGTCCATTGCATTGGCGTTCTTGAATTATCCCTGCCGTTTTTCCAAATAATCTCCATTAATTCTTCGTGACTCTGACCATTTTCAATTCCGTTTCGGTAGAGGTTTTTGATTGCGACATCATTATAATCATCTATTGAAGGAAACTTTACATTAGTCATGCCAATTTCTTGTCCTTGGTAAATGAATGGTGTCCCTTGCATGAGAAAATACATCGTCGCAAGACATTTAGCCGATTGGTCTAAGTAATGATCACTGTCTCCCCATGTTGAAACGGAACGGGGCTGGTCATGGTTTTCTAAGAACAGTGCATTCCAGCCTAATCCATCAAGTGCTGTTTGCCAGTCGTTGAAGGTTTCCTTCAAGGCTTGCAGGTCAATTCCCCCTGTCACACTTTTCCCCCAAAGATTTAAATGTTCAAATTGAAAAATCATATTAAAAATACCTTTGTCTTCTCCAACCCACACTTCTGCCTGACCAGGCTTTACTCCATTTGCTTCACCGACAGTCATAATGTCATATTTTGAGAATGTTTCACGTTTAAGTTCATGGAGGAAGACCTCAATGCCATCACGATTCATATGCCCTTCAAAAGATGGGACATATTTAAGGTTATTTGGATTTGGTAAGTCCGGGAATCCAGCAACTTTTTTAATATGTGAAATCGCATCAACCCGAAAACCATCAATTCCCTTATCTAGCCACCAATTGACCATTTCATATAATTCTTTTCGAACATTTGGATTTTCCCAGTTTAAATCTGGCTGTTTCCTGGAGAAAACATGCATATAATATTCCTTTGTCTTCTCATCATACTCCCACGCTGAGCCCCCAAATATCGATTCCCAATTATTAGGTTCCCCGTTCTTACCAGGGTGCCAAATATAATAATCTCTATAAGGATTTTCTTCTGATGAACGAGATTCAATAAACCAAGGATGTTCATCAGAGGTGTGGTTGATAACCAGATCCATAATTAATTTCATGCCACGCTTATGTACCTCTGTCAAAAGACTATCAAAATCTGCCATTGTACCAAAATCTTTCATAATTCCTTTATAATCACTAATATCGTAACCGTTGTCATCATTTGGTGAAGTATAAATTGGGCAAATCCAAATGACATCAATTCCTAAATCCTGCAAATAATCCAGCTTAGAAATAACACCTTGAAGATCACCAATTCCATCACCATTTACATCCATAAAACTCCGCGGATAGATTTGATAAGCAACTGCTTCCTTCCACCATCTTCTATTCATGATGCATTCCTCCTACTAATCTTAAAAACTACTTTAACAAACAAAATGACTTTGAGCAACCGTTTGCATTAAATTTTTCGAAAAATTTGTAAAGTTTCCACCTCTGTCTTAACCGAGAAAAACAGGTGGTTCTCGTATTAATATTTTATCACTATATTGTTTTGTTATTTGAATCGATAGATGTGATCCACTTGTACTATTACCCCACATACTTAAGCAAACGAACTCTTAAAAGAAAAAAGAGAACATTCACACTGTTTTTAGGCTGATTATCCAACATTAATGCTTATTATTCTTTTACCATAATGCCTAATATGTAGAAAAAAGACACTTAAAAATAGTGTCTTTTTCAAGGTAATTGGTTAACATTTATTCCCGTAAATTGTTGCGCCAATAATAATTAATAAAATAAATAGCACAACGATAAGCGCGAACGAATTCCCATAATTAGGAGCGCAGTATCCATAAGCTGGAGATTCATAACTGTAAGGCATGACAGGGTGATGTGGAGCATTTGCCCCACCAACATGTGGTGCGTTTGCACCTGCTATATGTGGACTGTTTTCGTAACCGTACATTTTTACCTCTTCCTTTCTTTTCTTTAAAATACTGAGACGGTATAGTATATACGTTTATCGAAATTTGGAGCCCGTCTATTTGTGAGATTGCTTCATTAAAAAACCTAAAATGAAGCCCATTTTTTAATCCTTTTGGTTTACCGTCTTAAAGTGGGGTTTCACTTCTTTTTTAGAATTCAAGTGGGTCTTATAGATGAGGATCATGATATCATTAAATACATAAACATTTTCTGGGGGATATGATGAAAAAAACAGTAAAAGTCGTAGCTGCAATTATTGAAAATGATCAAAACGAAATACTCTGTGCGCTAAGGTCTCCTGACATGTCTATGCCGAATATGTGGGAGTTTCCTGGTGGTAAAGTTGAAAAGGATGAAGACTTCTATTCTGCTTTAGTTAGAGAAATTAAAGAAGAACTCCACTGCATAATTGAACCTGTTGATCTTTTCCATGATCATACACATGAATACGATCACTTCATCATTAACCTTATTTCTATTACATGTAAAATTGTTAGCGGTCACCCCTATGCTAGTGAGCATTCCGCGTTGATTTGGTTAAAGAGAGAGAATCTCGATTCATTAAAATGGGCACCTGCCGATATCCCAGCAGTTGAACAATTAATTCGCGAACAATAACAGCATAATGAATAAAATTTTCTTAAGAAACACCAAACGCACCAAATCATAAACACTCGTATACTTAAAGTGCATATCCCATAGCCATCAAAAAGCGTTGAATTATAGGTCTTTATCTCCATGTGATTTTCAAGAGAGATATTAACCAATAGCTATGGCGATTAATACACAAAATCTATCCATTTCAACCATTTGTATATCAAATTCCTTCAGGATTAATAGAATGTAATCTGCCGTATTGCAACAAGAGATTTTGTGATATCCATGCTAAAAACCGCACAGAAATAACCCCTGTGCGGTTTTATATCTATTAAAACCTTATCGTTAAAGAATTGTAGTATAGTACTTTTTCATGAAAGATGAAATTAGGTTGTTAAACTACTTTTTTTCCGTCATCTCCTGAATTTTGAATTTCATTAGATTTAGAAAGATAACTATGCTTCTCTTGAATCATTAAAACAGATACAGCAGCAATGAGGCCCGGGATCGCCAATGCTAAAAAGTTTACTTTTAAAGGCATCCCCCATGAAACTATAAAACCAGCAATGACAGGACCGAAAATGGCTCCCAGTCTTCCAAGACCAAAAGCGAATCCCATTCCAGTTGACCTCATGGATGGAGGGTAAAAAAGGGAAACATAAGCATTTCCAACATTTTGTCCTCCATAAAACCCTATCCCAGCAAGTGCTATAAGCACAATGACTGCCAAGAAATTTGTTGTCATACTCAATAATGAGATCGAAAGAAAAGCAATGATATACAAGCCTACTAACGTTGGTCTATAACCAATCCGGTCAGCAATCACTCCTGCAATATTACTACCGAAGAGAGCTCCTAAATTTAACGTAAGTAAAAACAGCAAACCTGACCCAAGTCCAAACCCAGCATTGATCATTAATTGTGGCAACCAAGTTCCTAAACCAAAAATCATATACATGTTCATAAAGAATACAACCCAGATAAAAATGGTACTAAGAGTCCTATTATCACTGAATAACGACTTTATAGATGATTTTTTCTCTTCATCTTTTCCTTCAAAGATTAGATCATTTCCTTGGGTTAAAGTTGGATTTAATTTTCTTACTATACATTTCAGTTCATCAATTCGATTATTCTTGACTAAACTATTTGCTGACTCCGGTAGATATTTGAATAAAAGGGGTAATATTAATAGTGGGGCTCCTCCAATAAAGTATAAAACCCTCCAACCTAC
>JAPSLU010000216.1 GCA_031180405.1 Bacillus sp. (in: firmicutes) | reverse complement strand
AAATGAAGGAGGATGAATAGATGATGTTGAAAAAACAAACAGTTTGGTTATTAACAATGTTAAGTTTAGTGGTGGTATTATCTGTATATTACGTTACATCTCCAGAAGGTGGAACAACTGATATTGTAATGACAGGTGAAGAGCAAGAAGTTACAGAGAATGCTAAAACTGATGAAGCAGGAGAAGAAACTGTGACAGACGAAAGCACTGAAGGTGAAGAAGTACAAGGTACAGAGGCAGAAGCTAGTGAAGAATCAAGTGAAGAAGCAGAAGTCCAAACAGAAGAGTTAGAGGATGGTACAGTGATCTCAAGTGTGTCAAGTGTGTCAAGTGATGAATTATTTACTGAGTTACGTATGCAGTTAGATGATCAACGTAATGAGTTAAAAGAGCAATTACAAGCAATTGTGGCAAGCAATGATGCATCAGCAGGTGAGAAAAGCGATGCTTATGACGAAATGGAAGCATTAAACGATGCTGCAAGAAAAGAAATGCTTTTAGAAACATTAATTAAATCAAAAGGATTTGAAGATGCACTTGTTCGTGCCGAAGGTAATAATGTGAAAATTACCGTGAAAGCAAAAGAACATAATCCATCTCAGGCTAACCAAATCATGGCGCTTGTAAGAGACGAAATGGAAAATATGGAAGATGTTATTGTTACATTTGAGCCTGCTCAATAATAAAAACATCTAGCAATTCTAAAAAGGGTCAATCTATAGGGTTGACTCTTTTAGTGTTTAATTTTATTTTTATTGAATTTCTTTAGGTGAATTCCCCTTTATTAAAGGCGAAAATCAACGATATTTCTTATTCTCTCTCTAGAAATGCTCATAAATGGGTAGAATTATTGTTGAATTCCTTCTCACATTTATCGTAAGATAGTATTATGGGACTAAGTTTTAGTACTAGCCTATAAAATAGAAGATCATGGGTTTTTATCATGATCATATGAATTAAAGGGGTGCCAAAGCATGCTAAAGATACAAGAAATTAGAGAAATCATTAAATTAATTGATCATTCCTCTATTAACGAATTTACATTTGAACAAGATGGTACAAAAATAAAAATGAAGAAACAATTGAACGAAGTTGAAACGGTTGTACACAATGTAGTAGCTGCTCCAGCAGTTAATACAGTACAAAGTCAGCCACTGGTAGAGCAGGTTGCGCCAATACAGCCAGCAACATCTGAGGTTGCTGCGCCAAAAGCAGAGGAAAAAGCAGATACTGCAAACTTACATAAAATTACGTCGCCAATGGTTGGAACATTCTATGCAGCTTCGTCACCTGAAGCAGGAAATTATGTTGAGGTTGGCTCAAAAGTAACAAATGACACAGTTGTATGTATTGTAGAAGCGATGAAACTCTTTAATGAAATTGAAGCAGAAGTGAAGGGTGAGATTGTTGAGATACTCGTTGAAAATGGACAACTTGTTGAGTATGGTCAACCTCTATTCCTTGTAAAGCCTGAGTAAGGAGCTAAAAATATGATAAAGAAATTATTAATTGCCAATCGAGGAGAAATAGCTGTTCGAATTATTCGAGCATGTAAAGAGCTTGATATTGAAACAGTTGCTGTCTTTTCAGAAGCAGACCGTGAAGCATTACATGTACAGTTAGCAGATGAAGCGTATTGTATTGGTCCTACAGCTTCAAAAGATAGCTATTTAAACTTTACAAACATCATTAGTGTAGCAAAGTTAACGGGAAGTGATGCGATCCATCCTGGTTATGGCTTTTTAGCTGAAAATGCAGACTTTGCTGAGCTTTGTAAAGAATGCAATATTACGTTTGTAGGACCAACTGCTGAAGCCATTTCTAAAATGGGAACCAAAGACGTTGCTAGAGAAACTATGCGCCAAGCTGGTGTTCCGATTGTACCTGGCTCTAGAGGTATTATAGAGAGTATTGATGAGGCAAAAAAATTAGCAAATGAAATGGAATATCCTGTTATAATTAAAGCAACAGCTGGTGGTGGCGGTAAAGGAATCCGTGTGGCTCAAGATGAGCAAGCGCTAGTTAAGGGCATTGAGATCACCCAACAAGAAGCTGCTACTGCATTTGGTAATCCAGGAGTTTATATTGAGAAATACATTGAAGACTTCCGCCATGTTGAAATTCAGGTTCTAGCTGACACATATGGTAACACGATTCACCTAGGTGAACGTGATTGTTCGATTCAACGAAGACTTCAAAAATTACTTGAAGAAACTCCATCACCTGCTCTTGATCAGGAGATTCGTTCACAAATGGGAGAAGCGGCAGTAAAAGCTGCAGAAGCTGTTGCATATACTGGTGCTGGAACAGTTGAATTTATTTTTGATCATATCAATAAAAAGTTTTATTTTATGGAAATGAACACTCGTATTCAAGTTGAACACCCAGTAACTGAGATGGTTACAGGAATTGACTTAATAAAAGAGCAAATAAAGGTCGCATCAGGTGAGAAGTTATCTGTAACACAGGATGAGGTTACATTTAATGGTTGGTCCATTGAGTGTCGGATCAATGCAGAAAACCCTGAAAAGAACTTTATGCCTTCACCTGGAAAAATCGAGATGTACTTGCCGCCAGGCGGTCTAGGTGTTAGAGTTGACTCAGCAGTATATCCGGGATATTCAATTCCACCGTATTACGACTCAATGATTGCAAAACTTATTACTTATGGTGCAACGAGGGAAGAGGCCATTGCTCGAATGAAGCGTGCATTAAGTGAATTCGTCATCGAGGGTATCTCGACAACAATTCCTTTCCATTTAAGACTTCTTGAGCATGAAAAGTTTGTCAGTGGAGATTTTAATACGAAATTTTTAGAACTGCATAAAGTCATGGAATCGTAAAAATACATGGAGGTGCTGATTCTTGAAAGATACGAATAATGTGTTAGAGATGAACCCTGAAAATAATGGTCTAGGTAAGGTAGAGATTGCCCCTGAGGTAATAGAGGTTATTGCAGGCATTGCCGCTTCAGAAATCGAAGGTGTTGCATCAATGCGTGGTAATTTTGCAGCAGGTGTTGTTGAACGACTTGGAAAGAAGAATCACGGTAAGGGTGTAAAAGTTGATTTGACAGAAGAAGGAATTATTATTGAAGTCTATTGCGTTATGATCTTCGGTGTTTCCATACCAACTGTCGCACAAAAAATCCAAGATAATATTCGCCAAGCGTTATTAAATATGACAGCTTTAGAAGTAAATGAAGTGAACATTCATGTAGTTGGTATTCAATTTGAAGCAAAAAACCAAGAGGTTGATATAGATCAAGAAATGTAATTTCCATAAAGAAACCTATTCTTTAAAAACCAAAGGTTATTCCTTTGGTTTCTTTTTGTTTAATGTTAAGAAATATTTTCGATAGAATAAGGCAATAACAAGCAATGTGTGACGTGTTAGAAACAAAATCGCCTATGGTTATATTTTTTATAATGGTCGTACTAAGAATTATTCAATTTTGGTTTATAGTTTTTCTATCACTGGTTATATTGTTAGTAGGACAATAAGGTGAAACAACGAATGTTTGAATAAATAAAAGCCTTTTCATTCGGGAATAGAAAAAAACATATGAAATTCCGAATGAATCTACTAGTTAGATATGGTATGATCACTTTATGACATTCGACATTTTTAAACATTAAAGGAGCAAGTATAGAATGAAACGTAGAACAGCAAGGGAAAAGGCACTGCAGGCACTATTTCAAGTGAATGTTAGTGATACTGACCCGAACGAAGCAATTGAGCATGCTTTAGACGAGGAAAGATCTAACGCATTTATGAATCAGTTAGTTTTTGGCACAATTGAACATGAGAAGGAGCTAGATGAACTGATCACTCCGAACCTCGTGAACTGGACAATTGAACGTTTGGCTAACATAGACAAAACGATCTTACGTATGGCCGCCTATGAGTTGAAATACGCTCTAGACGTTCCTGCCAACGTAGTAATAGATGAAGCTGTAGAATTAGCGAAAGCATTTGGTGATGACCATTCAAGTAAGTTCGTTAATGGTGTACTTTCTAAAATCAAACAAAATCTAGAGAGATAAAGTGAGACTTCATTTAGTTGGGGGTTCATCCCCCACTGAATGGTAGCGAAACTTATCGGATCTTTACGGGCAGTTATTCCTCTACTTATCTTCTTTGCTTTTCTTGAGTCTTAAAAAGAGGGGGTTACTGTCCGTTAAGAATGGGATAAATACGATTATTTGAGGAGGAATTTGGAATGGCTGCAACAATCATTGATGGTAAAGAATTATCGAAAACAAAAAGAAGTGAGTTAGCGGTAGAGGTAGAGCAAATTAAAGCAAAGGGGTTACTACCTAAGCTTGTCGTCATTTTAGTCGGTGATAACCCTGCGTCTCTTTCTTATATTAGAGGAAAACAAAAGGCGGCTGAAGAAATTGGTGTTGGGTTTAAACTAGAGCATTTTCCAGAATCTCTATCTGAAAAAGAGCTTCTCGACGTTATTGAGAGCTACAATAACAATGATGAGTATCATGGAATTTTGGTTCAACTTCCTTTACCAGGTCACATTAATGAAACAGCTGTTGTGGAGAAAATTTCGCCTGAGAAAGATGTAGACGGCTTTCACCCAATTAATATTGGTCGTATGATGACTGGACAAGAAACATTCTTGCCTTGTACTCCAGCTGGAATAGTTGAGATGATTAAATCAGTCGGAGTTGAAATAGCAGGCAAAAATGTTGTTGTAGTTGGAAGAAGTAATATCGTTGGGAAACCTGTTGGTCAACTTCTGTTAAATGAGCATGCAACTGTTACGTATTGCCATTCAAAAACAGAAGATCTAACTTCTTATACAAAAGAAGCGGACATTTTAGTTGCAGCAGTTGGACGAGCTAATTTCATTAAGGGTGACCAAATTAAACCTGGTGCAGTCGTTATCGATGTTGGTGTGAATCGACTTGATACAGGAAAATTAGTCGGGGATGTAGTTTTTGAAGAAGCGAAAGATGTGGCAAGTTACCTAACACCTGTACCTGGTGGAGTAGGTCCAATGACCATTACTATGCTTGCTCATAATACCGTCCAATCTGCTAAGCAAGTATTGGAAAATAAATAAGCCTTTTTTCAAATAGGCAGCATTAAGGGTAGAATGTTGCTAAACATTCTGCCCTTGATTTTTTTTCATGAACTTAGGTAAGATCAAGAATCTAGCTCCGGCATTCTTACTTTTTTGTAAAAAGATAAGGTGCTTAGCTCCTCTAGGGTCTAGCCACAATTGATTTAAAGACTTTTATTCAATTACGTTTTATTACCCAAAGCTTGAGTAAGGGGATTGCGCTTTTGTTCCTTTAAGATTTAATTGTTTAGAAAGGAGGCGGCTAAAGATGAATGAGCCAAGATATGTGACAGTCACTGCCCTTACAAAATATATAAAGCGTAAATTTGACGTTGATCCTCATTTGACGGATATCTGGATTAAAGGGGAGATATCTAACTTTAACCTACATAGTAGGGGGCATATGTACTTTACCCTAAAGGACAAACAGGCAAGGATTCAAGCGGTTATGTTTGCTGGATCTAACAAGTCATTAAAATTCAGACCAGAAAATGGAATGAAAGTCCTTTTGCGCGGTGAAATATCGGTTTATGAACAAAGTGGTGGATACCAAGTATACGTTAAGGAAATGCAGCCTGATGGAATTGGTAGTCTTTATTTAGCATATGAAGAGCTGAAAAAAAAGCTTCAACAGGAAGGTCTTTTTGAGGAAAAGTATAAAAAGCCAATTCCTAAGTATCCAAATGAAGTTGGGGTGATTACATCTCCTACAGGAGCAGCGATTCGAGATATTCTAACAACTATAAATCGACGATATCCTCTTGCAAAGGTGATATTAATTCCGGCTCTTGTACAAGGTGTTCAAGCAGGTCCTTCAGTTGCCAAAGCAATTAAAACAGCAAATCACCTAGGTACTCTCGATGTTTTAATTGTAGGCCGTGGTGGAGGTTCAATTGAGGAATTATGGGCATTTAATGAGGAAGTCGTCGCTCGTGAGATATTTGCTTCAGAAGTCCCGATTATTTCAGCAGTCGGACATGAAACAGATTTTACAATTGCGGATTTTGTGGCAGATTTACGTGCTCCAACACCAACTGGTGCTGCTGAGATGGCTGTTCCTCATGCAACTGACTTATTAGAGCGGCTTCTAGAACGAAAAAGTCGATTAAGAAGATCAATGACCGAGAAATTAAGTGTACAAAAAGAAAGGCTAACTCATTATAGAACTTCTTATGCCTTTCGTTATCCTAAGCAATTATATCAGCAAAAAGAACAGCAGTTAGACAATGTAATCGATCGATTGCAAAAAGAAGGGCAAAGGGCTATCCTTCGTAAAAAAGAAACGTATACATATCTAAAAAATCGCCTGGCAAACGTTCATCCAAAGGATCAAGTAAGACGATCCAATGAAGCACATGATGCCTTATTAAAAAAGCTGAATCGAGAGATGACATCACTATTAACACATAAACATTCGCAATTTCAGGCGACAATTGATAAACTAAATGCATTAAGTCCATTGAAAATTATGGACCGTGGATATAGCCTTGTTTATCAGGAAGATAAGCTCATTAAAAGTGTAAACCAAATAAAATCAGGAGAAGTCCTAAAAGTACAACTAAAGGATGGGCAACTTAATTGTCAAGTTCAGGGTATAGAGGAGCGAACGATTCATGAGTAATAAAAAACAAACAATAGATGAAGAAGTATCATTTGAACATGCAATGCAACAGCTTGAAGATATTGTTGGTAAGTTAGAAGAAGGTGATGTCCCTTTAGAGAAGGCAATTGAATATTTCCAAGAGGGAATGGAACTATCAAAGTTATGTCATGACAAGCTGCAACATGTGGAAAAGCAAATGGATTATATTTTACGTGAAGATGGTGAATTAAAGCCATTTGAGCTTCAGGAGGAAGAAAAATCGTGAATATTCAGCTGAGCGATTTTTTAAATTCTCGAAAACAAAAGATAGAAGAGGCACTTCCCCTCTACATAAAAGAATTGCAAACCCCACAACGATTAAAAGAATCAATGCTTTATTCCCTAGAGGCAGGTGGGAAGCGCTTACGTCCTGTTCTTGTTTTAGCCTTACTTCATACATACAACAAGCCAGAAGAAATGGGAATAGCTACAGCTTGTGCAATTGAAATGATTCATACGTATTCCTTAATTCATGATGATTTACCGTGTATGGATGATGACGATTTAAGAAGAGGGAAACCAACTAATCATAAAGTGTTTGGTGAAGCTATTGCTGTATTAGCAGGAGACGGTTTATTAACGCAAAGTTTTTCCCTCATCACAAATGATCCAAACTGTACCGCTGAGCAGAAGCTAAGGCTGTTATCGGAACTTGTAAAATCAGCCGGAGCAGAAGGAATGGTTGGTGGACAGGTTGCTGACATGGAGGGTGAGGCGAAAAGTCTAAGTCTTGAGGAACTTCAATCGATTCACGAAAATAAGACAGCGAAAT
>JAPSLU010000014.1 GCA_031180405.1 Bacillus sp. (in: firmicutes) | reverse complement strand
GGTTACTTCAATGAAGTAACCACATATCGAATGGAATCTGAATATGAAGATTTTCGTCGTCCAAAGTCCGTACGGTTTATTTCATCGTTAAAAGAAGACTTACGAAGAAGAGATTTTACAATTAATGCTATGGCTATGGGTACAACAGGCGAAGTTTTGGATTATTTTCAAGGCAGGCAACATCTGAATCAAAGGCTTATTCATACTGTTGATTCACCTTCTGACAGGTTCAAAGAAGACGCTCTAAGAATGCTACGTGCTGTAAGGTTTGTTAGTCAATTAGATTTCACTTTATCATCTGAAACTAAAGAAGCCATTATCATTCATGCTCAATTATTAAATGCTATTTCGGTTGAAAGAAAAACTATCGAAATTGAAAAGCTTCTTAAAGGGATAAATGTAAAATCTGGTATTCGTCTGTTAGTCGAATGTAAGATTTTTGATTATTTACCCGGTTTTATTGGTAAAAAGCAGGAGTTAGAAAAGCTTGCTTCTATTCGATTTGACATGTTGTCATCTAGGGAAGAAGTTTGGACCGTTTTAACGTATTTTATAAAGCCGTCATCAATTGAAAATTTCTTAAGAGCATGGAAACTACCAAATAATTTAATAAAAACTGTACAACAAAACCTCAATTTTCTTACCGTCCTTTTAACGGAAAACGATTGGACAGATTTGTTATTGTATAAGGCTGGTCCAGATACAGCTGTTTCTGTTGAACGCATCAGGTCTATATTAACTCATCCTGAACATTTGCAAGAAAAAATCGATCAAGTAAGATCCTCACTCTTTCAATTACCAGTTCAAACGAGGAAGCAAATTGCCATTAACGGTCATGATATTGTACATTTGTTGAATAAAGAACCAGGACCTTGGGTTTCACGTGTCATGACAGAGATCGAAAAAGCGATCATTCTGAAGGAAATTGAGAATAAAAGCACAGAAATAAAGGAGTGGCTATTAAGATGCAGTCAGGACTTCGATCAAAATTATTAGAAGCATTCTCAAATGCTGAAGGCGGTTTTGTATCAGGTCAAAAACTTAGCGAATACATAGGCTGCTCTAGAACAGCAGTATGGAAACATATCGAAGAACTAAGAAAAGACGGATATGAATTAGAAGCTGTAAGAAGATTAGGATATAGAATTACCAAAAAACCTGATAAGATAAGTGGAAATGAAATACAAATTGGATTAAAGACTAAAACGATGGGGCGTCATATTCACTTTGAGAGGGCCGTTACATCGACTCAAAAAATAGCTCATACGTTGGCAAATGACGGAGCAAAAGAAGGAACGATTGTTGTTGCCGACCAACAGACAAACGGGAGAGGACGAATGGCTAGGGAATGGTACTCTCCAAGTGGAAAAGGAATATGGATGAGTCTGATCATTCGGCCTAATATTCCTGTTCATGCCACCCCACAACTTACACTTTTAACCGCAGTTGCTATCGTACAAGCAATTGAAGAATTAACGCCACTTAAACCTGATATAAAATGGCCGAACGATATCTTAATAAATGGGAAAAAAGTTGTTGGTATTTTAACTGAGTTACAAGCTGAGGCAGATCAAGTTCACTCTGTTATCATTGGCACTGGGATAAACGTAAATCATACATTGGTAGATTTTCCTGAGGAGTTGCAAAAAATTGCAACATCTATTCATATTGAAACAGGGAAACATTGGGATCGAGCTCTATTTATTCAAGAAATTTTATTGAAGTTTGAAGCGCTTTACTCACTTTATTTAAATCAGGGTTTTCGAGTAATAAAATTGCTTTGGGAAGGTTATGCAATAAGTTTAAACAGGCAAATTAAGGCGAGAACCTTAAATGGAGTCATTGAAGGAAAAGCAATTGGTATTGATAACAGTGGTGTATTGCTAATTGAAACGAGTGACGGATCGATAAAGCAAATTTATTCAGCTGACATTGAGCTAAAGTGATGAGAGAAAGACTGAATTTGGGATGTATCACGATGGTCATTAGCAAATTTTTCTGCTATACTTTTTCTTGGGTAGTATCTAGGGTAGAACTACACCTTTAAAAGAAAATTGATGAAGTATATAGTTTTTGTAAATGATAGTAATAATGAAAGTGTTAATTTAATCTGCCTTGATCCAATAGCGGACTAGGACAGAGGGATGAAACCGACTATAACAATTCTTTAATCCTTCTTTCTTTTTCGATAAGAAGGATTTTTTATGTTTTTCATAGATAAACAATGTTTTCCGGTTAATTCACCTTCTCTCCTATTAGGTTTTTCTTTTAGTGTACTACCCAATATCCAGTTGATAGGTAGCATTAGTGACTAACACTCTACACCTATTGATATTAGGAGGAGAAATTATGAAAACAAGAAAAGATTTTATGAAAATGAAGGAAAATAATGAGCCAATTACTATGCTGACTGCGTATGATTTCCCAAGTGCTAGGCAGGCCGAAACTGCAGGAATTGATATGATTCTTGTAGGTGATTCTTTAGGTATGGTTGTTCTTGGATATGATTCCACTATTCCTGTAACGGTGAATGATATGATTCACCATACAAAAGCTGTTAAGCGTGGTGCAAAGGATACGTTTGTTGTAACAGACATGCCTTTTATGTCTTATCATCTTTCAAAAGAAGAATCGATGAAAAATGCTGCGAAAATCATGCAAGAAGGTGGAGCGGATGCTGTCAAATTGGAAGGTGCAGATGGTGTAACTCCTATTATTGAAGCACTTACCTTTGGAGGAATTCCAGTTATTTCTCACTTAGGATTGACGCCTCAATCAGTGAATGTACTCGGAGGATATAAAGTTCAAGGGAAGAATGCCGAAGCAGCTAGAAAGCTTATTGAAGATGCAAAAAGATGTCAAGAAGCAGGAGCAATTGCACTCGTTTTAGAATGTGTCCCACAGCAATTGGCAGAAGAAATTACGAGATTATTAACAATTCCTACGATTGGTATCGGAGCTGGGCGTCAAACTGATGGGCAAGTATTAGTTTACCATGATTTAATTGGCTATGGTTCAGGATATATTCCAAAGTTTGTAAAACAATATGCTTCTATTGCAGATACTGTCAACTCATCCATAAGTCAATATATATCAGAAGTGAAAAATAGAACATTTCCTGAAGAAAAGCATTCTTTTAATATGAAAGAGGAAGAATTGCATAGTTTATATGGGGGAGTTAGCAAATGATTGTCGTTCAAACAAAAAAAGATTTAAAAGAAAAATTAACTATCATTAAGAAAAATCAACAGACAATTGGTTTTGTTCCAACCATGGGATTTCTTCATGAAGGACATGTAAAACTTTTAGAAGAAGCAAAAAAGGAAAACGATATCGTTGTATTAAGTATTTTCGTTAATCCTCTTCAATTTGGACCAAACGAAGATTTAGATTCGTATCCTAGGGATGTAGAGCGGGATGAAAAATTCGCCAAACTTGCAGGTGTTGATGTCATCTTTAGGCCACAAGTAGAGGAAATGTATCCTGTCGAACCTTCTTATACCGTATTAGTCCATAATCGTGTTGATGTTTTATGTGGAAAATCAAGAAAAGGCCATTTCGATGGTGTAGCAACCGTATTAACAAAACTCTTCAATTTAGTGCAACCTAATCGAGCATATTTCGGAATGAAAGACGCACAGCAGGTCGCAGTCATTGAAGGATTAATCGAAGAGTTCCATTTTCCAATTGAGCTTGTTTCTGTCCCAACTGTTAGGGAAGAAGATGGCCTTGCGAAGAGTTCTCGCAATGTTTATTTGAGTGAAGATGAACGACAACAAGCAATTGTGCTTTTTAAAAGCCTGAGTAAGGCGAAAGAGACGATTTTAAACGGAGAACGCAATAAACAATCAGTTGTAGATCTTGTAAGAAAAACGATAGAAAGTGAATCATCAGGAGTTATTGATTATGTTGAAGTTTTATCCTATCCACACCTAAAGGAAATTGAGGTAATTAGCGGTAAAATCATCATTGCCGTAGCAGTTAAGTTTACAAATGCAAGGCTAATTGATAATATAACGATTGAAGTTTAATTTGAATCCTTACATGATAGATATTTAAATAGATTAGAAATTTGACGGAGGAGATGTAAATGTTTCGAACAATGCTAAATGCAAAAATTCATCGTGCACGTGTAACTGAAGCAAACCTAAACTACGTTGGTAGTATTACGATAGATCAAGATATTATTGATTCAGTAGGTATGGTGCCAAATGAAAAGGTGCAAATTGTGAATAATAACAATGGTGCTCGTTTTGAAACGTATATCATTCCTGGAGAAAGAGGCAGTGGTGTGGTTTGCCTTAACGGAGCTGCAGCACGTCTAGTTCAAGAGGGAGATATTGTTATTATTCTTACGTACACAATGGTACCTGAAGAGAAACTTTCAACACATCAACCAAAAATTGCAATTATGAATGAACAGAACAAAATTGTTGAAATATTAGGTCAAGAACCTGCAGCAACAATTCTATAAAGAAAAGAAGGCCTAACTCATATTAGACACTCTCTTATGTCATGAAGCTTACATGATTGTCTGTTATGAAATGGGTCTTCTTTATTTTTAGCCATAAGAGAAAAGTTATTCAAAACTCGCTCATATTGGGGTAAACTAATCAAAAGGTAGTTTTATGCTCTTTTTTTAGTAAAAAGAGCAGTTTTTTGAAATAATTGAGGTGTTATAAAATGAAGGGCCAACGTTATGTTGTCATTGACCTAGAAACAACAGGAAATTCTCCTAAAAAAGGTGATAAGATCATACAAATTGCCGCAGTAGTGATTGAAAATAATCAAATTGTTGATCGATATATGAGTTTTGTTAATCCTTTACAGAAAATTCCTTTATTTATAGAACAATTAACTGGTATCTCGAATGAAATGGTTGAGCATGCTCCAACTTTTGATCAGATTGTGGAGGACATTCATAATATGCTAAAAAGTTCGTACTTTGTAGCACATAATGTTTATTTTGATTTGTCTTTTCTACAAGAAGAATTAACTATTTGTGGCTACCAATTTTCTGGTCCAGTGCTTGATACTGTCGAGCTAGCCAGAATGGCTTTTCCAACTGAGAAAAGTTATAAGCTTTCTGATCTTAGTGATGAGTTTAAGATGCAGCATGAAAATCCCCATAGAGCTGATAGTGATGCCGAAGCTACAGCTATGTTATTTTTACATATTATGAAGAAAATAAATAAGTTACCATTAATAACACTCCAGCAAGTTTCTAAGCTTTCTAGATCTTTTATTAGTGATATTGAAGAAATCCTAGAAAACATCATTTCACAAAAATTAATTAAGCTAGATCAACCAATAGATCCTGAGCTCGAAATTGTTAGGTCACTCGCGATAAAAAAAAGAGTAAATAAAAAAAATACAGCTGGGAATAATGGTGTAATCCAAAAAGAAGAGTTGTTAGAGTTGTTTATTAGTAAGAAGGATGAATTATCAAAAATCCTTCCTTCCTATCATGAACGACCAGGGCAATTAAAAATGATTGAAGAGATTTTTGATGCCTTTTCTACACATCAGCATGTGTTAATTGAGGCGGCAACAGGGATTGGGAAAACAATGGCTTACCTTGTATCAGCCATATTTTATTCTTTACAAGAAAATAGACCTGTTATAGTAAGTACGTATACAAACAATTTGCAAATGCAAATAATGGATAAGGATATTCCAATATTAACAAAACTTTTAAAGGGATGTTTTACTGCGACAATATTAAAAGGTCAGCGGCATTATTTATGTCTTCAAAAGTTTGAACAATCGTTAAAAGAACTCGATGATAATTATGATTTTATATTAACAAAGGCGCAAATATTAATTTGGTTGACGGAAACGAATTATGGAGATTTGGATGAATTAAATCTTCCATCAGGAGGGAGATCCTTGTGGGAGAATCTTCATGTTGATCATTCCTCATTTCTTAATAATCCATTTCATGAATATTGCTTTTATCAACAAGCGAAAGAAAATGCACTAACAGCAAATCTGATTGTTACAAACCACGCAATGCTATTAGCTGATTTAGAACGTGTGGAAAAGATCTTGCCAAGCTATCAGGAAGTCATTATTGATGAAGCCCATCACTTTAAAAATGTCGCAACAGAGCAGCTAGGAGTAAGGTTTCATTATTTGGATCTACATCACATCATAAGTCGTCTAGGTTTTACAAATACAAACGGATTATTAAGGGACTTTGTTAAAGTTAGGAAAGAGATTTCTTCTGCCTTTTTTAAAATTGATGAGATTTTAGTTCAGCTTCAGGAAGAAAGTCAACAATTATTTGTAGGGCTTCACTCATATGTTTTGAAAAGAAGGAAAGACCACTCGTTGAACAGGGCGTCATATCGGTATCTTCCAGAAAAAGAGAATAATCGAACCTGGAACTCATTGCTTGAGTTAGCGAAAAGACTTCAATTCATGATAAGAGACATTATTTCGTTAATGGAAAAAGAAAATCAAAAAATGGATGGACAATACATTAAAGAAAAGCCAATTAAAGAAAAACTCACATTAGAAGCTTTTAAGCAATGTATTTCATCGATGAATGATTATAAATATTATCTTGAGTTCTTATTTTTTGAGAATGATGACACTGTTTTAAGATGGATTGAGATTGATTCGAAAGGTGCAAAAAATGCTGTATCGATTTATGCGCAGCCTATTGAAGTAAAAGAGTATTTAGCAGATCAATTCTTTTCTAAAGTACAAAGTGCTGTACTTACATCTGCAACCTTAACGATTAGAAACTCGTTTACATATACAATGGATAATGTTGGACTTTCAGATTTTTTCCCTAAGCAGGTAAAAATAAAATCATCATTTAATTATAAAGAACAGGTGAAACTGTTTATACCTAGTGACATGCCATCTGTTAATGATGTATCACTTGAGGAATATTCTGAAGCAATCGCGTTGCATATAGGTACAGTAGCACAAATCACTGATGGTAAGATACTTGTCCTTTTCACTTCCTATGAAATGTTAAGGAAAACGTATCAGATTTTAAAGGAAGATGTAACATTAGATGATTTTATTATTATGGGACAAGGCACAGGTAGTGGAAGCCGAACAAAATTAACGAAAAACTTCAGACATTTTGAAAAGGCTATTTTATTAGGTACAAGTAGTTTCTGGGAAGGTGTTGACTTTCCAGGAGATCAATTAAAGGCATTAATGATTGTGAGGCTGCCATTTGCTTCTCCAGATGAACCTACTGTGGCAGCGGCATGTAAACATTTAGAGGCTCAAGGGATTAACTCTTTTTATCACTATTCTCTTCCAGAGGCAATATTGCGTTTTAAACAAGGATTTGGCCGTTTGATTCGTCATGAAGGAGATCGAGGAATTTTATTTATTTTAGATAATCGAATTTTATCCGCGAAATATGGTAAAGATTTTTTAGCGTCAATACCAAAACTTGAAATTGAACATAAACCGATGCATTTATTGACACATGCTATTGATGAGTGGATAAATTAAAAAATGGCTGATACAAAATGATCAGCCCAAAAAATGTGGTGTGAGTTAGGAGAAATTTATTTTCATTTATTTCAGTTGCATGTTTAATTTGTTATCATAAATCAAGTTACAACAATGAATAATGTTGTTGTAATATTATTGTGTCCAGAGACAACAGACATATAAGTTACAATATTTGTGTTAGGTAGGAGGATTATGACATGGAAAGCAAAATTGAAATCGTTTCGACTGTAACAGTTGATCACTCGGATGATTTATATAAGATCGTTGATCTATTAAATAGAACGTTGAAAAGAAATGACTTAATGTTTGGTCTTGCACTTGATCAAGAGGACAAATCCAAAGCGGTATTTACGATTTACCGTACATAAGGACGATCCATTATGGGGAAAAAAGCTAATATAACATTATTCATCATTATTGTTTTGATTTTATCAGGAATTTGGATTTTTACGTCAACATATCTAGAGGCAAGAGGAGATTATGAATTAGGTCATAAAGAATCCAAAAAGTTTGCCATAGAATATGCAAATCTTTCAGCAATTAGTCAAATCAATACATTTAGCGCAGATAAGAAATACCATGTCATCACTGGAGAAAATGCAAATGATGAACCAGTCTATGCTTGGATCTCAAATGTTCACAAAGATAGAGAGATAATTGTGGAAAAACAGTCATCTGGTATTACAAAAGAGGAAGCATTAGAAAGAGTATACCAGGAACATAATCCATCAGAAATTATTAGTGTTCAGCTTGGAATGGATGAAGGGGTTCCGATTTGGGAAGTTAAATATCAAGATGAATCTGATCGATATACGTTTGATTTTGTTAATTTTTACGATGGAGAAATAATCAAACATATGGCAATAAAAAATTCTTAGTTTAAAGTTATCCGAAAGTTTCGGATACTCTAAGGAATATTGCGACTGTTTATGAAAATACGTATAATAACGAAGTAACGTACATAAAAAGGTAAACATCGTAGCTTGATGGAGGGAATATACGTGAAAACAACAATTGCAGAAGTTGGAAAATATGTAGGACAAGAGGTTACAATTGGAGTATGGTTGGCAAATAAACGCTCTAGTGGTAAAATTGCATTCCTTCAACTTAGAGATGGTACAGGATTTATTCAAGGTGTCGTCGTAAAAGCTGAAGTTGAGGAAGAGGTTTTTCAAAAAGCTAAATCAATTACACAAGAAACATCTTTATATATAAGTGGTATTGTTAGAGAAGATGAGCGCTCCCCATTTGGATATGAACTGGCGATAACCAATATTAAAGTGATTTCAGAATCTGTTGATTACCCAATAACTCCAAAAGAACATGGAACAGAGTTTTTAATGGATCATCGTCACTTATGGCTTCGTTCAAAACGTCAGCATGCCGTAATGAAAATTAGAAACGAGATTATTAGAGCCACTTATGAATTTTTTAATAAAGAGGGCTTTGTTAAGGTAGATCCGCCTATTTTAACTGGCAGTGCACCAGAAGGTACTTCAGAATTATTTCACACAAAATACTTTGATGAGGATGCATACCTCTCTCAGAGTGGACAACTCTATATGGAAGCTGCAGCTATGGCTCTAGGGAAGGTCTTTTCTTTTGGTCCTACATTTAGGGCGGAAAAGTCTAAGACGCGTCGTCATTTAATTGAGTTTTGGATGATAGAACCTGAAATGGCGTTTTATGAATTTGAAGAGAATCTTCAGGTTCAAGAGCAATATGTGTCTTTTTTAGCGAAAAATGTATTGGAAAACTGCTCACTAGAACTAAAAACATTGGGGAGAGACACAGCTAATTTAGAAAAAATAAAAGCGCCATTCCCTCGAATCACATATAGTGATGCGATTAAGTTTCTTCATGAAAAAGGTTTTACAGAAATTAAATGGGGGGATGATTTCGGGGCTCCACATGAAACAGGAATCGCAGAGAGTTTTGAAAAGCCTGTCTTCATAACACATTATCCGACAAGCTTAAAACCATTTTATATGCAACCTGATCCAAACCATGATGATGTGGTGCTATGTGCTGACTTAATTGCACCTGAAGGTTATGGTGAAATTATTGGAGGTTCTGAGCGTATACATGATGCAGAACTCCTTAGGAAACGTATTGAGGAACATAAACTAGATGAGCAAGCATATGACTGGTATCTTCAATTAAGACAGTATGGATCCGTACCACATTCAGGATTTGGTTTAGGTCTTGAAAGAACGGTAGCTTGGTTAAGTGGTGTAGAACATGTACGTGAAACAATTCCTTTCCCACGTTTATTAAATCGACTTTATCCTTAAAATGCTTTTTAAAAAGTAAAACTGACTCATATTTTATAGAGTTGGTTTTACTTTTCTTCATTTCAAACAAGCTAAGCTGGCATTTTCTGAAATGGCAAAAACAACCGAGGCGAATTCTATACAATGTGAATCTAGGTCATGGTATACTACCATAAGGTGAGGGGTGTTTTTATGAATAAAGAGCAATTTATTTATCTACAAGAAACTGGACATATTTCTGTTCCGGTTATTTTATTTAATTACTATGCTAAATTAGGTTTAAACGAACAGGAATTTATTCTTATTCTACAAGTGAAAAAATACAAAGAAAACGGAAATCAATTCCCGACTCCAACTGAACTTTCAGATCATATGTCCATATCCACTTCTGAATGTACCTCGTTATTAAGAAGTTTAATCCAAAAAGGTTTTCTAATGATAGAGGAGAGTGAACAAGAAAAAATCTTGTTTGAAAATTACTCCTTAAAGCCATTATGGGATAAGCTGTATACTTTTTTAATGAATGAAAATCAACGTAAAGTACAAGAGCAAAATCAAAAGGAAGACGAAAGCTTATATACGATTTTCGAAAACGAATTTGGCCGCCCGCTTTCACCTTTTGAATGTGAAACCCTTGCTATTTGGATCGATCAAGATGATTATGATCCGGTTATCATAAAAGCAGCCTTAAGAGAGGCGGTTATGTCTGGAAAATTAAATTTTCGTTATATTGACCGTATTCTTTTTGAGTGGAAAAAGAATGGAATTCGTACAATAGATCAAGCTAGAAATCATGCTAGTAAATTCCGTCCACATCAAGGTAATAGGCAAAATAGTAAACAAGAAAATCAAGAAGAGTACCAAAGAAAGGTTCCTTTCTATAATTGGCTTGAGAGCTAATGGGAATGGGGCTATTTTTTAGCGATAGAAGGTGAAAGTATGTTAACGAAAATACAGATTCGAAATTGCTTGGATTCAATTGGTGAGATGTATCCTGATGCACATTGTGAGTTGGTTCATGAAAATCCTTTTGAATTAGTAATTGCAGTTGCTTTGTCTGCCCAATGTACAGATGCATTGGTTAATAAAGTAACGAAAAACTTGTTCAAGAAATATAAAAAACCTGAGGACTATCTTGCAGTTTCTCTCGAAGAGCTTCAGACGGACATAAAATCGATCGGATTATTTAGAAATAAAGCGAAAAACATACGTAAGTTATGTGAAACATTACTTGAACATTATAATGGTGAGGTACCAAATGACCATACAGAGCTCACAAAGCTTGCTGGGGTTGGCAGAAAGACAGCAAATGTGGTCATGTCAGTTGCGTTCGGAGAACCTGCTATTGCAGTTGACACCCATGTTGAGAGGGTAAGTAAAAGACTAGGTATCTGCAGGTGGAAAGATTCAGTTTTAGAAGTTGAGAAAACACTAATGAGAAAAGTGCCCAAAGACGAATGGTCGCTCACACACCACAGACTGATTTTCTTTGGGAGATATCATTGTAAGGCACAATCACCTAAGTGCGAGATTTGTCCAATATTACATCTATGTAGAGAAGGGCAAAAGCGAATGAAAAAGGAAAAAGCTTCGAATGCAAATTGAAAACGAAGTTTGGAAAATTCCTATTGAATTTAAATTTGCTCCATTTTTTAGTCAGCAGTCTTCGTTCCATTCTCAAAAAGGGAGTAATATATTAGACATTTTATTAAATGAGCCTTTTTACTATGACATGCTACATGTTGTGCAAGGTAAAACAGATATCGCTCCTTGGAAAAATCCAAAGGAATTTGTTCCGTTGGTCATAACACAATGGAAACTTCTGAAAGGGAAAACTAGGGAAACCTTTAAACATAAGCATAGAACACAAGAAAGTAATTGTTTGGTTATTCAGTGTTTAGCTCTATTTATTATCTGTTTGTATTGGTCAAACCACAGACCGGTAAAAGGGCTAAATCCAACTAATATGGAGATAACTGGTTTACAAAGAAAACCCGTTAATTGTGAAGAACGACTTTTATTTATACTGGTAAAACCAACTCAGTATCACGCGTTTATTCAGCTTGAACAGCTTTTTGATGAATGTGAAAAATCATTTTCAAAGGCAATGGCATTAAACGAGATTTAAAGAGATTATTCAATAATGGATAGTCTCTTTTTGTATATAAAAGAAAAAAACCGGTACGAAACCGGTTCTTAAATTATCATTCATTTTTCTATTCTGTTTCTTTAGGTTCATCATCGTCATCATCTTTTTTATTATTGCCATTTGAATTAATAGGAGGAGTGGTTGTTTCCACATCTGGAGATGATGGCTCCTCACCGCTATTATCAGTTTTGTCATCATCAGTTTTGCCTTCATCAGGTTGGGTGTCTTCATTCTCGTTTTGGTTACCATTATCTTTATTACCTTCTGAATTATCGTTACCATTATCATTTTCATCTTCAGTTTGTGGTTCTTCCCCACTTTGTGGTTCTTCCACAATATCTTCCTCTTCCGCTGGTAGTTCTGGTACATCAACTTCTGGCTCAGGAACTTGAACCTTCGTTACTGCAGCATCACTACGATTGCTATCATCGCTATCACTTACTGCGACTACTTGAAAGGAATAGATGGCTCCTGGTATGACATCAGCAACTGAAAAACTTGTATCTTTCGATTTGTTAACAACTTGGTACGGTCCTTCATCAATGGATTGACTCACTTCAAATGAAACATTATCTGTGTCACTATAATCCCAGTTTACACTTATTGAATTCGTTACTTGATCGTAATTGATGGAAAGATTTGATGGCTTATCCAGCTTATCATAAGCTTTTGAAACCCTAGTTGGTTCAGAGCCTTTTACAAAATACTCATACGTAATTCTACTAGAAGGAGTATATTCACTAGCTAATACTGCATCTCTAGAACCTTTCTCTATTGCCTTTTTAACAACACTATCAGGTTGTTCAAAGTCAGATGTATCATCAGCAGCAACATGTGAGAATACCTCTTTAAACATTGCTCTAGCTAATTTTTGATCATTAGAATCTAAATAAACCTTGTCACTATCTTTAGTAATATTATATCCGGTCCATACTGCTGCAGTATAATTCGGGTTGTAACCAACAAACCATGCATCCTTTGCTGCACCAGAAGGCACATTGTATCTTGCTTTATCGTCTTCTGTAAAGTTGGTCGTTCCTGTTTTACCAGCAATATTTACGCCTGAAAGTTGAACAGATTGCCCTGTTCCATACCGAACAACAGATTTCATCATATCAGTAACCATAAAGGCTGTGTAATCGCTCATTGCTGGCTCTGGATCAGGAGCTAGACTAATTTCTGTGCCGTCACTTAACACTATTTTTTTAACTGCATGTGGCTCATTATAAATACCATTATTACCAAATGCACTAAAGGCACCAGCCATTTGAAGAGGAGATACACCCTCGCGGAATCCTCCGATTGCATAAGGCTCATAAATTTCATCGAGCGGTATTCCTAGGCCTTCAGCAAATTCCTTCGCCTTTTCTAAACCAACTTCTTGTAATGCTTTTAAAGCAGGAATATTTCTCGAGTCTGCTAAGGCATCACGAATTGACATTTGACCTTTATACCCACGATCCCAGTTGTTGATTGGCGTTCCATCGCTATATGTGTATGGTTCATCTACTATTTGATGATAAGTCGACCACTTTTCGTGCTCTATAACAGGACCATAATCTAAAACAGGTTTTATGGTTGAGCCTGGTTGGCGTCTAGTATCTGTTGCATAATTATAACCACCAACAGGTTGATTTCGACCGCCACCAATTGCACGAATTTCCCCTGTTTGTGTATCAATTAACGTAATACCTGCTTGTAGTTCATCATCAGGGAAGTTAATGACATCACCATTCAACACATCCTCAACAGTATCTTGGGCTTGAGGATCTAGTGTAGTGTATATTTCTAAACCTGCAGAACCTGCATCAATATCTGTTTTTTCTTTTACTTCTTCAATTACTTCTTCTACAAAAGCGTGATAAGGATTTGCCTTTTCAGAATCTTCTACAACTGTGGATTGAACAGGGATATCTTTTGCTTCATCGGCTTCAGCTTCTGTAATAAAACCATGCTTCGCCATTAAATTTAAAACGATATTTCTACGTTTTTCAGCACTTTCTGGATTGGTTCTTGGGTTATAGTTATTCGGACTCTGTGGAATTCCGGCAATCATGGCAGCTTCGTGAAGCTCTAGCTCACTTAAGCTTTTTCCATAAAAAGATTCTGCTGCCTGAGCAACCCCATATACATTCCCAGGAAAATAGATTTTATTTAAGTACATTTCAAGAATTTCTTGTTTAGAGTACTTTTGTTCTAATTGAAATGCTAGCCATAGTTCTTGAACTTTTCGAGTTATCGTTTTTTCAGTAGTTAAAATTGAGTTCTTAATTACCTGTTGAGTAATGGTACTTCCTCCTTCAGCACCAAACCCTTCCTGTACATTGGCAACAAATGCCCCACCAATTCGGATAAAATCAACACCATTATGTTCATAAAAACGTGCATCCTCTGTAGCTAATACAGCATTCTCCAGAACTTTTGGGATATCATCATATGGAACGTATGTACGTTTTACTTGACCGAACTCTGTGATTTCCTCACCGTTCATATCGTATATTTTTGAAGAAAAGGAATCTTTTAATTTCTTATCATCGAGTGGTGGAGCACTGGCAACCATGACAGCGAATGTTACTCCACCTGCTAACATTCCTACGATTCCGATTGCTAAAAGACTTAAAAGGATTTTTTTCCATAATCCTGGTTTCTGTTTCTTTGTTTTCGTTTTCTTTGAACTTTGTCGAGCCTGTTTTTTTCTTCGTTCTTCTCGACTCTTATATTGTTCAGACATGTAATTCCAACCTTTCGTAATAGGCTTTACCATTGTTTTTCTTATGAAAAATAGTTATTTCAGCTTTTAGGATCTTAAAAATATAGTTTATCTATAATCTTAATATAGTCAATTCTTGCTTGATAACCAATGGGGATAATATGGCCATTCTCATTTAATTCCTTAATTGTGATTGATTTTCTTCCACCATTCAATTGCCGTTCCCAAAATGTTAGCAGATGCGTAGAATCCAAATAATAAAACTGATTAAATGCAGATAAAATAACAAAACAAATTCCATCTTGTTTTAGGACATTTTTCATATGTTCAATTTGATGTTCATGGAAATTCTGCAGTGGAAATGATGTTTTGTTTTTTGTTTCTTTTGCTTCAAAATCAATATATTTCCCTCGATAAATACCATTATAATCCGTTGTTGAGCTTTGCTTAAAATAGGCTTCTTTGATAACAGCAGCACTTCTTCTAGGATAATCAACATTCACAATTTGTACAGGTGTCGGTTTTTTATGTATGACAGCTAGTTGATTTTCAAGATAGTATTTATTTGTTTCATTAAGGTCATCCTCAAGTGACATACCGCGATTGCTGTAAGTTATAGAAGGTTGCTGCTTTGTCTTAGATTGTTCCTTTGGCTGATAAGGCTTTCCGTTAGGATAACGAAAAATCATACTTTACCTCCTCTTTAAAACTACTACCTATCATACCAAAAAAAAAGAAAAAGGAATGATAAAAAAGTTTCAATTTTGTTAATGCGTACATTCCTCCTATATTGGACAGCCTAAAAACATGAGGTGTGGAAATGTTTAAGAACGAAAAAAAAAATCATACAGAACAAGTAAATGAACAGGAAATTCTTTTGTTTATACGTAGAATGACGAAAAATTTTAATCTCGACAATATCACTAGAACAAAAGCATATGAAAAATATTACTTTAAGCACCCTGAAATAAAATGGGCATTTTTAGCTGGTATGGTGTCTAGAAATGCCGGGTGGAGTATGACAGATCTCGAAGGGCAATGGTTCCGTAAAGCACTCAATCAAGAAAGAAGAAGCTTATTGTTTATGACATATGAGAGAGCTAACTGGACGATCTTTCAAGATGCTTTTCCACAACTGCTTATATATGAGTATTCCAAGGCTTATCAAAAGCCGTTATTTTATCTGTTATCTCATTTTAATGTGTCACAATTTATGATATTTGAATGGTATGAGTTTTGGAAGCATCAACAACTTGATCGGTTAATGACAGCCCTTATTATTAATGAACAGAATATCATTCACCAACCCGTGATTAATCATGACATTTATAAACAACAAGTTTTTCAATCAGCCCCGTATAAGCTTCAAGATTTGTTCCATTTTAGCACAGTCGTTTTTCCGAGTTTACAAGGGAAATTATATGGATATTCTGTAAACAATTTTCAAAGCCTAACAAATCGCATTGACCTAGGAAAACGTTTAGGATGGCTGTTATTTCACTCTGGGTTGTATCAACAATTCGAAGCATTTACCAAAGCAGTCACACATACAGGATCAAGGTATGATTATGAAAAATACTTTCCCGAAAAAAGAAAAAGAGAAACACCTTTATTGCGGACTGTTTATCCAATTGTTTCACATACAATAGACGAATTAAGAAAAGATTGGTTTCATGGTCAGAGTACAAAAAGGTGGTTTATAGAAAAGAAAATACCAAAAAAATATGAGTTAACGGATTGGTTTAAACATAAGCAAGATCAATTGCACTTGTTAACTTTGTTGCAAGAATATCTGAGGAATGGATAAATTATCACATCAAATGGCTTAAAAGAAGACAGAGCGTTGTTACCTAAATAGTTCAAAGGGGCGCTCTTCAAATTATTTCCATAAAAAAAGCAAGGCTCTAAAGCCTTGCGCTTTCCTTAAGTAGAAGGACGGTTTGGACCATCAAGTTTCTTGTCTGTTGGAATTTTTGTTTTGTCTTCATTCACTTGTTGTTTATTTTTAGGTTTTTTAGCCATCGGTAGCACCTCCCATTAATATATTGTACGAACCTAGTAATTTCCATACAATACAAAAAAAGTTGTCGAAAATTATACAATTCCACTTTCTTTGCCGAATAAAAACTAGTTTTGTCAAGTTTGAAGGTTGTTCAAACATAACATCGAATACATAGCATAAGAGGAGGGAGAAATAATGAAAAATATGATTGAGAAAAGTGTGATTGAGGAAAAACTGGCTGAGTTAGAAAAAGAATTAGGTAAACTTGAGAAGGCAATAGATCTTCATACGACGTCAACTATATTTGAGAACAAAATATTAGATAAAATAAATCAAATTGATAGTCAATTAACATCATTATCGAATAAATCATTGACGAACAAAGCACATCTTAAGCATGATCATTACAAGCATTATCAATTCCCTATCGCTGCTACGAATGCATAATAAGTATGTTTTAAGTGTTAATAGATGTAGTTTTTGATATGATTAGATCGAGGTGAATAAAATGAAATATAAGAGTCTGATCATATCGTCTCATCAACTTTTACAACTTTTAACTGATTGTAAACAACGGTTTGAATCTTTACATGAAAAGCCCGAAAAAACTGAGGCGTATTTTTTTGAACATGTAAAACCAAATTTTGAGTTGATCATGGGAAAAACCAACGGATGGGAACCACTTGCGTTGGAATGGGTAAAGGAAGAAAAACCTAAATATATACATCACTCACAAATTGAGTCTACGATGGAAAATATAGAGCAGGTCGTTCTCCAATCGTTTTATAAAGATATTAATAAACAACGATTTCACAACCTCCATAATTCAGTTGAATATTTATTAAATTGTATAATTGATGGAATAGAAGAAAAGGACGCCTCAAAATGAGAACGTCCTTTTATGTGAAAAATAGTTTATTCATCAACTTTAATACTTATTGGTCGTTCCTCCGCTGTACCAACGGTTTTAATGTCATATCCTACATGTTCAGTGTCTTTTGCTGCTACTTCGCCACCATGGAGCGGAATGGTAGGTTCATGACCTTTTTCTTTATGGTTAAAATTTTTTCCTCGAGCCAATGTAACAACCTCCTTATAATGATTCCTTCCTAATATGAGCATTAGAGCTGATATTCATGTATGCTTCTATATCTTTTGAACTTAAATCCAGAAGCCTTTCGGTTTTCCTTTCACCTAATAGGCGGATGAATCATATAATAAATTAACATTAATGAGTGATTGGGAGGTTATTTTTCATGCAGCAGCCATATCCCTATTTCAATAGGAGGTCACAGAGAAGACAAAATGGATACTTCCAAACAAATCCATATTATAATCAGCAATCTTTTGGCTACCAAAATCAACAACAATACATGAATACAATGTTTTCTCAGCCATTTGAAAATTATCAACTTCATCAAAACGGATATCAACAAAATTACCAACCATTCCAACAACCTTTTCCAAATGGGGGTTATAGTGGGAATTTGAATAGTAATTATTTGAATAATCCATATCCAACGCCATATCCAAAGCCAATGCCTTATTTTAAACAACCACAGGCTAATGGGTTTCAAAACGTTTTATCACAGTTTAAAAAATCTGATGGACAATTAGACTTTAATAAAATGATGGATACAGCTGGTCAAATGATGAGTGCTGTAAATCAGATGGGTGGTCTTTTTAAAGGTGTGACTTCAATGTTTAAATAGTGGCGTCTGCACTAGTAATAAAATTAGGGACTGTCCTATTAAGACAGCCCCTAAAAATTGATTTACGATTACAAGTGTTCTTTATTATATTTTTTTACAAGAAGTTCTTTTACTTCACGATATGAGAGACCAGATTGCGCATTTAATCTTTTAACTTCTTCAACATTAGTATTGGAGTATTTTTTTGTACTAAAATGTTGCATGGGTCTCATTTCCCCTATGTTTATCTTCCATTCTTTCTTTGCGAACTCTTAGAGCATAGTTCGCTGTCTGGAGATTTGAAATGGCAATCGAATTTTCTGGACAAGCAAAGTCACCATTTTGATGTGACTTTAATTTGTCTACAAGTACACTAATCACATCTTCAACTTGACAGCCATTTACGCCTTCACGGTCAATCGCTCCAGTTTGGAATTTAATATTAATGTAATGGTTGCTGTTTCTGTTCATAATAGAACCTCCAACTTTAAATTAACAGCTCATACACTTCATTAAGCTGATTACCTCTTATATAATCTTGTTCATTAAAAGCGTATTTTATTTCATCAGGTAAAACATTATTTAAGAACTGAATCTCATCTTCATCAAGTACTCGAACAAAATCTTGTTCTGAATGATAGGAGCCATTCATTAATTTTTTAGTGATTCTGTGACATACTGAACTTCTGTCGTAATTTGATAAAGCTTCTCTTAAGTATCCGAGTGTAAAATCCATATTCATCATTCCTTAAAAAAGTTTTCAAATTTAGCAGTATGCGAATTTTTTTGAGCATAGGGATTATCTTCAGTAACATCTTCTTTATCCAAATTCGTTTTAATAACCAGAGATGGAGAAGCGGATGCTTCAGCAATTAATCGATCATCAAGCTCATTGAAATCAGGAAGTTTCTCATTTTTATTAGACAATTTGTTAACACCTCCTATTATATTGTTTGATGAGTTCAGCATTTCTCTCACGACAAATTTTGGGTTTTTTAATGCGGGTAAAATATAAACTTTTAGTCATCATAATGTAAGAGGTGATAAAATTGAGTAAAGATGCACAAAAAAACAGAAAAACAACACTTTCAGCAAAGGATCTAGCAAAAGATCCTACACCTGAAGAAAATCCAAAGTATGGAAGCAAATCCCATAAAAATAGCTAAATATACAAAAACGCCTGACTTTATGTTCCGTAAAAAATTCTTTGGAACGAGGAAGTCGGCGTTTTCATTGAACCTTGATCAATTGTTGAAATAGTGTGAGCATACCTGTTTACTAAGCATAAAGAGACAATGTAAAATAATTATAGTGACTCATCTTCAAGTAGGATAGGTTTTGATTTTTTAGGAATTGTGACAAGTAACGAACCATTTTTAAAAGTTGTTTTAATTTCATGTTCCTCTACTCTATACGGAAGAAGGATTGTTTTCGATAAACTGTCAAGTGAAGAATAACTTCTGAAAGTAGAAGAAGTTTCGTTATATTCGTTAATTTCCTCACGATTGGTAATTGAAATGGTCAAATACTGATCAATGAGCTCAAGTTTTATTTGCTCCTTTTTAACGGGTGGTAGTTGCATATCAATGACGCATTTCTTATCCGTTTCATAAGTATTTACATGAATAGCCTTTTGTGGAAAAGACCCTTCGTACATTGAATCTAATTCATTTATAAATTGTTGTAATGGTTCAGAACGAAAAAAATGATCAACAATTTGAAAAAAGTCTAGGTGTTCTATTTGGTGGTCATGCTGATTGTTTGTTATCTCATTTTTCTTTCTCATGCTTAAGCCTCCCTACACAGGTTATATCAGGGTATTATATGTGGAGGTTCAAGTAAATGTTATAAAATGTAAAAAATACCTTTGGTTAATATTTTTTAAGGAGCTAACTGATATGTTAAGATCGATTTTTGGTAAAAAGGAAAAAAGAACAGTTGAACCCCTATATGCCCCGATAACTGGAAAACTAGTAGATCTTGAAGATGTACCAGATCCAGTTTTTTCTCAAAAATTAATGGGGGATGGATTTGCAATAGAACCATCAGAAGGAAAGGTTCTATCGCCGATTGATGGACAAGTAATTCAAGTATTTCATACTAAGCACGCAATTGGACTTCGTTCACAAACAGGAATTGAGTTACTTATTCATGTTGGGCTAGAAACCGTAAGTTTAAATGGGGAAGGGTTTGAAATTTATGTAAGGGAAGGGCAAAAGATTAAGTTTGGAGATGAAATAATGTCTTTTGATCTTTCTATGATAAGTGAAAGAGCTGCAAGCACAATCACTCCAATAATTATTACGAATTCAGATATTGTTCAAAATATTGAGCGGTTATCGGAGGAAAGAATAATAAGGGCATCAACACATATCGCAAATGTGCATCTTAAATAATAGACTAAGCTGGGGTTCACATTGTCAGAAAGCAGAATAGATCTGCTTTTTTATTTTGGTTAATTTTAAAATTTAGCTATACAGGATGATAATTTCAAAAGAATACCACTTTATTTACGAACGTTTATTCGGTAAAATATAAAAAAGGCCATACATGTAAAGGGTAGTGAAAAAATGGAATTTAGAAAATCATTAGAAAGCATTCTCCAATTACTAAAAAATAATCATGATTATAAAGAACAAATTGTTCATTGGCATACAATTCCAGCTAAAGAAGCCGAACTAGTAAACCTTCCAAATGATTTAGATCAACGCATAAGTTCAGCATTAGAAAAACGAGGGATCTCACAATTATATTCACATCAGAACGAAGCATTTCGATTGGCAGGACAAGGTGAAAACTTTGTTGCGGTAACACCTACGGCCTCGGGGAAAACTCTCTGTTATAATCTACCAGTGTTACAAAAGATCATTAAAGATGAAAACAGCAGAGCACTATATTTGTTTCCTACCAAGGCATTAGCTCAGGACCAAAAATCTGAGTTGAATGAAATCATCGAAGAAATGGGTGTACAATTAAATTCATATACATATGATGGAGATACTTCACCTGCAATAAGGCAGAAAGTTAGAAAAGCAGGTCATATTGTCATTACGAATCCTGATATGCTCCATTCTGCTATTTTGCCTCATCATACGAAATGGGTATCATTATTTGAAAATCTAAAATATATCGTTATTGATGAGCTTCATATATATAGAGGGATTTTTGGTAGTCATGTGGCAAACGTTATACGTCGTCTTAAACGGATTTGTCAATTTTATGGTAGTAACCCTCAGTTTATTTGTACATCCGCTACAATTGCCAACCCACAAGAATTAGCTCAAACACTAACAGGAACGAATATGAAACTTATTTCAAAAAACGGAGCACCAGCTAGTAAGAAACATTTTATCTTTTATAATCCACCTATTGTTAATAAACCTCTTAATATTAGAAGAAGTGCAACACTAGAGGTGAGACGGTTAGCAGGAGAATTTTTGAAAAATAAAATTCAAACGATTGTGTTTGCACGTAGCCGTGTCCGAGTTGAAATAATATTAACGTATTTACAAGAATTAATAAAAAACGAGCTAACAAAAAAATCAATCCGAGGTTACCGTGGCGGTTATTTACCACAACAGCGCAGAGAAATTGAAAAGGGACTTCGTAATGGAGAGGTATTAGGAGTGGTCAGTACCAATGCCCTTGAATTAGGGGTGGATATAGGAAGTCTACAGGTCTGTATTATGACCGGATACCCTGGAACGATTGCAAGTGCATGGCAACAAGCAGGGAGGGCTGGGAGAAGACAAGGGGAAGCTGTTATTTTAATGGTGGCAAGCTCAAGTCCACTCGATCAATATATCATTCAGAATCCTCGTTATTTCTTTGAACAAAATCCCGAAACAGCTATTATTAATCCTGATAATTTAGTTGTATTAGTTGACCATTTAAAGTGCGCTGCATTTGAATTACCGTTTCGAAAAGGAGATACATTTGATGGGCTAGAGTTAGAAGATATTCTCCAATTTTTAGCAGAGGAACGAGTGTTGTATTTTAACAATGAAACATATCACTGGATGAATGATTCATTCCCTGCCCACAATATCAGCCTGCGATCTGCTTCCCAAGAAAATGTTATTATTATTGATCAATCGGATGTGGCAAATGTAAAAGTTATAGGTGAAATGGATCGTTTTAGTGCGATGACTTTACTTCATGACGAAGCAATATATTTGCACCAGGGTGTTCAGTTTCAAGTTGAAAAGCTAGACTGGGAAGAAAAGAAAGCATTTGTCAGAGAGGTAGATGTTGATTATTTTACAGATGCAAATCTGGCAGTACAACTGAGAGTTCTAGAAGAAGATTTAACACTTAATATGAACCATGTAGATTTCGGCTATGGAGACGTAACAGTTCAGGCAATGGCGACAATCTTTAAAAAAATAAAATTTGACACACATGAAAACATAGGTTCAGGACCTATTCACTTGCCAGAAGAAGAACTTCATACAAACTCAGCTTGGATGAGCTTACATAGTAGCATTATAGAAAACATGAGTGAAAAGCGATTA
Organism: Bacillus sp. (in: firmicutes); assembly: GCA_031180405.1. GTDB lineage: Bacteria > Bacillota > Bacilli > Bacillales > Bacillaceae > Metabacillus. The sequence continues at coordinate 24,120 of JAPSLU010000014.1, read as the reverse complement.
GAGGAATCATTAATATGTGCAGCACATGTACTTCAGCATGTTGCACCATTAAAAGTGATGTGTGATCCATCTGACCTACATGTGATTGCTCAAATAAAAGCAATTCATAACAGCAAACCGACTATATTTTTATACGACCGTTATCCAGGTGGGGTAGGGCTATCTAAGAAAATTTACGAAACCATGAAACCTGTAATTTCTGAGGCATTGAGGCTGATAGATCTTTGCCCATGCTATGCTGGATGTCCATCATGTATTGGAGTTGAAGGATCATCTGAGTCCATGAAAAAAGATGCATATTTTCTTTTAAGTAAATTAAGGGATGAAGCAAATGTCATTAAAAAATAAACTAAACAGATTAAAAAAACATGTGATACGAGAGGAAAAAGAGGTAGTTTCTCAATTTACACCTCAAGATCCCTTGCTGAAGCTTTGGGAGGAGGAATATCATACCTCTGTCTATTCGTATGATGGACAATATTGCTTAATTAGAGAAATAGTCTATCCACTTGATTACCAACACGGTCATTATAAATTGGGTGAGTTTAAAGAGGTCGTTGCAAAATGGAATAAAAGTGAGCTCCACCATCCTCTTTCTTCAAAAAACCATCAACCAAGTGACTTGTTTTTCTTTGATACAGAAACCACAGGACTAGGTGGAGGAACAGGTAATACGATATTTCTATTAGGGCAGGCTCAATTCTTAGATGATCGTGTAATTGTGAAACAATATCTACTGCCGAAACCAGGAAATGAAGTTGCACTTTACCAAAGCTTTTTAGAGGGGATTAATAGTACAACTCTTGTTACCTATAATGGAAAAGCATTTGATTGGCCACAGGTAAAAACTCGTCATACTTTAATTCGGGAGCAAGTACCCAGTCTTCCACCATTTGGACATTTTGATTTATTCCACGCGGCACGTAGACTCTGGAAAAAAGATTTAGAATCAGTAAGGCTTTCTAAAGTTGAAAGTGAGATTTTAGGTATTCACCGTGAAAATGATATCCCAGGATTTTTAGCACCGATGATCTACTTTGAATTTGTTAAACAACAGCAACCAGAGATCATTATGGGGGTATTAAAGCACAATGAGATCGATGTTTTATCTCTTATCACCTTATATATTCATCTTTCTACTAAATTACTAAACATTAATAGTGAAACAAATAACACAGAGCACTTTGAGATTGCAAGATGGCTTGAATATGTTGGCGATAATGAATCTGCACTTCATGCATACTCATCCTTTGTAAAGAAAAGAACATCTCAAGGACCTGAAGCAAAATTTGCTTTATCCCTTTTGTATAAAAAACAAAAAGATTTGAAACTAGCACTAATTCTTTGGGAAGAGATTATAAAGGATTCTACAAAGATAGAAATAGTATTAAAAACTCTAATGGAACTAGCGAAATTTTATGAGCATAAGGAGAAAAATTTAGTGAAGGCGTTAGAGTATACAGAAATGATGTCACAAATCTTAATAGAAAATGGTGAACTAAAGTTTACGATAGAGAATGATGAAATTGAAAAAAGGAAAGAAAGAATAAAGAGAAAAATGATAAAAATATTGCCCGGGTAAGCGCAGAAAATGAGTAATTTCGCCAACATTTTGACAAAATGAAGAATTTTTGCGAATGATGTAAATAAGAATTGTAGGTTTATAGGGAACGATGTAAAATAAGGGACTGTAATTCATTTTTTTTAAGGGAGAAGAGTATCAGTGTATAAAAGTATATTATACTTATTTTTCATCGTAATTTTATTAACAATTGTCATTTTTACTAACTTTAAAGATAACTTTTTTACGTTTCTATAAAAATTAGGTTATTGCATTAGTACATGTATGTACCTTTCATCATAGGCTGAAAGTGTAAGCTATGATAAAAGATGAAAGGAGAATCTACATGTATTGTAAACCAAAAATAATGGCACCAATCGTACACCCAACAAAATGTTGTGTTAACAATAATTATTCTGAAACGATCGTACCACACATTCATCCGCAACACACAACAACTGTGAACCATGAATTCTTTAAGCACCAACACTATTTCCCGCAAACTCAATCCGTTCAAAATGAGGTAACACACCAACATTTTAATGTGTATGGCCCAACACCGGGTTTTGGCCCAGGCCCAATTCCACGACCAGGTTTCGGTCCAGGTTCATTCTTTAGATAATAATGAGAAAGGAGCTGATTCAGCTCCTTTCTGTATAATAGTTTGATCAAAATAAGTTGATGATTTATCTACTATTATCATTCGACAAAAAACTTCGGTATAATGAAAAAAAGTAATCGTATAATGGTAAGGTGAATTGAATGAAGGTATTAGCGATTTCTGGGTATAAATCACATGAATTAGGGATTTTTAAAAATGATGATGAAGCTGTTCAATTTATAAAAAAAGCAGTTGAAAAATCATTGCTTGGTTTTTTAGATGAAGGACTAGAATGGGTTATGATAAGTGGGCAAATGGGTGTTGAATTATGGGCTGCTGAAGTTGTTTATAATCTACAGATACAGTATCCAGACCTAAAAATTGCTGTTCTTACACCGTTTTTAAACCAAGAATCTAAATGGAATGAAAGCAATCAAGATTATTATGATTTTATCGTTTCACAAGCAGACTTTGTGGATAGTATTACGAAAAGAGAATATGAAAGCCCTCTACAATTTAAACAGAAAAATCAATTCCTAATAGAAAAAAGTGATGGCTTATTGCTTGTCTATGATGAAGAGAAAGAGGGATCAGCCAAGTACTTGCTAGAAACAGCGAGGAAAAAGCAACAGTCAACGGCTTATATAATTAGTACAATCAATTTTTCAGATCTCCAAGTTATTGTTGAAGAAGAATCAATGAAAAATTCCGATTTTTGGTAAATCATATTCATTTTACTAGATTGCGTTATAATGAAATTGACAAAAAACATAATTTCTGAAAAAATATAGGTTGATGACTTCGCTATAATGAGGTGAAAGATATGCTTGCCGATAAAATGAAATTAACTGCAAAAGAAATTTTAGAAAAAGAATTTAAATCTGGTGTTAGAGGGTATAAACAAGAAGAGGTAGACAAATTTCTAGATCTCATCATTAAGGATTATGAAACTTTTCATCAGGAATATGAAGATTTACAGCAAGAGAATTTACGCTTGAAAAAGCAGCTAGATGATACATATAAAAAGCAAACACCAGTTCAAACAAACACAACAAACTTTGATATTCTAAAACGATTATCTAATTTAGAGAAACATGTATTTGGTAGTAAGTTATACGATTGATAACCTAATTATTTCCACTTGTTTTCTGTTCAATAATTAGGTATACTAACTATACTGTTTCGTTAATAACGTTCAGGTAATCGCTGCAGTCTTAAGGATTGTAGAGGAAAGTCCATGCTCGCACGGTGCTGAGATGCCCGTAGTGTTCGTGCCTAGCGAATTCATAAGCTAGGGCAGCCAAGATTCTTGGTTGACGGCAGGGAAAAAGCCTAAGTCCTGTATGGATATGGCTTGACTACCTTGAAAGTGCCACAGTGACGAAGTCTTACGAGAAATTGTAAGAGTGGAACGAGGTAAACCCCACGAGCGAGAAACCCAAATTATGGTAGGGGCACCTTCTTGGAGGAATCGAACGAAGAGAAGGACAAAAGTATTCTAACTTTTGTAGATAGATGATTACCACCTGAGTACGAGGCAAGGCCGTTTGTAGTACAATGGAACAAAACATGGCTTATCGAACGTTATTAGAAATCAGTATCATTTGATAAACAACAGGGGCTGATGAAAATCAGCTCCTTTTTATTTGATTAGGAATTTATAAAATCCTTGAAGCACACAATATCCAACTTCAACGCACTAATTATAATAATAATAATACTGGTTATTCATGGATACAAATAAAGAATATGGTCGAGGATATATAAAGGAATGTAATAAATAGGTACATAAGGGTAGGGTTTGAAATGAAAAAATTAACGTTAATAGCAACCTCAGCAATGGGATTGGAAGCAATTGTCGGTAAAGAGGTAAAGGATTTAGGATATGACTGTGAAATTGAAAACGGGAAGGTAACATTTGAAGCAGATGAGTTAGCAATTTGTCGTTCGAATTTATGGCTACGTACAGCAGATCGAATTAAAATTAAGGTCGGTGAATTTTCGGCAAAAACGTTTGATGAGCTCTTTGAAAAAACAAAAGCATTGAATTGGGGCGATTATCTTCCTGAAAATGCAGAGTTTCCGGTTATCGGGAAATCTGTTAAATCAATGTTAGCTAGTGTCCCTGATTGCCAAGGAATTGTTAAAAAGGCAGTTGTAGAAAAATTAAAATCTCACTACAAAACAACAGACTGGTTTAAAGAAGACGGCCCTTTATATCGTATAGAGGTTGCATTATTAAAAGATATTGCAACAATTACACTTGATGCTAGTGGTACTGGTTTACATAAACGAGGTTTTCGAATTGAGCAAGGCGGTGCTCCTATAAAAGAAACTCTTGCTGCTGCCCTAGTTTTACTCACAAGATGGACTCCAGACAGACCGTTTGTCGATCCTTTTTGTGGCTCCGGTACTATACCGATTGAAGCGGCACTTATCGGGCAAAATATTGCTCCTGGATTTAATCGTGAATTTGCTTCTGAAGCCTGGGGCTGGATCGGGAAAGATAAGTGGGATTTGGCAAGACAAGAGGTTGAAGATAAGGCAAACTATGATCAACCTATGGATATTTTAGGTACTGATATCGACCATCGAATGGTGAATATTGCAAAAGGGAATGCTGAAGAAGCGGGATTTGGTGATATTATTTCATTTAAGCAAATGCAAGTTAAGGACTTTACGACATCAAAAGAATTTGGTGTTATCGTCGGTAATCCTCCTTATGGTGAACGCCTAGGAGAAAAGAGAGAAGTAGAGCAAATGTATAAAGAAATGGGACAGGCGTTCTCTAACCTGGATACTTGGAGTATCTATATGCTTACTTCACATGAAGGATTTGAACAATTTTACGGAAAGCCTGCTACAAAGAAACGAAAGCTTTTCAATGGATTTATTAAAACAGATTATTACCAATATTGGTCTAGTGTTCGACCTCCTAGAAATAAATAAAACTTGTCACTACAAAAGAAATACAAGATAAGAGAAGGGACTGTTATACTAGTAAAAAGGAGGTGGGCGACTTGTCATCATTATCAGAATTACTAGGTCCGAAATATTTTGCTTTAGAAGCAGCTCAAGTAGACGCTAGTCCTACAGAAGTGATTATTACAAATGACGAAGGGAATACATATTATATTGTCACTCCTGAGAATTTAACGAGCGAATTACTAGAGCAAGGATTTAAAAAAGTAGAAGCGTAAGTTTCAAGCGAGAAAACCGAAGAGGAACCTTCGGTTTTTTTCTATAGTAAAGATTTACGTTTACAACATCCTCATTCCATAAATGTTTTTCTTTATAGTTTTGTTCCCACATGTTCCATACGAATAATCAATATCCTTTTTGTTAAAACTAGTCATGTTAACAAGAAAAAATAAATATGGAATAAATATACTTTTTTGGATTATATATAATTTATCCATATTATTTCCCTAAAGAGGAGGGGAAGGAGATTTGTTTGAAAATCATGAGTTTCAACTCATAAACAAAGCACTTTTATCGACCAAAAAATCTTTAGAGGACACAGTTGGAAGTGATTCACATGCTGTTCTTCAAATTGGTCAAGCTAAAGAAGATATGATTCGGGCTTTATCATACGTCACGTCAATAGATCATCAGTTAATTATTGAAACGATGTTTGATCAGAATAAAGATTTCTAAATGTGTAGCCTTGGTGGCTGCCTCTTTTTTTTGATTACGTAAAAAAGGCGGTTAAACTGGGTGTAATCGTTTAGTTCTTGATTCTTTTATATAAATATAAATTGATTGACTTTTTAACTATCTAATATGATAATTATTATTTGCGATAAAATTGAAAATATATAAGTATGGAGGTAGCGTATATGGTATCATCACGTTTGCCTTTTACCATATCAAAGGATGAGAGCTTTTACCAAGCCTTAAGCAATTGGATTGGAGATGTTTTCTATGATATCCTTCCTGAAAAAGGCTTTGAGTTGAGAGATGAACAAATCTTTATGGCTTTTCAACTAGAAAAGGCATTTCAAGAGAAAAAAGTTATGTTCGCAGAAGCAGGGGTTGGAACAGGAAAAACAATTGTATACCTGCTTTATGCATTATCTTATGCTAGATATACTGGTAAACCGGCGATCATTGCTTGTGCAGATGAAACATTAATTGAACAACTTGTGAAACAAGAAGGCGATATTGCGAAATTGTCCAAGCATCTAGATTTAAAAATGGATGTAAGGCTGAGTAAGACACATAGTCAATATCTATGCTTAAATAAACTTGACCATGTTTTACAACGATCAGGTGAGGAGAAGTACTTAGACCTTTATCAATCACTTCCTGATTTTGTACATGAAAAAGCGGGAATGCAGCAGTTTTCAGCATATGGTGATCGAAAGGAGTTCGGGCATCTTTCTGATGATGAATGGGAAAATGTTGGTTGGGATCCCTTTCAGGACTGCTTTACATGCTCACAGAGACACCGTTGTGGCTTGACTTTATCTCGGGATTATTATCGAAAAGCAACGGATATAATTGTTTGCTCACATGATTACTTTATGGAGCATATTTGGACATACGATTCCCGTAAACGTGAGGGCCAAATACCGTTACTCCCTGAGTATAGTAGTGTTGTATTTGATGAAGGTCATCTTTTAGAATATGCTGCTCAAAAAGCCTTAACTTATCGAGTGAAGCAAAGTACATTGCAAGTTTTCTTAGAGAGATTATTGCAAAATGAAATTAGGGAAGAATTAGCTTACTTAGTTGAAGATGCACTTGCAGTAAATGATTTATTTTTTGACGATTTACAAGATTGCACAAGTGTAGTAGATGGATCAAACCGTTTACGAATTGCTCGCAAAGGGAAGCTTCAGCAAACCGCTCAAAACTTGCAAACTAAATTATCTGAAATCAGTGAGGCCCTTGTTTTTGAAGGTGAGTTATATACCATTGGGGAATATGAACTTAAAATTGTAGAAGAATTCATCGATCAAATGGAATATTCTTTATCATTATTTAACAAGAACTCAAATGCAGTAAGTTGGGTAGAGGTGAAGGGTGATGACTATACTTTAGTTATTATGCCACGTAAAGTAGAGGAAGTGTTAAAAGAGAAAGTTTTTTCTAAAAAGATACCAATTGTGTTTTCTTCAGCAACTCTCTCTGAAAATAAATCCTTTGATTTTATTGCTGGAAGTTTAGGGATTCAAGAGTATTTATCACTTTCTGTTGATTCTCCATTTGATTACGAAGATCAGATGAGTATTCAAGTAATTAAGGAAGATAAACAAGAAGAAAAATTTGTGATCACAATAGAAGAATTAACGAAAACAGAAGGTAGAGGCCTCATACTCTTTAGTTCACCTAAGGAATTGAAGTGGTTTAAGAAAAAAATGCTTGAGACAAGTTTCTCTTATCCTATTCTTTTTGAAGGTGATAAAGAAATTAGTTCTTTAGTTAAGGAGTTTCAGGAGAATGAACATTCCATTCTCTGTGCCGTCCATCTTTGGGAAGGACTTGATATACCAGGACCATCACTATCAAATGTGATTATCTGGACATTGCCATACCCACCTGATGACCCAGTATTTGAAGCGAAAAAATCGGATAAACAGGACCCATATAAAGAGGTAGATGTTCCTTACATGTTATTAAGACTAAGACAGGGAATTGGAAGATTAATACGCACTAGTAGCGACCAAGGATCGATTACTATTTTCTATAATGAAAGTGATAATGAGCTAGCAAATATTGAGTCCGTATTACCTGTAAAACCTCTCGTTAAATGATAATAGAAAAGGTTTTAGCCCTCCTAGATTTATAGCAATATCTAGTAGGGCTAAAATACTCTTGACGATATTATTCTGTTTTTACATATTCATTCATAGAATGAGGCAAAGTGAAATACATATTAGCATCTATATGACAAAAGGAAGTGAGATAATTGATTCGACTTGAGGAAGAGTTTTTAGATTACATTAGAAAAATGCAATCATATGATGAAGCGATAAATGTGATGTATTGGGACATGAGAACAGGTGCACCTAAAAAAGGAGTCCAACAACGTTCAGAAGTAATTGGGATGCTATCAACAGAAGCATTTGAAATGCTTGTATCAGATCAGATGCATGAATATTTAACTGCTTTATCAAAAGAAGGGGTTTATGAGAACTTACACTATATTTCTCAAAAGGCGATAGAGATCCTAAAAAAAGAATACAGAAAAAATAAGGTCATTCCATCTAATGAGTATAAAGAATATGTTACTTTATGCTCAAATGCTGAGTCAGTCTGGGAGCTAGCAAAAGAAAAATCAGATTTCCAGCTGTTTGCACCATTCTTAAAAAAAATCGTTAATTATAATAAGAAACTAATTAAGAACTGGGGATATGAAGGCCACAAGTATAATGCGTTGTTAAATGAATATGAACCAGGAATCACTGTAGAAACATTGGACAGAGTTTTTGCACAGGTTCGTGAACGGATTGTACCGCTTGTTAAACAAATTTCTGAATCAACATTTAAGCCGAATACAGATTTCATATTTAAACCATTTGTTAAAGAAAAACAAAAAGAAATAAGTGAGTTTCTGTTAAAGGAGCTAGGCTATGATTTTGAGGCAGGTAGATTAGATGAAACTGTTCATCCCTTTGAGATCACACTAAATCGAAATGACGTTAGGGTGACAACAAAATATGACGAGGGTGATTTCCGCACAGCAATATTTGGGACGATCCATGAGTGCGGGCATGCTATCTATGAACAGAACATTTCAGAAGAGTATGAAGGAACGTTGTTATGTAGCGGGACTTCAATGGGGATACACGAGTCACAATCTCTGTTTTACGAAAACTTTGTAGGGAGAAATAAAGGATTTTGGCAAAGGTATTTTGATAAGCTAAAAACGTATTCTCCCGAACAATTCAGTGAGGTTAGCTTAGATCGTTTTTACGAGGCAATAAATGAGTCTAAGCCTTCTTTAATTAGAATTGAAGCAGATGAATTAACATATTGCCTCCATATAATGATTCGATATGAAATTGAAAAAGCCTTATTTAATGATGAGATTTCTGTTGATGAACTTCCACGTATATGGAATGAGAAATATGAGGAATATTTAGGTGTTACACCTGGAAATGACTCTCAAGGTGTGCTTCAGGATGTTCATTGGGCAGGGGGAAGTTTTGGCTATTTTCCTTCCTATGCATTAGGATACATGTATGCGGCTCAAATAAAAAATGCCATGATCAAGGATCTTCCTAATTTTGATGAGCTTATCGAAACAGGTCAATTTGGAGAAATAAAGGATTGGCTAACATATAAAATTCACCAATTCGGAAGAACGAAACAGCCTTTAGAAATTTTAAAGGATGTGACAGGAGAAGAATTAAATGCTCAGTATTTAATTGATTATCTAGAAGGAAAATACAGAATATTATATCGATTGTAATCAGGATGGTAAATATTAGATTGTTGATATCCGAATATTAATATTAAAAAAATAAAAAAAGTTCGTATTTTTGTCCGAAAAGACTTGAAATTGACAAGGGAATTGGTATAATTTTAATTAATTGCATAGCGCTCATATAATCGTAGGGATAAGGCCTACAAGTTTCTACCGGACAACCGTAAAATGTTCGACTATGAGTGGAGTTTCTTTGTTGCTACTTGCTTTTACTATGAATGTAAAATGAAAGCGACATTGCTTCACTTTTAGTTGAAGCAATGTCGCTTTTTTATTTATCTAGGTGAGCTAAATGTAGAACTACAGTAAGTTGAAGAAATAATTGTTTTGAAATCGTTAGGAGGATACAAATGAAGCTACTAAGAGAAAAAATCGAAAATGAAGGTATTGTTCTTTCTGACGGTGTATTAAAAGTTGATTCATTCTTAAATCATCAAATTGATCCATTACTTATGAAAGAAATAGGTTTAGAGTTTGCTAGACGCTTTAAATCAGAGAGTGTAACAAAAATTGTCACAATTGAATCTTCCGGTATATCTCCAGCAGTCATGGCTGGCTTGGAGATGGGCGTGAAAGTGGTCTTTGCAAGAAAAAGAAAATCATTAACATTAAATGACAATCTATTAGTTTCTTCTGTTTATTCTTTTACAAAAAATGAAGAAAACAATATAGCTGTTTCAAGTCAATTTTTGAATTCAGATGATCGGGTACTCATTATTGATGACTTTTTAGCTAATGGCGAGGCTGCAAAAGGACTTATTGACATTGTTAATCAATCAGGTGCAAGCGTCATTGGCATAGGGATTGTGATTGAAAAATCCTTTCAAAAAGGGGCAGGAGAGTTAGTAGAGCAAGGGTATAAAGTAGAATCGCTAGCGAAGATACAGTCTCTACAAGAAGGAAAAGTGTGTTTTGTTGATCAGCATGAGGAGGTAACAGTATGAAACAAACGGCAAAGAATATTTCGTTAGGAATTCAGCATGTACTTGCTATGTACGCAGGAGCTGTTGTTGTCCCTTTAATTGTAGGAAGCGCCATTGGTTTATCCGGCTCTCAATTAACCTATTTAGTTGCGATTGATATATTTATGTGTGGGATCGCGACATTTTTACAAGTTTGGAAAAATAGATTTTTCGGTATTGGATTACCCGTTGTATTAGGTTGTACATTTACAGCGGTTGGTCCAATGATTGCGATAGGTAGTGAATATGGTGTCTCCTCTATCTATGGGTCAATCCTTATTTCGGGATTGATAGTTATCCTCATTTCTTCAATTTTTGGTAAATTAGTTAAGTTTTTTCCACCTGTTGTTACAGGATCAGTTGTCACGATCATAGGGATTACCTTAATTCCTGTTGCAATGAATAATATGGCTGGTGGCCAAGGAAGTCCTGATTTCGGTTCAAATGAAAACCTTCTTTTAGCTTTTGGCGTCCTAATATTAATTTTATTACTAAATCGATTCTTTACAGGCTTTATTAGAGCTATTTCTATTTTAATCGGTATTATTGCTGGAACAGTTGCTGCTAGTTTTATGGGAATGGTTGACTTACAACCAGTCCAAGAAGCGTCATGGTTTAATATTGGAAAGCCGTTCTATTTCGGAACGCCTACCTTTGAATTAGCTCCAATTTTAACGATGACCATTGTAGCAATTGTAAGTATGGTAGAATCAACCGGTGTATACTTTGCATTAGCTGATATTTGTAACAAGAAAATTACAGAAAAAGATTTAGCAAAAGGATATCGCGCAGAAGGTGTAGCCTATATGCTAGGAGCAGTTTTTAACGCTTTTCCTTATACTGCATTTTCCCAAAATGTAGGACTTGTTCAAATGTCTGGAATTAAAACAAATCGCGTCATTTATATTACAGCTATTATGCTGATTGGCTTAGGCTTAGTACCAAAGATCGCTGCTTTGGCTACAATTATTCCATCTTCAGTTCTTGGTGGTGCAATGGTTGCAATGTTCGGAATGGTTGTTGCGTATGGGATTAAAATGCTTGGACAAGTTCAATTTGCATCACAGGAAAATCTCCTTATCGTTGCGTGTTCTGTAGGATTAGGTCTAGGTGTAACAGTTGTACCAGAAATTTTTGCGGGTCTTCCTGAGTCAGTAAAAATCTTAACAAATAGCGGTATTGTTGCAGGAAGTGTGACGGCAATTATACTAAACATTGTGTTTAATATTATACCTTCATCAAAAAAACAAAAAAAAGCAAGCGAAACGGGCATTCAGAATCAGGCTTCCTAAAATGCTTTAGAATTCTATATGTATCCTATTAATAAAAAAACGTTACCTGCATTTTCATGTCATAGGCATGCAATTTGATGGTGACGTTTTTTCTTTCTGAAGAGAAAAAAATAACAGTCAGAGTTAACAAGGCAACTAGGTTTGCGAACACAGCTTTAAAATATTAGGTATTCTATAAGTAGTGTGTTATGCTTTAGCTAACCATTTAGTACCTTTTTACATCTTTAACCCTCACCCCATTCATTAATGAATGGGGGTTTTATTTATCCATATAAAAAAGGACTCCATAATGGAGCCCTCAGTAATTATGCTTTATTAACGTTAGTAGCTTGAAGACCGCGTTGACCTTGTTCAGTGTCAAATGTAACTTTTTGACCTTCTTCTAAAGATTTAAAACCTTCGCCTTGGATAGCTGAGAAATGTACGAATACATCATCTCCACCTTCAACTTCGATGAAACCGAAACCTTTTTCTGCGTTAAACCATTTTACTGTACCTTGTTGCATAATTGTTGCCTCCTGTGTGGATCTATTCCACAATTTATTACTATAGTTGTTCAATTAGATATCAAAGGCGAAAAGTTTTAAATACTTATTCTTTTCCTTACATACCGAACAAAAATAATTCTATTTCATCATAACAGATAATATCTGGAAAAGCAAATAGATTAAGAATATCCACTTCAATCAGTTAGTTCTTTATCTTCTATATAATAGATTTTATAAGTTATCATTTTGATATATATATTTGGACCCTAAATGGTGATAACCATTTAAGAGGAATTTGATGGGTGAAGAGGATTTTGATTTTGCAAAAGACAAGAGAAAGTTATTTTTAAATATACTTTAAAAGATCTCAGACTAGTCTTGGATATTCCTCTGTTTTCATGATTTTGATAAAATTTGTACTTTATAGGTTTAATATGATACAACCTATAAAGAGTTTAAAAAAGGAGGTTACATAAATGAAAGAAATAAAAAATTTATTAACTAAAGCCTTAAAAGCCAATAAAGAAATACTAAAAGGCGAAGTATTCAGTGTAGAAGCACGGCTACAAGGAACAGATAACTATATAAACCTTTATGCAGATGGTGTTGTTATTGCTGTGTATGATGCCGATGATCAGGATCTAAATATAATTAACTATGATTTTAAGAATGAGGTTAAATTCTTTGGCGAATGCTTGGAGGAAGAAGGTATGGAGGTATATATAGATGAAGGTTTAATGGATTAACACTCTTTATAGGGTGTTTTTTCTTTTACATAATATTTCTTTGGCAGGAAAGGAAATAAGAAAATCAGATTAACAAGTAGAAAATGAGTATTTTTGTGTAATACTGGTGAAAAAATAAGAGTGAGGCGATGTAAATGACTAATGATGATAAAATCAAATTATTTAAAGAATATCAATTAATGAAGCAATTAAGAAATGAGAAAATTGAAGTGAGGGGTTATGTATTGGAAACATCAGAACAAACAGTGCATAACAATAAAATAAATGACTTAGAAAAGCATCGTATTGGTCATACTGTAAAAAATTTGTCCCGTTTATGTGGGTGGATCTTATCTGATCATGTTGTCATGCTAAATGGAATCAAGTTAGTCTTTAATAATAAAGATTATACAGAAAAAAAAGAAATAGTTATACATACAGATGAACAAAATCACTTAGTTATTCATTCAGAGGATAAAAGGAATTAAAAAGTATATATCGATCAAACTTTTCTAATAATTATTTTTAAAGAAACTTGTCATGAACAAACCAAGTTTTAAATAGAATTTTATAAAAATATCTTAGGGAGAATAGGATGAGAGTAAAAGAACTGAAAGTTGCAAAACCATTGGCTGTAGATATATTCATTCAATTTTCAAATTTGGCAAATAAGTTTGAATCAGATATATATATTATCGGTCCAAATTATAAAATTGATGCAAAAAGCTTAATGGGATTATTAGCTACCATTCGGTTTGAAGATAATATTACAATTTTAACAAGGGGGGAAGATGAGGAGGAAGCAATCAAGGAGTGCATTCTGTTTTTTACACGTTAAAAAGGTATAAATTGGCAGCGAAATAAATAATTTATATACATGCATCTTTAAGTCATATGTATAACTGTAAGTCCGCTCTTCCAACCGGCTAATTTCCTTCAGAAAAATTTTTCTTAATTTATTCACCTTGTCCTTCGTTTTGAATACTATATAAAAACAGCAATAACGAGGTCAGGTGAATATTATGAAAATGAAGCTCATGAATTGGATTGAAAAGAGAAGAAATGTTCATGTAGACAAAATGATGAAGTTAGGAAGATGCCCTGATTGTCGTGGTTATGGAATTGTCATTGTGCCAATGCATTATGCAGGTAGTAATGTAGAATGTTACAGATGTAATGGAACAGGAAAATATTCCGAGTGGGAAAAAAATAAATACTAACTATAATAAAGGACAGTCTTTATTCAAACTAAGGATATACTGGCGTTCAAAAAAAGGAATGTCAATATATTGGTTTGGAGGGACTGTCCTATTTTGGCTTTAATCAGGTAAATTATTAATTTTCTAATAGTCTCTCTTTTTGCTCATGATACTCTTCATCGGAGAGAATCTCTAAGTCATAAAGCTCTTTGATTTTCTTTAATTTTTCAAAGTTATCAACAGCAGAATCAACTCTCTGTGCTTTTACTTCATCAACTTTGCTTTCAATCATCTGTTTGAGTTGGATCGCCATTTCTCTTTCTTGTTTTGAAAACTCAATAGTGTTGCTTTGCTTTTCATGTTTGTTGTTATTTAACCCACAATCTAATAAGATGCTGCCATTTGATGCAAAACCTGGTTCTTTTAGAATGATATTTGTAATGTTTTTAAATTGAATTAACTTAATTTTATTAAATTTACCTAAAAATCCATTATGAATGATTTCAATACTGTTCTGGTATAAATAGATAGTTGTTTTGCTTCCTTTTTTAAAGCTATATTCCTTAAATGCTAATTCAGCCATGTTAATCCCCTTTTCTATTCCTACTACGAATAAGCAAGGCTTGTTCTAATAGCGAAGCTTTGGTTTCTTATCCGGTTTTAATAAAATAAACTTATTTTATTTTACAAAATTTTTATCTAAATTACACGACTTTTTACTATTAAAATTGCATGACGTTTATTAAAATTTTGAAAAAATGAATTAACAATCGGGTTTAAAAAATGGAGTTTAGATCGATATTAAGGAATAAATAGGTAAATGAGGTGAGTCAATGAATTTTCTTCGTGGTATAGCTGATTGGAAACAGTCACGAACAGAAAAAGTACGAGCAGATATGGAGTCATTAGGTAGATGTCCAGACTGTAAAGGGAGAGGCTTTATTTCAGCCATAACAAGTGTATATTTGCCAACTTATGATTCCATTTTTGATTGTCCAGGTTGTAACGGTACTGGTCAGTTTGTGCATTTAAGTGGAAATGAGCTTCAATAAATGAAATAAAGTTGTTGAAGAAAAATATATCATTCCATGGCATAGGATCAATCGGTTTGAGTAAAAATAGATGTGCTTCACAAAAAATGTGAGGGGAGATGTTCTTGATGAAATGGCAAAAACAGCTGCTATCAAAATTGCAGGAACGAGATGGAAAGAAAATAGCTCTTGCAATTGACACTTCGACTGACCAAACGAATAAAGTATTAATACAAAATATAGTTAAGTTGTTTGCGGAAGTTGCCCCTAATGCATTATTAGTGCAAGCAGATTTTAAGATAAGAAAGATATCACCAATTAAAGAAGATCAAATTACTTATTATAAACATGGTAAGTCCTCCTATACAGAGGTGTTAGAATGGGCTGAAGAGGAAAAAATTGACACACTCTTTTATATCACGGATGTAACTGGATATTTTTATGAAGAACTAAAAGTGAAAAATGAAGTTTTTTGGTTAGTTCCTGATGAATTTATTCCAAAGGTACCTTTTGGAAAAGCAATTCGTGTAGCATAGATGCTCCTGTCCTGAGGCTGATTTAATGTCAGCCTTAGATTTTTGTCCTCTAAAGGAGAGAGTAAAATTGGATAATAATCAAATGATACAGCAATTTACCGCAAAAACAGATGAAACAGTCATTCTAAGGCCTGTTCAAATAGAAGATGCAAAACAGATTATTGAAGCAGTAGAACAAATCATTCAATCTGGTTTATATATACAAAAAGAGGTACCACGTACTTTAGATAATGAGCAAAATTTTATCCATAAAATGATTGATTTAGATAATATGTACATTGTAGCAGAGATTAATCAAGAAATAGTCGGTATTGCTCGAGTTATTAGAGGTGAGCTTGAGATGAAACGACATATAGGAATATTTAGGACCTGGTTAATAAATACAGCTCAAGGTAAAGGGATAGGATCGGAAATTATGAAGTATACCCTAAAGTGGTGTGAAATTCATCAATTACATAAGCTGTGTCTAACTGTCTTTGCATCAAATGACTCAGCACATAAACTATATGAAAGATACGGTTTTGTACAAGAGGGTGTTCAGAAGGAACAGGTGAAAATAAACGGGCTATATGATGACGAAGTGTTCATGGCGTATTTTTTCTAGGAAAGATCATTTCCAGAATTTTCACGGGTGAGTATTCACTTAGAATGATATATAATAAATGTGCACAACAACAACTCCTTTAAGACGTTTAGCTTTTCCCCACTTCATGGGAAAGGCTTTTTTTTATTTCTGGATAAATTTAACTCTTGAGGGTCATAGTAACGATAAGGACTGACTCTTATAAGTATTGATTTGTTTTAAGCTCTTTTTTAAAAATTGAATTTATTAAATTGTTCAGAATAAGAGCCCATTAAAATGAGGTGTAAACAACATTGGTCTACATATTATCGGTAGGAAAGGCAATTCCAAAATATGAAATGAGTCAAGAAACGACAGTTGAGTTCGCTAGTGAGATATTTCAGGATTCATTTAAAGATTTCGACCGACTTTTACCTGTTTTTAAAAATGGAGAAATAGAAAAACGTCAATTCTCACAACCGGTTGAATGGTATAAAAAGGAACATTCTTTCGAAGAGAAAAACGCGCTATATATCGAAGAAGCGGTCAAATATGGTGTGATAGCTATAAAGGACTGTTTAACAAATCACTTATTATTACAGAGTGATATTGAATATGAAGATGTTGACGCTATTATCTTTGTTAGTACAACTGGATTATCAACTCCTAGCATTGATGCCAAATTAATGAATTGCTTACCGTTTAAAGAAACAACAAAACGCTTACCAATTTGGGGTCTGGGTTGTGCAGGTGGGGCATCAGGTTTATCACGTGCCTATGAATATTGTATTGCATATCCAAACTCAATTGTTCTCGTTGTTTCAGTTGAGCTTTGTAGTTTAACGTTTCAGCTCGATGATCGTTCTAAGAGTAATGTTATTGGAACATCACTTTTTGCTGACGGTGTCGCGTGTACTTGTATAGTAGGAAGCCATTTTGAATGGAAAAGAAGATCGAGATTAAAAGCAATTCCAAAAATTATTGGAACAAGGTCAATCCTTATGCGCAATTCAGAGGATGTAATGGGGTGGGATATCAAAAATAATGGACTTTACGTTATTTTCTCCCGTAATATTCCTTCAATTATAAAACAATGGTTACGTCCTCATGTTATCAAATTTTTAAATGAACACAAGTTAGAACTAGAACAAATCGCTCATTTTATTGCTCATCCCGGTGGTAAAAAGGTACTGGATGCGTATTTAGAAGGACTTGGCTTTTCAAACGAACACATACATATTTCAAAAGAGGTATTAACTAGTCATGGGAATATGTCATCCGTAACGGTGATGTATGTTTTGGCATTATATCTTGAAAGACAACTAGGTAAAGATCGTGATCTAGGTCTTATAGCTGCACTAGGACCAGGATTTAGCGCTGAGTTGCTACTTGTCCAATGGGAGGGAAGGTAGGACATGTTCTATGTGATTTTTTTGTTCCTAATTGCTCAAAGGGTAACTGAATTATTTATAGCTAAGAGAAATGAAGAGTGGATGCGAAACAGAGGTGGAGTTGAGCACGGAAATGAGCATTATCCGTATATAGTAGGATTGCATGTCCTCTTTTTACTCTCTTTTTTTGCAGAAGTAAAAGTTTTTCAAAGAGAATTATCAGAATTATGGTATGTATTAGTTCCTATTCTGTTTTTGACTCAACTGATGCGATATTGGGCTGTTATATCATTGGGGAATTATTGGAATACTAAAATCCTGATTGTTCCAAATGATGTCGTTGTTTCAAGAGGACCCTATAAATTTTTAAAACATCCAAATTATATCGTTGTAGCGGTAGAAATTTTGTTATTACCTTTATTATTTCATGCATACATAACAGCCCTATTATTTACAATTCTGAATGCTATCATGATGACCGTTCGAATTCCAGCAGAAGAACAAGCTCTTCAAAAGCATACAAATTACCAAGAGGTTTTTTCAATTAAATCAAAACTTTTACCGAGAAGGTAATACAGACAGACTTTTCGAAAAATAACAAAAGTTATGTTGAAAATGATTATCATTGATGATAAAATAAGTTTGTGTTGAAAATCATTCTCAAAATAGTTGGAGGTCTGCTGCGAATATGACGATGTTATTTGTCGGTTGTACCGTTGTTACGTATAGTGTGTTAATTGGTTACATATTAAAAAATATAGATGCACAAAAAGCATAGATTTTATAATAGTTGTCATTGAACAAGACGCTCGCAGTAATGAAATACTGGGGGCTTTTTTTTCTGGGGAATTTATAAATTTCTTTAACTGCCTTCGAAGCTCAGAGACGTGCAAGGGCAGTCGTTGAGATTGGCGTAGTTCATTTAGACTACCAGCACCTAGCCCTTCTAGTGTCTAGCTAAGGCAAAGAAACTTTTAACATTAGCTTATTGTCCGAGCCAGATTAAGGCGCTTGCGATTTTGTTCTTGATAAAACTAATAACCAATAATAGAAAAATTATAAAAAATTCTGTAAAATGAAGATAACAAACGTTAGCGCCAAGAGCAAAGGGGATTAATATGACAACCGCAGTGAAGTCAAAGCAATTAATGCAAACCATAATAAATCTTCATGAGATAATTAATAAACATGATCAAGAAAATGCTAATAAGCTAGTAGAAATGGCTCATAAGCTCGAAAAGCAAAAGCTTTATGTTGCTTTTGCAGGACACTTTTCTGCTGGGAAATCATCAATGATTAACAAGCTTCTAGATGAGCAAATTCTTCCGACGAGCCCAATACCAACAAGTGCAAACTTAGTATTATTAGAAAAAGGTGACGAGCAGGTTACCTTGTTTTCTGCCGCGAAAGAGAGAATTGAATTGTCAGGTGAATACTCAATTGAACAAGTCAAGGAGTACTGCAAACAAGGTGGTGAGATTGAGAGAATACTGATAAAAAAGCCGTACGAAAACTTAACGGAAGACGTTGTCATCATGGATTCACCCGGTATTGACTCCACAGATGCAGCGCATAAATTATCGACTGAGTCAATGCTACATCTCGCTGATGTTATTTTTTATGTAACAGATTATAATCATGTTCAATCTGAGGAGAACCTTTCATTTATGCGTGAAATGAAGGATCGAAACAAAATGATCTTTCTAATTGTTAATCAAATTGATAAACATGATGAAAAAGAAATACATTTTGAGGAGTTCAGAAAGCATATTGAGGAATCGTTTGCTGATGTAGGTTTGCACCCACAGGATGTTTTTTTTACTACATTAAAGGATGATTCCCATCCTCATAATTATTTAGAGAAAGTCAAAGAATTAATAAAGGTTATCATTCAAGATAAAAATAGGTTCTTAGATCAAAATATCTCTGAATCGATTACACATCTGTTAAAGGAACATATCGAGAAATATGAGGATCACTTGGATCTAGCTGAACAAAATGAGTTGGAAATTAGAGGACAACTAGAAAAAGATATAAATAAAAAAAATAACCTTCTGTCGCTAATGAAGGAAGAAGAGAATAAAATGAATTTGCTTCTTTCAAAAGCAGAAGAAAAAGTATCAGATATATTAAAAAGTGCAAATTTAATACCATATGAAACAAGGGAAAAAGCTGCAGCTTATATTCAATCAGCAGATCCGTCCTTTAAAATCGGCTTTCTATTTTCAAAGTCAAAAACTGAACAAGAGCGACAAAATAGAAAAGCAGAATTATACGACAGTTTAATGAAAAATACCGAGACACAAATTACATGGCATTTTATATCTTTGCTTAAAGAATTTATTCAAACATACGAAATCCATGACATAAATATGATGCAGGAAGCTCAAAGCTTTTCCATTAAAATGTCTGAACAACTTATTTCTGATGCTATGAAGTCTGGAGCTTCTTATAATAATCAATATATTTTAACGTATTCCTCAGATGTAAGTGATCTGATTAAGAAACAAAGTAAGTTCAAAATTATGAGTGTACTAAAAAAGATGATAGATAGTATTAACATTGGCCGCAAAGAAAAAATTGCTAAGCTTAAATGTGAGGTAGAAGAGTATAGCACACAAATCAAATATAGAGAAGAGATTTTATCTAGGTTTCAAGAGCTTGCTAATTATGAAAGTTCTTTAATGAAAATAAGCCTGGAGTTAACCGATCAGAAAGTAAATGAAGAAAAATGGTTAACTGAACACCAATTATATAAGAAAACGATGAAAACGATTCAAATTGAAGAAGAGTCACAAAAAGGTGAGAGGACAAAACCTACGGAGTCATCTGATCAAACTTCAGAAAAGCAATTTCAAAACCGAGATTTATTTATTCAGAATGCAGAACAAACGATAAAACGTCTTGAGAAAATGCGTGGTTTTAGACAATTAACAGATTCTCTAGAAGGAAAAATAAAGAACATCAAAAATCGAACTTTTACTGTGGCATTATTTGGGGCTTTTAGTGCAGGGAAATCATCATTTGCCAATGCTTTAATAGGAGATCGTCTATTACCTTCGTCACCAAATCCAACAACAGCTACGATTAATAAAATTGCACCACCAACGATCGAAAAATCACATGGTTTAGTTGAAGTAAAATTAAAGTCACAAGAATTATTAGTACAGGAAATAATCGATAATATTCCTTCTTTACAAGAAAAGAGTAACAGGGTAGAAGACCTAGCTCAAATACTACAGAATTACCAAGGAAAGAATCAATTTGAAATCGAACAAATTTCAAAATATAAAAAGGCCCTATTAGATTATCTAAACCTAACGTCAAATGGATTAATTCTTCAATCAAATAAAGATTCTTTTAGGGATTTTGTTGCAAAGGAAGATAAGGCATGCCTGGTCGAAGAAGTGGTCGTATATTTTGATTGTCCAATAACAAGGGCTGGAATTACCTTGGTTGATACACCTGGAGCTGATTCTTTACACAAAAGACATACGGATGTAGCGTTTCAGTATATTAAAAAAGCCGATGCTATCTTATATGTAACTTACTATAATCACCCCTTTTCAAAAGCAGATCGCGAATTCCTAAGACAATTAGGAAGAGTTAAAGATTCTTTTACACTAGACAAAATGTTCTTCATTATTAATGCTGTTGATTTAGCAAAAGACAACGAAGAGGTTGAACTTGTTAAGACATATATTAGAGACCAATTCTTAAAGCATGAAATAAGAAATGTGCGTTTGTTTGGGGTTTCTAGTCTAAACATATTATCAAACAATACTGAGGAAGAAAAAGATTATCTTAAATTTCAAAAACAGTTTCAAACGTTTATTAAAGAGGAATTAACGAACACAACTATCCTATCTATTAGAGAAGATCTACAACGGTGTAAGGAAAGAGTAGATTCTTTAATTGATGCTGCTGAAAAAAGCGGTCTTGAGAAAGAAAAAATTAGAGAGAAACTCTTAAAAGAACAAAAGGATGTTAATGAGGAAATATCAAAATTAACCCCGCAGCATAGTGTGGTAACTGTTATTCAAGAAATAGAAGAGTTGATTTTTTATGTTAAGCAGAGAATATTTCATCGATTTAATGAATTTTTTAAGGAGAGTTTTCATCCAAGTATATTCCATCAGCAAACAGATCCCCATCAAGCGCTACAGATTTGTTTGGATGAGTTAGTTAGGACAGTGGAGTTTGAATTAATTCAGGAATTACAAGCTACTTCTCTAAGAGTCGAGAACCTAATTAATAAAGTCTTAGTGGATGAGTTTAGTCGTATCGAACAGCTCATTAAGAGGAAATCAGAAGGAATCACCTTAACATCAATAGATGAAAATCTAATTCCAACACCGTCAATATTTGTTGAATTTTCATTAGATATGATTTCGAGCTTAAAACCATCATTGAAGTTATTTAAAAATACAAAATCCTTCTTTGAGCGGAATGAAAAGAAAATAATGGGAGAGGATTTAGCAAAACGCTTTGACTCACCAACATCCCTTGTTTTAGAAGAATACACAAATAAGTTTTCACATTATTATAGAGAAGCTGTCGAATATGCATATGACACAATCGTTCATGCTGTTAAAAGTCAAACAGATGAAAGCTTTGCTGCCCTTCTTGATATAAGGAATGAAGATACAGTTCACTTAAAAATGGAACAAGAAAAGCTAATTGAAGTTATTCAATTATTAAGATAATATTCGTCTTTATAATTGATTTTGTGATACAATTTATTGATAGAATCAATTAACGTGTAGGGGGAGAAGGTTTGGATCCTAAAGCGTATCAAGTTTGTGCAACGTGCATTCATTTTAAGGCAAACCGAAATAATAAAAAGATGATTTACCATTGTAGCCGTTTAAACTATGAAACGAAGCCAACTTATTCGTTTAATTGCTGGAACCCTAAAGAGCACGTTAAAAGGTTAATGGAAAAACGAGGTGGGACTACATGAGTAACGTACATGAAGCAATAACAAAACATAGTAAAAATCAGCATCGCCATATCCAATCTTTTTTAACTTTAGAAGGTAAAAGAGAGTCTTTAATTGAAGAAGCAATCTTTCTTTGTGTGAATTCCTTACCATTTGAAGTTGAACAAATTAATAAAGTAACATCTGAGATGAATCGTTTAGCATCAGAGGGGATTGTACCAATTCGTAAAATGGTTACAAAAGAAATGGTGCAAGAATTTGTTGAAAGAAAATATGGAAAATAAACAATTCATTATTGTGATTTAAAGTTAATACGACTAGAGATTACCAAAATCCTTTTCGATTCAAAAAAACATATGTGAGGAAAACTATAAATGTTTTTCTGAAATTAATGAAGGGTGAGGATCTTATGGGACGTACAAAATTAGGGAATGCAAATGCACAGCGTAATAATAATAAAAAGAAAAAAAATGATATTAACACGGAATTTGCTTCTTATGCACAAAATGAAGCATTAAAATTAAGTAGTAAAAACAAAGAATAAAAATATTATCAAAACCTGCTAGGGAATGATTTCTCAGCAGGTTTTTTATTTATAAATCAAAATTGACTTGAAGTACCAAATACAACCTCTAAGTATTTATGTTATAATACCTTTTGGTAAAACAATAGGTTAAAATTTAATAATAGTAAATAGCGAATGTGAGGTTGTATAAATTGAAAAAAGATCAGCATTTATTAATTGTAGATGGCATGGCATTGCTATTCCGTTCGTTTTTTTCAACGTCTGTTTATGGACAGTTTATGATCAATAGTAAAGGTATACCTACAAACGCTGTTACGGGTTTGTTAAAGCACTTATTTGCTGTTATTGACTATACTAAACCTACTCATGTAATTTGCTGCTGGGACATGGGAAGTAAAACATATCGCAATGAACTATTTATAGATTATAAAGCGAATCGACCAGAGGCACCAGTTGAAATGCAACCGCAATTTGATTTAGCGAAACAGGTTGTTGAGGCACTTAATATAACAAATATTGGTATAGAGGGCTATGAAGCAGATGATTGCATTGGTACGCTTACGAAGAAATTTGAAAATGAAATGAAAATATCAATCGTTACAGGGGATAAGGATATACTTCAATTGTTAAATGATCATGTTGATGTATTAATTCTTCAAAAAGGAATTGGTAATTACAAGCACTACACTAAAGAATCATATATTGAAGAATTTACGATCGAACCACATATGTTGATTGATGTAAAAGCCCTAATGGGAGATTCTAGTGATAATTATCCTGGAGTAAAAGGAATAGGCGAAAAAACAGCCTTTAAGCTAATTACGGAATATGGATCTATTGATAAATTATTAGAGTGCCTCTCAGATCTT
>JAPSLU010000215.1 GCA_031180405.1 Bacillus sp. (in: firmicutes) | reverse complement strand
AATATGATGCTAATGTAAAATAAAAAAAAGCATACTAATATAAATTAGCATGCTTTTTAAAATAAAATAAGGTTTTCTTTTATTAAAATTTTAATAACCTCATCTAAACTTCAAATTTCTTCATAAGATTGGTAGCTTTACTTCTATAATACAAGAAACCTATAGTTTTAAAATTAAGAACTCTCTTACCACTTAGTTTAAATTATTCTGTTAATGATTTTAGATAATGTGCAGTAACAGATTCTTCGCATTCCGTTAAGTCAGCAGGTGTACCACTGAATACTAATCTTCCACCTTCTTTTCCGCCAACGGGTCCAAGGTCTATGACCCAATCAGCTAATGCTATCATCTCTAATCTGTGCTCCACTATTATTACAGTATTTCCTTGGTTTACGAGCTGATTAAATAAATCAACCAAACGCTTGATATCCTGATTATGCAGACCTGTTGACGGTTCATCAAGCACATAAATGTTTCCTTTTTTGTGAAGCTCACTTGCAAGCTTTAATCTCTGATTTTCTCCACCAGAAAAGGTGCTCGTAGACTGACCGAGAGTCATATAACCAAGTCCAACGTCATGTAGACTTTGTAATCGGGTTACTATTTTCTTCTCGGAGAAAAAATCTAGTGCTTGATTAATGGTGAGTGCCAGTACCTCTTTAATATTTTTCCCAATATACTTATAGCTCAATGCTTTAGGATTAAAACGACCTCCACCGCATTCTTCACAGGTAATGGCTACTGCATCTGCAAATGCAACGTCGGGCTTTATTTCACCTGTACCATTACATACTGGACATGCGCCTTTTGAATTTGAGCTAAACCATTCTGGACCAACACCATTTTCCTTTGCAAATAGTTTACGTATCTCATCCATTGTTCCAGTATATGTTGCAGGAGTAGAGCGAGATGATGTACCGATAGGCTTTTGATTAATAACAATTGCATCTGGATAACGTGTAACAAATTCCCTCATTAAGCTGCTTTTACCGGATCCTGCAACACCACTAACAACTGTTAATACACCTTTGGGTATTGAAACAGATATATCCTTTAAATTGTTAATCGTTGCATTTTCTATCGGAAACTTGTCCCTCCATGTTCGAGGTGACCGGTTTACAATCACTGGCTCACGCAATGCTTGTGCAGTTTGTGTATCAGTCCTTTTGAGTGATTCAACAGTTCCTTGAAAAACAAGATGTCCCCCATGATTACCTGCCTGTGGTCCAAGCTCTATAACCTCATCTGCAATTTCAATCATGCTTCGACTATGTTCAACTACAAGGACCAAGTTATGTTTGTCGCGTAACTTTAAAAGTAATGCAGCAATCCGTTTGGCGTCATCAGGATGAAGTCCAGCAGTAGGCTCATCAAAAATGTATGTTATATTACTTAAATTACTGCCTAAGTGACGTATCATTTTCAACCGTTGAATTTCCCCGCCAGAAAGAGTGTCTGTCCTCCGTGACAGGGTTAGATATCCAAGTCCTACCTCAACCATGTTGTTTAAGCTATCTGCTATCTGCATAGCTATTGACTTGCCTATTGGTTTATTGACATTCTGTAGTATAGATAGCAAATCACTTACTTGCATATCATAGTAATCAGCAATATTATAGTTGTTAATTTTAGATGCCAGTGCATTTGGATTCAGTCCTGTCCCTTTACATACAGTGCAAGGACTTGTTTGCACAAAGGACATAATTTCATTTTTCAGACTCTTTTTTAATTTAGAAATATCCCGATTAAGATATAGCCTGCGAAAACGGGGGATAACTCCCTCATAGTCCACTTTGTCTGATTTACCAGTATTGTTGGAGGTCAACTCTATTTTTAATGGTTCCTTTGTTCCGTACCTGAGTATCTCCCACTCTTCATCATTAAAGTCCTTCAGTTTTTTATCTTGATCAAGAAATGGATTACCTAAGTATAATCGACTTTGCCAACCACCAGAAAATTGGCTGAAACAGATTGCCCCTTGTCGAATAGTTTTCTCATGGTCAAAAAGGCTGTCCTCATTGAGTTCTAAACATACTCCTAAGCCGGTACAAGTAGGACACATACCTAATGGATGATTAAATGAATAAGCTGTAGCACCCCCTGCACTTGGATATCCTACACGAGAGAACAGGAGGCGGATTAACGGAGCTACATCCGTAGCAGTTCCTACTGTTGAACGGGCGTTTGTTCCCATTGGTTTTTGATCGACAACAATAGAGGGTGTAAGGTTCTGAATATACTCTACTGTAGGACGCTCATAATGCGGCATTTTATTTCTCAAGTAAAGTGGATATGATGCCTGCCACTGTCGACTACTCTCCACAGCAATAGTATCGAAAGCGAGAGAACTTTTCCCTGAACCGGAGACGCCTACGAATACGACCAACTTTCCTTTTGGTATTGTCAAATCAATATGCTTAAGGTTATTTTCAGCTGCACCCACAATTTCAATGGCGTCATCTTTTCTATTTTGTCTCATTTTCTTTTCACTCTCCCTTAAATAGAAAGTAGTTTTATATTTAAAGGATTAACTATATTTACTAACAAGAGTGTTTTATACTCACTTTTGAATCCCTCGCCAAAACACTTGCCAGATCTCTTCTAGTCTTTTTTCGTAATGCTCTCGAGAGTAATTAACCATATAGAGAAGCATTCCATCTAGGTTGCAGAAAAAAGATGCTAGGATTATGTCTATTGATATAAATTTATCAGCCTCAGGACTTAAAATTTTTAATAATACCTTTTTTATTTCTTTTTCACTTTCTAAATAAAGTTCAACTAATCTTTCTTTAAATTGTTCAGGTGGTAAAATAAAATACCTATTTACGAAGTTTCCAAACTCATTTTCATAAAAATAATCATTTAAAGATTTCATTAACTCATATAATTTATTTTCAACGGATTGATCTTTCATGAAAGAATGATTTTGTACAAAACTTGTATATTCTTTTATTGCGTAATCACTTACACTAATAAACAACTCTTCTTTACTTGAGAAATAGGCATATATGGAAGGTGCTTTAATATTTACTTCTATAGCTATATCTTTAATTGACGTTTGCTCATAACCTTTATTAGAAAATAAGTTTAGAGCGCTTTTTAATATTTTTTTTCTTGTTTCTTCACCTTTGCTCACCAATTCACACCTCAATAATATTTAGGATACTAATTTTAAGCCAACTATACTTATAATTATACCAGCAACGAAAGCTAGTCGTTTCAAGTCTTTAGTTTCTTTAAATAAAAACATTCCTAATAAGACACTTCCAGCTGCTCCAATACCTGTCCAAATACCATAACCAATACTAATTGGAATTTCTTTTAGGGACAAGGAAAGGAAGAAGAAACTTAATAACATAAAACTTATAAAAACTAATGTTGGCTTTAACTTTGAGAATCCTTCAGAGAACTTCAAGAATATCACTCCACCAACTTCCATTAATCCTGCGATAACAATAAAAATCCAACCCATATTAAATAGTTTCTCCCTTTTCGGTTTCTTTAGATACAAATTTCAATCCACTTTCTCCCTTTTCGGTCTCTTTGGATACAAATTTCAAGCCGATAATGCAGCTTATTAAGGACATGGTGAATAAAATTTTTAAGGGACTTACAGAATCACCAAGGAATATCATTCCTACAATTGCAGTTCCAAATGACCCAATGCCTGTAAAAACGGCATAAGCAGTCGATACGGGTAACAGTTTTAAAGATTTCGAAAAAAAGTAAAAACTGAACACTAGTAAAATTAACGTTGGTATAACAACTTCTAATCTAGTAAACCCATCAGAAAAAGCTAAGCCTAAAGCCCAACCTACCTCAAAAACTCCTCCAATAATGAGAAATAACCAAGCCATAAGAACACTCCTTTAAGGTTAATGCGAAATCTAACTAATAGTAGTTAGATTTTATTGTAATAAATCTTATGGTCTTTTACAATCTTTAATTACATGTTTTATTTCTTTTAAAATATTAGTATTAAGACCATTCTTATTTTACTATTTCCCCTATAGCTTAAGCACATTTTTTCCCAAAGCTATTCGTTTCCATTTTTAATAAGTCCAATTTCTTAACATTAAAATTAAGAAATTGGACTTTCATAAATACTCGGTAATAGCTGTGATATAGTCTAAGCTGGAAATCGCTCAATTGTTCTAAGCTACTCTATAGTTTAAATATAATTATTCACAATCTTATTATTGATAATTGAAGTAATAGGGAATGTAAATCAAAACGAATATCAAACACTCCTTTTGGTAGTGTGATATTCGTTTATCGTAAATAATAAAAATTAATTATTTTCTTAAAGTTTTTAATGCACCGCCCCAGGCAATCACTTGATCAAGCATTGCATTTACATTCGTTAGGTGCAAGTCAGCTGGTTTAAATGTTGTATAGTTTTCAAAGTCGGTAAATAATGACAATGTAGGGTGTACACGTACATCAGCAATCATTAATTCACCCAAAATTCCTCGTAAATGCTCTGCTGCACGAGCACCTCCAGTTGAACCATAGCTAACGATACCCGCTGATTTGTTATTCCAGGCTTCACGAGCGAAATCAAGGGCATTTTTTAAAGCTCCTGTTATGCTGTGATTATATTCCTGGACAATGAATACGAATCCATCCAAGCTGTTAAGTTTTTCGTTCCAAGCAGCAATTCCTGGTTCAGTCCCATCAGTTGTTCCTAGAAAAGGTAATTGATAATCAGCAATGTCTACAATTTCATAGTTTGCATCTCCACGTTTGTCAGCAATTCCTTTCACCCATTCTCCTACTTGTGGGCTAACTCGCCCTTCCCTTGTACTACCTAAAATAATCCCTATATTTAATTTCTCATTTGCCATTGTTACTTCCTCCTTTTTAACCTGTAATTTATTTTTCTAAATTTTGTGCACCCATTCCAATTCTCTTTAACAAATCAATTAGTTGTTCTTTTTCATCATTCGAGATAAATGATAAATTTTGAGAAATAGTATTTACGTGTTTCGGAAAAACCTCATTAAATAGTGTTCTTCCTTCTTCTGTAAGGACGACATTAGAAGCCCTTTTATCATGAGGATTCGTTTGTCTTTCAACAAGCCCTTTCTTCTCTAATTTATTAACAACATAGGTGATACTCCCGCTAGGAATAGATAGTGTCTCACTAATTTTTTGGACAGGCTGAGGACCTTTACTATAAAGTAATTCGAGAGTTATAAAATTTTCATGATTAATATGATGGCTCTCAATATCCTTCTGAATGTTTTCAGCTACAGCTTTAGTCGCCTTCATCCAAATACGAAACAATCTCAAATCCAGCTCACTTTGTTCCTCCATCATCCAACCTCCTTTTACATATAAGGTTACCTTGGTTTCCTATATAAAGGATAATCAACTTTTGTTGGAATCTCAATAAACAGTATCCGAAGTTCTTCACCTTTAGTCTGAATGGTAAAGTTTTCATCATTCTCTGACTGGACAATGATGAAATTCTTATTCTCAAAAGTATCTAATTTGTCAATTCCCCCACCATTACCCCTAATAGCTAGAGCTGCTAGTGTACGATTAGTCGAAAGAGTATACATATAGACAGCACCATTCTCAATTTCAACATCGTACATTTTAGCATCTGTCACGAGATTGATCGGTGAATTTTCACCTAAGATCGTCTTAACCGTTACACCGTTTTCCTTAGTAATCGGGAAATCTTCATGGACGTATTTTGCGTAAGTGGGTTTACGTTTTATCGCTTGACTTAAATGTGGCTCGAACCAAATTTGAAACCCTTCTGACGGCTCAAGAACTGTTTCCGCGTGTTCCACACCCGATCCAGTTTGCATAAATTGAACACCGCCAGCCTTAATTTCACTTACAGTACCAAGGGTATCCTCGTGACGACCTCTCCCCTTAATGTAGTAGCTTAATATCTCAAAACCTTGATGAGGGTGAAAACCAATACCGCCTTCTCCTTCCGTTTTTGCCCACGCCCAGTAAAACAATGGACCCAAACGGTTAATGGTTGAACCTTCTCCAGAAAAGCCAATAGGTTTTTGTTCTATTATCTTCCCACCATCAAACTGCCCAAACGCCTGGTCCTTTGGTTTAATAATAGTAATTTCCAATTTAATCCCTCCTTATCTAAAAAGGCTTAAAACAATGAACCAAGATTTATCAGCAATACTATTAATCCTAAAATTAATAAAATGATTGGCATCATCATGTTTTTGAAAGCATCTTTCATTTTGATATGAGTCAGAATAGCTCCAATCATAGTACCTACAATAAACAATCCACCCCAAGCAGCCAATGTTTCATTCCAAATACCTGCAATAACTAAAGCTGCTGAAATAAGTTCCACTAACCCTGTAAATACTCTAAACCATCCTGGATACCCATAATGCTTAAATCCTTCAACCATCTGCTTCGAACCGAACTTCATAAAGCCAAACATTAGGAAGCCTAAACCTAATAAAACTTGAAGAATAATTGATAAAATCTCCATTAAAAATCTCTCCTTATATTTTAATATTTTTTTGCGTTCATTTTATCCTAGGACTAGGATAAATATATCCTAACATTAGGATATATTTATCGTCAATAAAAAAATAACCCAATTAATGATAATTGAGTTGTTTTTTGTAATCTAAAATACAAAATACTGTCATTTTAAGAGTATAGCCTTAATAATTCTTGCTGAGTATGAACAACACATAACTCGGAATGTTAACATATTGATAATAGTAGAATTTCATCAACAACACACAATCTTTTATATATGAGCATAAAGAAAGACGCCTTCTTACTAAAGAAAAACGCCCGATTGTTGAAGACATATTAGTCTATTGAATAGTATTGTTGTACTGTGCAGCAAAGATCCTTTTATAGATTTCAGTTCTTATAAAACTAATCTTCCATTTTGTTTAGTAACCCGCTCAATGCTATTCATTAAACCAATAAGAAGTTTTCAATGAAACCTTAATAGGAATCAGGATGACAATCGCTGATTCCTACCATAACGACCTATGCATTTTTCGCAAATAATTCTAATAACTCCTTAGCACTTTGTACTTCTTTATCTGGTTTAAAGGTAGCATTAGTCGGTAAATCTTTCTTACGATGATTCATCCAGATCGCTTGCCAGCCTGCTTGTTTTGCTCCGATAATATCCTTTTCAAAATTATCCCCGATATACACGGTTTTTGTTTGGTCAAGGTCCAGTTTCTGTTCAATATAATCAAATACTTCATTTTTCGGTTTTGCATGGCCAATCATACCAGAAATAAACGTCATCTCTGCCGGAATCCAACGACTAAGGCCGAGTTGTTTAATTTTCATTGCTTGATGTTTTTCTTCACCATTAGTAAGAATCCCAAGCTGTTTCCCTTCTTTGTAAAGGAAATTTAGTAATTCTTCGACTTCCGGAAACAAGGTAATGTTTTTTTGCTCGGTCACATACGTTTCATGAAAAATAGTCGCTTTTTCCATATCTATAGGGATGTTAAAATCTTTACAGGCCGCCATGATTCGTCCGATTTGCCATTCAAATTGGGATATTTCACCTGCTTCACTTTGATCAAATAAAATCTCGCTATACTTACGACTAGCTCTAT
>JAPSLU010000214.1 GCA_031180405.1 Bacillus sp. (in: firmicutes) | reverse complement strand
AACGGCGGGAATGCTCACCAAAACCATGTACAAGCTGAACAATTCCTCGTGGCTTACGAATTGGGCTGTAAATCCAAGCCTTTATGGTATCCTCTTGATTAAATGATTTAAAACTTACTTCTTCAAATGCCATAATAAACCTCCTGTTTTGGTAGAATAATAGATTTCTTAAGAGAAAAAATAAAGAGACATCTAAATAAATCTTCAAACAAGAATTTAGTGTGTCTCCGGGTTCTCTTCACTAGGTATTAACTTAAATTAAGTATAATTTGGTAATGATAGCGCTGTCAAATAAATAGAATTAGGTAAAATTATTTATAATAAATCGTATATTCATATTTAAAGAAAAGTGTTTTGTTTCCTAGAAGATATGGATCACATCACATTATATATAAATTCTAAATGTAGCGTTTTCGTTCAAGATAAAAATGATTAATAGTTAACCTGAATAACTGAAAAGTACATAGCCAAACTTTTGCAAGATCCCTTAGTCTTTAAAAATTGATATAAAAATAAGGGGATATACAGTCTTCAATATAGTACAAAGAATTGAATTATGTCAAAACAAAGGGAATATAATCAATTTTATAGTTATAGGTTGAAAGTTAATGTTAACGCTTACGTAGTTGCAAAATAAAGTTGCAAGAAGTTGCACTAAACTATCTAATAATTCCGAATTATAATGACAATATGAAAGGGGATACAAAATTGAAGGAACGGACTCAGCGAGTACTTACCAGATTTTTGTCAGTAAATACCTTTTTAACTTGTGAAGAATTAAGTAAAGAATTCAATGTTAGTGAACGTACTTTTCGTAACGAATTAACCCTTATTAATAAATTTCTTGCTGAAAATCATAATACTTCCATAACGTCGATTCGAGGAAAAGGGTTGAAGTTAGAACTGTCTGAGGTGGATCGAGTAAATCTCATCTCAAAAATAAGGGGTGATAGAGAATTTGATTATTATAGCCCCAATGAGCGTTTTCTTGCTTTACTTTTAGATATTGCCAATACGACAACGACGACAATGCTCTATGAAATGGAAGAAAAGCTAAAGGTCTCAAAAAGTACAATGGATGAGGATATGAGAAAACTTCGTCAATTTTTACAGGAATATGGAATTTTAGTAGTGAGTTTACCAAAGCATGGAATCGTATTAAAAGGTGATGAACGAACAATACGCTCAATGTTGTACGACGTGATTAACAGTATGACAGATATAGATTATCTAATGGGGTACCGAGATCTAGACGCAATGAATACCTTTTCAGATCAATTTGTCTTGGATTACTTGGATGCTAATGTAATAAGGAAAATTGGGGAACTTTATGACAACGTCATGGAAACGTACAAAGGAGAGATTAATCAAGTTTATCGAAATCAAACCATTCTGTTTTTAGCTATATGGGTGAGACGGCTGCAAGAAGGAAACACACTTAGTGAATTATCAAAGGTTCGAACCGAGATCAGAGAAGGTCCTGTCAGAAATTTTGTTGACTCCATCTGTTTAGAGTTTAACTTATATCCTTCATTAAATGAAATCAAATATACGACGTTTATCATTGAATCATTTAATCCAAAGGATATGAATAATTCCTTCGATTGGGTAACCGCACAATTATTAGCTATTCAATTAATCGAACATGTAGAAAAGGTTACAAAAATTCCATTTTCTAATAGACAAGAAGATTTATATGAAGGTTTATATAAGCATATCACTGGGTTGTTAAGCAGATCGAAGAATGATTTGCAAGTATTTAATCCGTTGAAAGACACGATTAAAGAGTCTTATACCGAGATTTATCAGGCGATAACTAGCTTTAAAAAGAAAATAGAGAATTACATTAAAAAACCATTGTCAGACGATGAGATCGGATTTTTGACTGTTTATTTTTCAACATCTGCAAGCCAAATAAAACAGAAAGAACAGCATGTCTATCAGGCAGTTGTGCTTTGTAATCATG
Organism: Bacillus sp. (in: firmicutes); assembly: GCA_031180405.1. Classification (GTDB taxonomy): domain Bacteria; phylum Bacillota; class Bacilli; order Bacillales; family Bacillaceae; genus Metabacillus. The sequence goes on along the minus strand of JAPSLU010000214.1, from coordinate 5,686 downwards.
GGATTTCAACTGGAAAGCTGTTAGCTGCGAATTTGAAAGAGCAATTCAATATTGAGATTGTTGCGGTATTAAGTACCTATGAATTAGCCTTTATTGACAAATTAGATGTTGATTTGGTTTTTACGACAATTTTAATAGACTATCAAAAAAAGCCGGTATTATTGCTTAATCCAATTTTAAGAGATAGCGATAAAAAGGAAATAAAAGCCTTTTTACTAAAAAATAAAGATAAGAGAAGAACGGTGTCAAATAGATTGGATGCCACAAAATTGATGCAGGATATTCTTACTTTAATTGTTGATAGTGGCGGCAAGGTAACAAAGGAGAGCTACCAAAAGGTTGAAAAGACATTTAAAGAATACCAATTAAATATTAATACAAGGGAGATTCAGCCGATGTTACAGGATATATTGATGGATTCCAACATTTTACTAAAGCAAGAATGTAAAGACTGGAGAGAAGCGATAACAAAAACCGCTCAGCTACTGATAACAGAGAGAGTAATAGAAGAACGTTATGTAAGCGCTATGATTAGGTCTGTTGAGGAATATGGCGCTTATATAGTAGTGGGTAAGCACTTAGCGCTAGCACACGCAAGACCTGAAGATGGAGTAAATAAACTAGGTGTTAGTGTCATGACTTTAAAGGAACCAGTTAATTTTGGAAATCCTGATAATGATCCGGTAAAAATTGTTTTTTGTCTTGCAGCAGTGGATTCATATTCCCACCTAAATATTATGAAAAATTTAATTGAATTAATAAATGATGAACAAAAATTAAATCAGTTAATTTCAGCACAAGATGTAAATAGATTTAATCAGGTGTTATATGAAAATGAAGAGATTGAGTGAAGAATGTAACGCTTTTTAGTAACTATAAACATATAAAAAATGAAAGAGGAGAGAATGAAATGAAAAAGTTAAATATCCTATTTGTATGTGGAGCAGGTTTAGGAAGCAGCTTTGCCTGTCAAATGGCTGCAGAAGATGTTTTGAACAAATTAGGTGTAAATGCGAATCTAGATCATAGCGATATTTCTTCAGCTGTTTCGATAAAACCAGATATTATTATTACGGCACAAAACTTCCAATCCCAATTTGAAAAATTTACAATGGATCCTAACAAAACGGCAATTGTTTACTTGAGAAATATTGTCTCTAAACCAGAGATTGAAGAAAAAATCACCCCGGTATTAAGGGAAAAGGGAGTTCTTGCTTAAACATATAAAAAGATAGTGAGAGAAGGGGGAAACATAATGGGCATTGTAAATTTTATTATCGAAAATATTTTAACACAGGCAGCTGTTACAATCGCGTTGATTGCTATGTTGGGGTTAATTTTACAGAAGAAATCCACTGGTCAAGTCATTTCCGGTTCTTTGAAGACGATGCTTGGATTTATGGTGTTATCAGCTGGTTCTAGCATCATTGTTGGTAGTTTAATTTATTTTGGTCATATATTTACAGAAGGCTTTGAAATGCAAGGAATAATTCCTTCCATTGAAGCTATTAACGGTCAAGCAATGAATGAATTAGGCTTGGGTCGTGATATAGCACTAACTTTCCTAGCTATCTTTGTATTTAATATTCTAATTGCCAGGTTTACGAAATGGAAATATATCTTTTTAACTGGTCAAGCAATACTTTGGATGGCAACTATGACAACAGTCTTTGGTTACTTTGCAGGCTTACGAGGCTTGTCATTGATTTTATTAGGGGGGTTCATTGGGGGCGTTTTTGCGGTAGCAATGCCTGCGATTGCTCAACCATTTGTTCGTAAAATTACTGGCATGGATGACATCGCCTTAGGGCACTTTTGTACAATCGGTTACGTATTTGAAGCAGGGGTTGCGAAACTAGTAGGGGGAAAAGGAGAAAAGAAAAAGTCAATTGAGGATATAAAATTACCAGCACAATTTGAATTTTTACAAGATACGTATCTTTCAGTCATGGTAGTAATGACTCCTCTTTATATCATCACGGCAGCTTTTGCAGGTGAAGAGTTCGCTTCTACGTTATCAGGAAATACTAACTATTTAATGTTTGCTTTCTTACAATCTATCCAATTCGTTGTTGGTGTGTATGTCTTATTAGCAGGGGTTCGCTTATTACTAGGAGAGATTGTTCCAGCATTTAGAGGGATTGCAATGCGATTAGTTCCAAATGCCAAGCCAGCTCTAGATTGTCCAGTCCTATTCCCATACAGCCCAAATGCAGTCATTGTAGGGTTTATCACAACAACAATAGGTTCAATCATTGCAATGTTTGTCCTACCTGTATTTGGATTAGCAATGATTTTACCAGGTATGTTAACAGCCTTTTTCGCCGGTGGTACTGCAGGTATCTTTGGTAACTTAACGGGTGGTCGTCGTGGAGCGATTATAGGTGGAATAGTACATGGTTTCTTCATTACATTATTACCAGCCCTGTTAGTTACAGCTTTCAACTCAATGGGATTCGTCAATGCAACTGCAACAGATGTTGATACGGTAACAGCTGCTTTACTATATGCATGGATTATTGGACCACTCTTAAAAGCTTTCTAAGGAGGAGGGGAAGAAATGTTTGGATTTGGTAAGAAAAAAGCCAAAGAACCGAAAAAAGTAGTAACCGAAGAGATAGTGTTAACGGTAGAACGAAAAGAAGAATTATTTCGTCTCATTTCCCTTAAAAAAGAAGAACTGAATCAAGTAACTGGTGAAAAACAAGCAAAAATTTATGAGGAAATTGGCTTAGCATTTCATGAGCTTGGTGAAGATGACAATGCTATAGGTTTTTTAGAAAAAGGGATTCAGGTCAAAAAATCATTAGGCAACGGGTACAAAACATTATTAAAGCTATATAACCAAAAGCGTGCAGAAGCAGCAAAAGAGAATGACGAAGAAACATTACAGATCTATCTTAAAAAAATGGATCAAATGCTGCAAGTTTCCAAAGATGTTACGCGTGGTGTCCGATAAGGAGAAATAAAAAAATTAATATAAAGGGAGATTAATTGATTATGTATACAACATTAAAAGATGTAACACGTAGAGCTGAAGAATTAAATTACACAGTTGGTTCATTTAATGCGCATAACTTAGAAATGTTACCAGACATGATTCGTGCAGCAAAAGAAAAAGGAGCACCTATTATTATACAAACAAGTGTAGATACGGCGAAGTATATTGGTCATGAAAATTTAGTTGCTGTATGTAAATCTATGGCCACAAAGGAAATGGTTGATGTCGTATTGCATTTAGACCATGCGAGAAAGTTTGATGATATTAAAGAAGCAATTGATAAAGGATATACATCCGTTATGTTTGACGGTTCTCATTTACCTTTTAAAGAGAACATTATGAAAACAAGAGCAGTTGTAGAATATGCACACAAATTTGGTGTTTCTGTCGAGGGAGAATTAGGAACGATAGGTGGTACTGAAGAAGGGATTCATGTAGATGAAAATGATAAGGTTTACACTGATCCAATTGATGCAGCAGAGTTTGTGAAAGCAACAGGGGTAGATGCTTTGGCAGTTGCAGTCGGTACGAATCATGGACAATATAAATCTAAAACGGAAGTAAACGTACAGCTATTAAGAGAAATCAATGATGTTGTAAATATACCCTTGGTTATACACGGAGGCACAGGCGTAAAGGAATCGGATATCCATCAATTAATTAATAATGGAGTGCGTAAATTTAACGTAGGTACTGAGTTATTAGTAGCATGGACGAAAACGGCGAAAGAAACATTTGGAGAAACGAAAGTAACAAAATCATTAAGACATAACATTATTCCATGTAATCAAGCAGTGAAAGAGATTGTTAAACATAAAATTGATATCTTCATGAATAAGGAAGACCGTACTATTTTAGTAAAATAAAAAATGCTTTGATTATTCATAATTTTGAGAGTATATGAAAGTTCATATACTCTTTCTTGATCCTTTAAGAATGTTTACTTTTATTAAAGGTAAAGTATAAGAAAAAACATTGACTTCCAATATTCTTGGAGGTAAGTACTTAGTTTTTTGACTAGCACAAGCACCAAGCCCTGAAGTACAGAACGTCGAGTTAGTATCTCCCTCGAGGTCATATAGCAATCGGAATTGATAGTAAAAACCTACTATTCCAAATCGTCTTATTTGCCCCTAGGTTGATCAAGGCGGATGCATTTTCCTATTCGTTAGTCATGAGGTGGTCGGATGGATAAAGTACTAATCTTATTAGCAGGGTTACCTGGTACAGGAAAAACCTACTTAAGTAATATGATCCAAAGTAAATTAGGTTCTATTTATTCTTTTTATAAGCTATCACAAGATGATTTGAAGGAATATTATTGTGATATATATGGTTATCGTAATTTAGAAGAAAAACAGGAGGTCGAAAAAACAGCATGGGCCAAGTATTATGAAATTATGGAACAACAAATGCTAGTAGGTAGCAATATTATATCTGATTATCCTTTTAGTCAAAAACAAAAACCATCTATTCAGCAATTAGTAGACAGTTATAACTATGAGGTTATAACCATCCGGTTAATTGCCGATTTAGATGTTTTGTTTGAAAGACAAAAGAAGCGAGATCTAGATCCGACAAGACATTTAAGTCATATTGTAACATCTTATAAAAAAGGAGATCATATATCTAATAGAAGCAATGCAGATAATTTATTGACCTATCAGGAGTTTATAAAAAGGTGTACAACAAGAGGATATGATTCGTTTAAATTAGGTGATTTATATGAAGTGGATGTGTCAGATTATTCAAAAGTTGATTACTCTAAGTTGTTGGAAGATATTACACTAAAACTGAGGTTCACCTCAAAAAATGGTAAATAATTGTAAACTTAAAACGTTTCTTACACAATGTAAGGAACGTTTTAAGTTTCAGCTTAGTAATGTTATAACAATAAGGTATCTTTAGTGAAAATCGAGATTATTTTAAAAACGGTTAAGACTCACAAATGTATTTTGGAAAAAGGCTTTAAAGAGTAGGAATTGAATTTCTTGTATATAAAAAGATTATTTCTTATAGATTCTTTATGGTAACGTCGATAATATTCCTGCACATAGAGTTATTTGTAAGGAGTTAAGGACTAACTAAAAGGAATGGAACGATTACCATTAATGTATCCTGCACCATATATATTAGGGTCTTTGTCCGTCCAAAGATCCGCTCCACTCTTTAGGAGATCTTTAACCTCTTGAGGTGTTAATTCAGGCTTATGTTGCTTAATCAATGCAACTACACCAGCACATATAGGAGTTGCCATTGAAGTTCCTGATAAAGTAAAATAATCGTTTCCTACTCGATTACTTTTTTGTAATTTGTCTAAATAGGAATTAGGGGAGCGAAGGGAGATTATATTAACGCCAGGTGCTAATATATCTGGTTTAACTAGTCCGTATATAGTCGGTCCTCTACTTGAAAAAGTAGCTACTTCATCATCACTTCTAGTTTCAGACGTATTTCTATCGTCTAAAGCCCCAACTGTAATGACTTTATCACTAACCCCTGGACTGGCAATCGTACTTCGGTCAGGGCCTTCATTGCCAGCTGCCACACAGACTACAATTCCACTTGCCCAAGCTTCTTCTACAATTTTAACCATTGGGTCCTCATTCTCATTTCCATAATTTTGTGCAGAACTACCTAAAGACATACTGATGATGTCAATTTTGTTTGTAGGATTCAATTCAT
>JAPSLU010000213.1 GCA_031180405.1 Bacillus sp. (in: firmicutes) | reverse complement strand
GTTTTAGGTAGCTCAAAAACTCAGCTTCGTGAATCAATCAAATATATTTTAGTGAATGTTATCTCTTCTGCTCTATTCGTTATTGCCGTTGCTTACCTTTATGCCTTAACTGGAACGTTAAATATGGCGGATTTAAGTGTAAGAATAGCTGAGATGGGTCAGTCCGGATTGTTAACGGTTATTGCTATTCTATTCTTGGTAATCTTCGGGTTAAAGGGAGCAATTTTCCCATTATATTTCTGGTTACCTGGTTCATACCAAGCACCACCAGCAGTTGTAACAGCACTTTTTGGAGCATTACTGACTAAGGTGGGAGTGTACTCTATTACTCGTGTATTTACCCTCATTTTTTATCATGAGCCTTCATACACGCATGAGATACTTGCTTGGTTAGCTGCTTTAACGATTATCTTTGGTGTGATCGGTGCCATTGCTTATTGGGATATTAAGAAAATAATCATTTATAATATTATTACAGCTGTAGGTGTTATCCTTTTTGGTGTGGCAGCAAACACACAAAATGCTATTGAAGGATCTGTCTACTACCTTGTACACGATATGATCATTAAAGGAGCCTTGTTCTTTCTAGTCGGAGCAATTATTGCGATTACAGGGACAAGTAATTTGCGTAAATTTAGCGGCTTGATTGCAAGCCATCCATTTTTAGGTTGGATGTTCTTTATTGCCGCTTTAGCTCTAGCAGGAATACCCCCATTAAGCGGATTTGTAGGAAAGCTTAAAATAGTTCAAGGCGGCTTTGAAGCTGGTGAGTATACAATCGCATTTGTTGTCTTACTTTCAAGCCTATTGGTCCTTTATTCTGTGATGAAAATTTTCATCCATGGATTCTGGGGTGAGCCAAATAAAAAAGCAATTGCAAAAGTATCACCGAAGGGTTTACTATTACCAATTGCTCTTTTACTAGCTTTGTCTATTGCGTATGGTTTCGGTGTAGAATCAATATCACCCTATATATCACAAGCTGCCGATACTCTACTTGATCCATCAATTTATATTCAAGCCGTATTGAAGGAGTAGTGCATATGGCATTTCAAATTTTACTCAACGTTTTTCTAGCGTTTATCTGGATGTTTCTTTCTAATGATTATTCTTCCTTAGCATTTTGCAAGGGATACTTTTTCGGGGTTATCATTATTTTTGCATTAAGACGTTTCTTTGATCACCGCTTCTACATTCTTAATATCATTGCGGTCATGAGACTTCTTGCTATTTTCCTAATTGAGCTCGTAAAGTCAAACATTTCTGTCTTAAAAGTGATTCTTTCACCTAAGCTAGAATTAAGACCTGGGATTTTCGCTTTAGAGACTGAGCTTGAAAAGGATTGGGAAATCACCATATTATCTAATCTAATTACGTTAACTCCAGGTACACTTGTTCTTGAAGTTTCCGAAGATAATAAAACCTTATATATTCATGCAATGGATATTGAAGATGTTGAACAAGCCAAGCTTGATATTAAAAATACATTTGAAAAAGCTATTAAGGAGGTGAGCCGATAATATGTTTCAGATCATTATGACCATTTCACTTATTATCGTTGCCATCTCAACACTTCTTTATGTTTATCGATTGGTGAAGGGTCCATCAACACCTGATCGGGTCATTGCTCTGGATGCAATCGGAATTAACTTAATTGGTATTACGGCCATTACCTCCATCGTTTTAAACACAAGTGCATTTGTAGAAGTTATTCTTTTGTTAGGAATACTAGCATTTATTGGAACAGTTGCATTTTCTAAGTACTTGGAGAAGGGAGAGATCATTGAAAATGATCGAAATCAGTAGATTTATCGTAGGCTATCTTATTCTCCAAGGTGCATTATTAAGCCTAATCGCTGCCATCGGTGTCCTTCGATTACCTGATGTGTATACTCGGAACCACGCCGCATCAAAAAGTGCAACATTAGGTATAATTAGTATTCTTTTAGGATTATTTTTATATTACCTTCTTATTGATCACCATACGAACTCTAGAGTATTATTAGGGATCATCTTCGTATTTATTACTGCTCCTGTAGCAGGGCATTTAATTAGTAGAGCCGCCTATAACATTGGAGTACCTTTATGGGATAAAAGTATTCAAGATGATTTAGCAAAATCACGATCTAAGCAAAAAAGTAGATGAGCGTAGCGCTCATCTACTTTTTTTATATAGGCTATTTTCGTAAACTTTGTTGCTATAAGTAACTTGAGGAAACAGCACTATATAAGGTCTAGTGGCATCTTTTCTTCTTAGAATTCTACCTTTTATACGATAGAAACACTGTTTTAAACAGATCATTATTAGGTCAATTAGCAACAATCTATCAGAAAAGAGCCTTTATATACCCTTATTTACCTTTCCTTTGTAAAATTGCCATTGTGCATCTAGATAGACAAATAAGTTCATTCTCTTCATCCAAAATCTTGACTTCCCAAACCATCGTTGTTTTTCCACGATGTGCTGGTTTGGCGTATGCTGTTACAATTCCTGCTTTCTTACCGCGAATATGATTCGCATTGATCTCAAGACCAACACAAGCCTCTGATTCTTGATCTATACTATTAAAAGCACCAATGCTAGCAACAGTTTCAGCTAAGGCCACAGATGCACCTCCATGAAGTAAGCCGAACGGTTGGTGGGTTCTGTGGTCGACAGGCATAGTCGCAACAACCTCTTCTTCTGTTACAGATATAATCTCTATTCCAAGCGCTTCCAATAATGTATTTTTTGTATTAAAATCCATACAAGCTACCCCTTTCCGACCATTCTATGAAACTAACCATTTTTACTTTTTAAGTACATACACAACGAAGATAAAATACCCACATAATAATAATAGTGTAGGATAAGCTGCCATAATGTCCATTATAACCTCCCAAGCTAGGACGTAGTTACAATCATAAATGATAAACATCATGGCAATATTGAGGTTATGTTTAAATTTTGTAAAAGTTAAACATTATAAATTCTAATCAATAATCCCATTTGATTTTGCGATTAAAACTGCTTCTGTTCGACTACTAACATTTAATTTATTGAAAATGGATGTTAAGCTGTATTCAATCGAACGCTTACTCAAATGAAGTTGGTCAGCAATTTCTTGATTCGTTAGACCTTTTTCTACCTCTTGTAAAATAGCTTTCTCCCGATCATTAATCACTTGTTCCACTACTTCTGTTTGTTCTAATTCATATTGATTTTGGGAGAGGAGCTTTTGAAAAAATTCATAAGGTACAACGATATCTCCTTCGATAGCAAGTCGTATAAACGTTAGAAGCTTCTCCTTTGATTCTGTTTTACTAATCGCCCCATAAATGCCAAACCGGAGAGCTTCTTCAATATAATCCTCAACATCATAACCTGTATAAAGAATCACTTTACACTGATCTGTCATATCTAAGATCATTTTAGAAAGCTCAATTCCATTTACATCACCTAAATTTAGATCCATGAGAATCACATCAAACGGAGTAAAGTCTACCTTTTTAATGACTTCCTCTGTGTAAGGTGGATTTAAGCAATCAATTCGAACTCCTTCCTCAGCTTCTAATATTGCCTTGGTCCCTTCCCTAACAGCTGGATGATCATCAACAACTAAAATATGTATCATATTGACTCCTTTCTAGGAAACGTCATAAATTCCAAGCGGGCTAGCCATGGTATTTTTGACACCATACCCTTCCTTTCCTTTAAAAAGAGACCTGGCAATTTGCCAAGTCCTATATCTCTATATCTAATTTTAGACCATTGCCTCCAGAAGTTTCAACAGAGAATGAGCCCTTAAGTGCCTTTACACGCTCACTGATTCCAGATAGACCCATGCTTTCTGCTTTATCCTCCATCTCACTGAACTCAAAGCCAATTCCATTATCCTCGTAGTGAAAAACAATTTTGTCTTTTATACAGACAAGGATAATAAGGACATTTGACGCTTGTGAATGCTTATGTGCATTTGTTAGAAGCTCTTGGACAATTCGATAAATATTCAACTGTGCATCAATATCTAAGGTTTTTGTAAAATTACCGGTATTTAACCGAATATCAAAATTAACAACTTCTTGATATTGTGCAACTAGTTTATTCAAAGCTTTTACAAGGCCTAAATCATAGAGCAGTTGAGGGCGTAACTCCTGACAAGTTTCTCTTGTTGTCTTAATGATTCTTGTCATACTGCTATTCATGTTCTGAAGTTGACTTTTTAACCTATCATCCTCTGCCTCTGCAAGAGTCAATTCACATTGTCTTTTTAAAGAGACCAAGTCCTGTAATACAGAGTCGTGAAGGTCCTTAGCAAGATTAGATCGCTGCTTTTCCTCAATCGAAAATAGAAGCTTTGTTAACCAACCGGGATTCTGTCCTTCTGATTCAACCTTTTGTAAATGCAGCATCAGTTCATCAATTTTTAAGAAGTTTTCCAACGATACATTTGTATAAAACGATAATGTTTTTAGCCACGAAATTTCATCTCTAGTTAAGATTGGCGTATTTAATATTGATAAACAAACCAATACATAACTTTTATCATCCGTAACACCTATATTAATAATAAACCCTTTATTCACTTCTACTATCTTTCCTATTTCCTCTGAAACCTCTTTTATTTCAGAAACATATTCCCCATAATCAGCTTCCTTAGCCTGTGGATCTATTGATGTAATATTCTTTAATTTATCAACTTCAATAAAATAGGCCTTGCTGACGAGCAATACATCAACAATCACCTGCTTCAGCTCAGAAATAACTTGATCTAAATTACTAGCTTTTCGAATACTTTGAGTGTATTTAAAAATACTATCCTGGTAATTATATTTTTCAGAAAATCTTTTCAGTCTGAAACGGTAATCGAAGATCTCTTTGATATAAAAGACTAAAATCAAAGAAATAAACGTAGCGATTGAGAGTTTTATTTGATAAAAATTAGGGTCACTTTCTTTCATATTAAGCATAATTCCTATCATAATAAATGTAGGGATTATGGCTAATAATGAATAATACCTAATTCTTCCTAGTAAAAATTCAATATCGTATATTTTAGTAGCCAAGAATTGATAAACAAGCGAAAAAGGAATTAGTAATAAAAAAGCAGCAAGAAAAGTTGGTGGGAAAACATAGTCTTGAAATATAATAAATGGTATTACATAAAACAGTAAGAATGGTGAAAATGCAAGTACATTTGTTACTATTAATACTTTAATTACATAAGCTTGCTCAGAATATTTTATCTTTTTCAATCCTACAAATTTTAATACAAAAGTCAAAACTAACATTATAAAAAAGGAGATTAAGTTAACTAATTTATTCACTTGAAAATTATAGCCAATTATATCATTTGCTAACTCTACACTTAGATTTAGGGTTACTATTATATAGCCTAGTCTAATATAATTGAAGTTGAATAATTTCTTTCCAAGTTCAATAAAGTATTGATATAAAAAATGTAGATAGCTAACGGGGACTAATAAAAATAAGCATAGGTTAACGTATCTACTAATCATATCACCTTTTGACGAACCTGTTGCACTGACATATGCCACTGCAATAATTAACAGAAATAAATTCAATAAATTTGCAGATTTCAGATTCGTTCTTTTATTTGATTTATAGATGTAAAAACTACAGAATAGACATAGTGTTAATACAGTAAAAGGAATAATGATTATTAGTAAACTTTGAGTACTAAATATCGTTTCATTTATTATTGAATATTCCTTAACTACACCATCTCTACTAAGAGAAAATGACTCAACTTGTTCAATAACATTATATTTTTTAATCGGTTTATGCTTAATTGGAGCCTCACCATTAACTTCAACAACAATATCACCTTTACGGATTCCTATTTTTTCAGCCCACGATTTAGGCTCAAGATTTGTTATAACTATTTCTTTATTTTCATTTATTGTTACATTTGCTCCAACATAGGGATGATTAATATTCAATGTTGTTAAGTAAATAGAAAAAATAACACTAATTAAAACAAAGAATATGAAAGTCTTGTTGAAGTTATTACGCATTAAAAACACCCTTCACTAACATTATGCCCAAAAAGTACTTAACATTTTTCCTGCTTCTTTAATTCCTTCAATCAACCCTAAAACATCATCTAAATCTACACCTAATAAACTAGCTTCTCCATTCACAACTTTTTCAAATACATCTGGATTTTCAATTAGAAAGTTTACGATTTCTTGCATGGTTATCTCTCCTTGTTTTTTGGATTTAAACTTATGATCAATTGAGTCTTTAGATACCCCGATTGATTCTTTTCAATTGGTAAATGGCTGATCATTCTAGTTGCTTTGTTGATAGCAATTTGTTTCATGACATTTAAATACGTAGCTACACCAGAATCATTCAGTTTTTGCTTAAAGTTTATGGCACTGCCAAAGTATTCATTGATAGACTTTCCACTCTGAAACCATTCTAGTATTTCTATTGAGTGATGATTGTATTTTTTTTGAAGATAAAGATATGCTAGTGATTTCTTTTGAGTTGACACATCATTTTTTAGTGGGTTAAACAGATCTCTAAAATCATTATCAATTTGTGCTGCGATACCTACTTGATAGGAGTATTCCTCAACAGAAGGATGATTTGCCCCTGCTAGCAGCATTCCGCTAACTGATGCAAGTGCAATTAAAGATCCGGATTTGTTTTTCATCACTTCTAGACATGTTTCTTCAGTATGAATGGAGTTTTCCAAATCAACATGTTGTCCTTCCATCGCTTGAATAGAAAGTCTAGTAAAAACATCTAGAATTTGTAGCTTATTGGAAGATATAAGTGATAAAACGGCATGCTGACTTAATGTATAGAGTGTTGTCGCAGCATTTAAAGCTATAGGATGCTTAATTTTCATCCATGGCTCGTCCATATTATCTAAATCTTCGAGATCATCCAGCATATCAAAAGACAAGATTAGAAGTTCGATAGCTGCTGCTAAAAGTGCAGTTTCTTGACTGTTTCCATTAAATGCTTGAAAATGGATAATGGATAATTCAGCAAACTTTAGCTCTTCTTTACTTTCTAAAAATGACAGTAAAAGTTTCTTTAATTCGTCATTTGTTACATTCGAGGTAATGATTTGGACCATTTGCAGTTTGACCATAAAAGTTGGAACTTCTACTATTCCAATCACCCCCATATGCTTATATTACTATAATACTGGAATATATAGTAGGAAAAGAATCTATTATACCTATTATTCTATTCATTTTTAACTTAACACCCAATATATGTCAATACAACACAAAAAGAAACTTGACCTATTGGCCAAGTTTCTTAGGATACATTTAAAAATGCATATTTATCATATTTATCAATACTTTTATTTAGTAGTTGTAAAGATTCTTTCGACTCTTTTAGCTCTTTTTCAATTCGTAGTAATAACTCAGTCATTTCATCGATCATTTTCTGATTCACGGTTTCACACTCCTCACTAATTGGTAAGCGTAGTAGCAAGCCAACTTATACGTGTTTTCCATATGTTTATTTTAATTTAAATAAGAATGATTCGCACCGAAAATAATCCGTATGACTCGATGCGTGATACCGCAACAAAAACGCAATAGTCCAAATTATACATTTTCGTTGTCGAAAGCACTAATTCTATTCACCTGTTTTTTACTAGTTTTAATGAATTACTATATTATTCGTTACAATGTCCTCCCTTATGAGGGTTGCATATCTGA
>JAPSLU010000212.1 GCA_031180405.1 Bacillus sp. (in: firmicutes) | reverse complement strand
CATAGTGCGTTTGAAGCAAGGATTCTCAACCCATATTCCCATGCTTTCTGTCTTGATCAGTTTAACAAGGTACCATTCATCGGGCTGATAAATGCCTGTGATGGAGCCGACGAGATCATTTGGGAAATTCTTGAATTTTATTTGAATTTTTTGTCCTGTAAAGTTTTCAAGATGCATATATGAACCTCCTGAACTATTAAAAGTCGTTTTATTATACTCTTCCTTTTTTTGATTGTTTTAAACATCAAAAAAGCAAGATCCACACTATTTGAACTGTCCTCCGGATAGCGGATACTTGATTAAGAAGTGCCCCTATCTGGGATTTTTTGTGTTTCAATTGATTTAATGGATATGTAAGGATGCTAAATGGACATTAGCAATGTTCGATCACACCTAAGAAAGCTCTTAAATATATGATATACAGGCGTTTTGAAGAGTTTTTTATTTTTTATCTATATATTTACTCTTGCAAACTTGAAAATACTCAACTGAGAATATTTTTAAAAATGGTATAATTATCTTGTAAAGGAGTGAAAAAAATGACGGAAATGGAACTATTTGTCGAATTAATAGATGATGCTGAAGCCAATTCGATACTAAGTTTTTTTAATGAGACTCCTACAGGAGCAAGAAAGAAAACCGCTACATTAGATCAAAAAAAGGTACAGATTAAGAAAGTTTTTAAATCTATGACTCCCAATATGAAGCGAAAAAGGAGAGTTGGCGGGGCTAATCCTTTCTATGCTTATATCAACCGATATCTTAAAGCCGTGTCAAGTACGGGAGAGAACTTCTTTGACCATGTGCTGCTGTTAAGGGAATTAGAAAAAGAGTTGCCTAGGTTTGTACGTTTTGCCAATCTACTACTCAATTTTCCAGAGGAAACGAGAAAAAATATTGAGGATTTTTCTGAGTTATTACAACAAGAAAAAGACATTTTTACCCTTGGGAATGAAGGGTTTAAAACTGCAGCTGATTTAAATGATTTCTTAAGGAAATATGGTGTCTTTATAGGAGAGGAAGCACCATTAAAAATCGTCCAATTAATTTTAGAAAACCAGCCATCCGATTTCACGGAAAAATTACAAGAATGTAAAAAGTTAACCAAAAACATGGATAGCCTTGAATTTTACAACAATAAAGAGGCCTTCTTTGAAAAATACGGGGTTCCCATTGCTGATATAGCTTATGTCCTTACACATCCAGAAGAGGATCAAGATATTTTAAAACTTCTGGCCATTGAAGCATTGACTGAAACTTTCAAGTTACAAAACGAAAAAATTAGTAAGGAAGTAAAAGATAAAATCAAAGAAATTGAAGTAGACCTGAAAGACATGGATGGCCATATTAAAACAAAGGATGATGAAATTGCTACCTTAAAATCGGACCTAAATAAGACGACTAAAAATATAAATTTATTAAAAGAGAAAATACAGTCATTAACCATCTCTAACGAAGAAAAGGAAAAGCAAAATGAGGAATTGCAAAAAGAATTACAACTAGAACGGGAACGGCTTAAAGAAATACAAAAGAATGAAATGAAAGCACTACATAGTAATTTAGAAAAAAAGCTTCAAGCTTTACGTAAAGAGCGGGATGCTTTGGTTGAGACACACAGGCAGGAACAAACAGAATTGCAAATGAAATTAGAACATGCTGAAAAGGTATATCAGAAAGAATTGGAGATGAAAACACTAATAGAAAATGAGCGCATAAGTTGTTTTCAATCTAGCCAGGTACAAGACCTGAATTGGGGGATTATATGTGTATCTGGATTTGAAGTAATAAGTGAAATATTCCCAGAGATTCCCATGATAAGAACGGAAGATGATTTGCCGAGTTTATTGAAAAATGATCATATACAGTCAGTTTATTTATTCATGAATGGTTTACCGACTAGAAGGTTTAGAAAAATAGAAAAGGAAATTCAAAAATCGAATAAAACCTCAATCCCAATGGAGTTTGAAAGCAGCAAAGAAGCAATTGAATGGATTGGGTATATAAAAACAATGGAAAGAAGAGGGGTTAAAGTATGATAACTCAAACTACAAGGTTTCTTGACCAAATAAGGGAAAATTATATGGTAGGAGTTCTAGCTTCTAGAGATGACTACCTTCCTAGATTGGGAGATGACGATGAACCGGTTACCTACTCAGAACAAATGGATGAAATCCTATTCTTCATTAAACCGCTTAGCCAGGAGCCCAAAGAAATGAAACAAGTTCAAGAAAGAACAGGGATGTCTGACTTCTATGTTGGTTTTGGTAGCAAGAGCCTTTCACTTCCAATTGAATATAAGCATACAACGGATATTAATAGGAAGATTAAATTGATTCGAGATAAATTAGAAGGAAAGTTACTATTATTCAAACCCGTACTAACTTATCAAGAGAGGAACAATCGTTTCCACAAAAATATTGATGACATTATCGTTGAAGAGGATTGGATTGAAGGTGTTGAATACCTGGCAGTTCCTCGAGTAAATATGGTGCCGTTAGAATTTGAGGAAAAACTCATAGCAGAAGATCCTATAACTTTTGAGCAATATAATCATGCAATGCCCGCTCCGAGCTATATCTTATGTGGAGATTATATATACGGAAATATTAAAGAAAACCAATGGAGAATTGATTCCTCCAAGAACCATCATGACCGAGTGATTATTTCCCCTTTTACAGTGAAAAGAATTTCCGTTACACAGGAAGAAATCCAAAAGAACAGCGGTTCTGAAAGACCAAACTTAGTGTTTCTTGATGAAAAGTTCATGTTTACCACTATAGCAGACCGCTTTGATATTGATGGTGTTTTTATTGGTAATTGGGAACGCCAAGCTAATACCTCTACTAAGGAGATAAAGAAAGAGGTGGGTGATCCAGTTCCAGAAGAGGAGAAGAGGCCTGCTGCACAAAAGTTAGACGAGCAAGCATTTATCCGTGATCTTGAGAATATTGCGAAGGTGAAAAAATTAGTTTATAGCTCTGAAGACTTAATCAATTTCCATACGAGCCTTAAATCCAGCGCTTTAACCATATTGTCTGGACAAAGCGGGATAGGGAAAACAAAACTTGCTACAACTTATGCAGAAGCATTAGGACTAAGCCAAGAGAAAAAAACTATGTTAATTATGCCGATTTCTCCTGCTTATACAGAACCGGGGGATATTCTTGGCTATTTAAATCCAACAACGGGCCTCTATATGCCAGCTGAAACAGGATTGGTGGATTTTCTTATCCATGCCCAGGAGCATGATAATCAAATTCATATGCTTATCATGGATGAGATGAACTTGAGTCAAATCGAACATTATTTTTCTCCATTTATTTCTTTATTGGAATTGGAAGAGAGAGAACGCTACCTGCATCTGTACAGTAAAGATTCAGTTTGCCATAACAATCAAAAGTATAAGCACAGTATTCAGCTGAAAAATAATCTTGTAATCGTGGGAACCATGAATACAGATGAAACAACAAAAGATATCTCAGATCGTTTATTAGATCGGGCAAACGTTGTTGTACTTGAAAAAAGGTCTTTCAAAGAAATTAAACAGGAATTGGAGCACTTCACTGATTCTATGCAAAAGAGTTCTGGTTTAGAAGATGCCTATGGGGAAGTCTATGCCACATGGAAAAGCCAAAGAGGCTGTTGGGACGCTTTTCAAGATAGCGACTTAGAGTTCTTTGACCAATTGGATGCTTATATCTCAAAAGTGGATTCCCAGAAGGGATTCTCTATTCGAAATATCATAAGGATGGGTGATTATTTAAATAATCTTCCTTATGATTTTGAAAAAGAAGAGACGATTATTAATCGTGAAAGAGCAATTGACTTATTCATTAAACAGAGGGTCATCACGAAGATACGGGGACCAATCGAGATCTATGAGAACTTAATTGGTACAGTGGATGGTGAAGGAGAGCCAAACGGACAGCTGTATGAGTTATTTAGCAGCGAGGAAGCTTCCAGAATCAGTAGTTTTGAGAAAACAAAGAGAGACTTGAAGCGTAAAGCAAGGGAGCTAAGTATCAATGGATATGCAACCTAAGGTATTCTTCACTGTCTACCGGCACAATTTCATTCAACCGCTTGTGAAAGAAGCCGTGCTTGATAACAAACAAGTCGTATTTTCTGGCATTGAAGTAAGTGAATATGCAAAAGTTCAAGTAAGAATTTCCTCTCCTAATGATCCTGATGCTACCTTGAGAATTGAAACATATCAGTCTGTGAAGGAAATGGAAATAAAGGAAGCAGATGGCGATGTAACAATTATGGTTGGTGAGAACACAGAGCATATGTTAGTACCTGGACAGTATCCGTTTGAAGTTTCTTCTAATGGTTCAAAATATTATTCCTATTACAATGTCCTATCTAAAGATTTTTCAGATGAATCGTTACTTAACTTGCGTCAATATCTTGAGACATTATTAAAAGGCCTTTCTTATGACCTGACGAAAGAACGTTTGGGAATGGCAGCGCCAGTATCGGATATAAATCCAACCTTGCTGCAGTTGTTTCAATTCATTAATAAGCATAAGAACCATATTAGAAGAAATTTTGAACTGATCATCAAGGAACCCATTACTGATTTGATTAGTGAGTACCGCTTAACGCAACATACAAGAAAACCAGATCAAAAAAGCTTCAGGTGGCTTGCTCAAAAAGGGGGACAAAAAAGCCATTCTCCCTTATATTCAACACAGTATTATGAGAAGCATAGTCAACCGTCACTAACTAATGTGGAGAATCAATGGGTTCGATTTATTATCAATTATTTCTTACAGGCTATAAGGAAACTTGAAGTTAATTTTCAGAAAGAAATACAATCAATTTCTCAGAAGCTTCAGTATCAGGAAGAGCGGCTAGAACAAATTGAAAATAAAATTGATTTCGGTCCGAATTCATTTGGTTATACAAAAACGCTCAAAAGCTTAAGAGAAACTCGAAAGAGAATAAATGGGAAAATGGAAGAACTCCAGAAGGAAATGATAGCTTATCTTAATTATAAGAAAGGCTTACGTGAAACATTATATATTTTTACAGAATTAGAGAAGGCAGTTTGGGTTCAAGCTTTACCTGCTCAAAAGCCTAAAAAGGTGACTCAGCGGCTATTAAAGGATAATCGTTATCGCAGACTATACACTTTATATAGGGAACTATTAAAACTAGAAACAAAGCATGTGGAGTCTAAAATACCTGGTGTTCAGTTTAGAAGAACTTGGCAGCTCTTTGAATATTATAATGTAGGTATATTAATTGATATATTGAGAGAGAATGGTTATAGATGGGTTGATGGCTGGCTTGCCAGCAAAGACAGCCCATACCTACATATAGGGACTCTACCACCTGATACAATAATGAGATTTGAGAGGCCTAACAGTGACCATTACATAGAACTTGCGTACGATACAGAGTTAGAGTCATCGGTAATGGATAAGAGTTATAGCCGCTACTTCAATAGTGAAGGAAGAAGACCTGATATTCGGCTAACGATCTATAAAGAAGATGGACGGTTATACTCCAATAAAGCAGGGCTTATTATTGAATCAAAATGCCGCCATCATAGGTATTTAATCAATGAAGAGATTGAGCCAGATGTTAAAGCTCAATTAAAAGATTTTAAAAAGCTTGAGTATTTTGATGCACATGATTTTCATGTTGGAGATCCTGTAAAGACACCAATTAAACAGGTCATTGTCCTTTATCCTAAACAAAAGGGAAGATCCCCAGTGATTGCTGATCATGTTTATGGAGAAACAATGTTATATGTGCAGCTTGAACCCAGTGACCTATCTAAGGATATAAAACCTTTTGGGTATGGGGTGTTGAAAGAAAATATTGATAACTTCTTATTACAAGTTAAGGAGGGGAGAACATATGCTTAATAAAGAGCAAGAAATACAAAAGATTCTCCGGGGGAAGTTTTTAGAAGGGCCTAAACTATTAATGGATGAAAATTCTACAGGGATTAATAACTTCTCTGGTAATAGCCAGTCGGCATATTATGAATTATACGGGTCCTCCTCCATTTTCAGATTAATTGTTATGAAACCCTCTGAAAATTTATATACAAGTCAATTTGTTGGGAAAAATCACTTGTTATTTTTATTGATTGAAGAAGAGCAAGTAAAAGGAGGATTTATCTCATTAAATCAAGATTTACTTTCGGAGTTCCGGAAAGCTCTTTCTCATCTCAGAGAAGAACAAGTAATTGAGTTGCATGAACTATGGGAGAATTATGGTTCGTACCACTATAACAACCTAATTTGCTCAGAATAAACAATAAAGGGTTGAAATAATTAATTTTTCTGTTTAGGTCTACTGACTAAACGACGTTACTAATTTGATAAAAAGAACTCCTATCAATGGAGTGAATCGTACCTCGGATAGTGGACACTGATAAAAAAGTGCCCCTATCTGGTTTTTTTTCAATAGATTAATGAATATGAGCGGATGGTTATCATAAGTAAGAATATTCATAAGGAATTTCAAATTAAAGAGCTTGAGAATTATTTCAATGTCTTGAGTACTACTGAAAGGTCAATCTCCTATATTTCGGGATTTAAGCTAAAAGCAGTGAAGGATTACGAAAATGGAAAAATACCATCTCAAATCTATATTGTAGATATGATCGGTAAGGATCAACCAAAGCGTTGTCTTAAACTTTGGAGGGATCCTTATGAAAGATTTGGAGAGGAAGGTTTCCTTACGGAACGCAGAGGCAAAGGGAGTACAGGGCGACCTTCTTCAAAGCATCTTTCTATGGAAGAGACATTAAGAAAGCTGAGGCATGAATTAAATTTCTTGAGGCGAAGAATGACTTCCTAAAAAAGCTTAACGACTACTTGTAAGTTTTCTTTGATCGAGAAACGAAAGAATACTAGGGAAAGTCCTGCTTACTGACATTACTTATCTCTATTATGGGATGGATTTTAACCTTTGCTACAAAGGAAAATATTTCATACCATCTGTCACGTCATTAGATATGGACATCGTCTATAAAATGTTAAAAAAGTTGAAGACAGCTGTTGACAATCTTTTTACCTTGAAGCCATATTACATTCTGACCAAGGTATACACTATACGTGTCCTCCAAAGCAAAGTGAAAGGGCTTGGCCTAACTCAATCAATGTCTCGAAAAGAAGATTGTTGGGATAACGCACCAATGGACAGCGCTTCTTTGGACATTTTAAAGATCTGACACGAGTATTCAAAGAATATAATCAGGCTTAAATAAAATGACCCCGGTACAGTACTGGGGCCACTTACTTTAGTTGCTATTTTTACTTTCCGCAGGGGGGACAGTTCAATTTTGCTGAACCTTTCTATTTTTTTATTGTGTACCAGAAATTTATAAAATCGCATGTAAATAAGTTTGTGGATAAGTTTACCTATGTCTAGCTCCAGCGCCTACCCCCTTGAGGACAAGCTTGTCTCATTTCGAGCAATCCCCCTAAAGGTTAGGAACACTTTTCCGTGAGGATCTTCATTTGCTTGAGGCCCCCAGGACAAGGAAGGCATCGTCAGCATAAAGATCGGAAGACCGGGTGCGGCATTTTGGGAGGACGTGGCGTTCTTAGCCTGCGCTCCTTTGAAGACCAAGGCGCTTCCACTTTTATTCTTATTCTTCCCCGTCTACATATTTTCCGTGATCAGGAACGGCAATTTCATCAAAATCATTTACGAGCTTGGCGAGGCTTTCCCTTAATACAGCAGCAGCCATTGGAATGCCATGACCGGTGATGGCGACAT
>JAPSLU010000013.1 GCA_031180405.1 Bacillus sp. (in: firmicutes) | reverse complement strand
TTCCTCTTTAGCGTCAGGTGAACAACTTACAAAAGTCTTGAATATTGTTGTGTCAGATCCAACTAGAAAAATAGTAGTGGTGTCTGCGCCAGGGAAACGATATTCAGATGATATAAAAGTAACGGATTTTTTAATCGAATGTGCGGAAAAGCATTTAGCAAATGAGAATGCTGACAAAGTCTTTGATACAATTATTGACCGGTATGCAAGCATTGTAAAAGAACTATCCATTCCTTTTGATATTGTTGAGACGATTTCAAATGACTTGAAGGTATTATTAGAAGGAGATAAAAGCAAGCCTGATAGCTATCTCGATGCTATAAAGGCCAGTGGAGAGGACAATAATGCAAAGCTAATTGCGGCTTATTTTCAACATAGTGGACTAAATGCAGAATATGTGAATCCAAAAGATGCTGGTTTACTTGTGTCAGATGAGCCAGGAAATGCACAGGTGCTTCCTGAATCATATGAGAACCTTTATAAACTTAGAGACAGAGAAGGCATAGTTGTTTTTCCAGGATTCTTTGGCTATAACAAAAAAGGTGAGGTCTTAACATTCTCTAGAAGTGGATCTGATATTACAGGATCAATCCTAGCCAATGGGATAAAGGCGGATTTGTATGAGAACTTTACAGATGTGGACGCCGTATACTCTGTGAATCCGACAATTGTACAAAATCCTAAGGAAATTAGTGAGCTAACATACCGTGAAATGCGTGAGCTATCGTATGCAGGGTTTTCAGTATTTCATGATGAAGCACTAATCCCTGCATTTAGAGCAGGTATTCCTGTTAATGTGAAAAATACTAATAATCCTTCTGCTCCAGGAACAAGAATCGTAAATGAAAGATCAAATACTAATGGACCTGTGATTGGTATAGCTAGTGATAAAGGCTTTTGCAGTATCTATATAAGCAAATACTTAATGAATCGTGAAATTGGATTCGGCCGTAAGTTATTACAAATTTTAGAGGACTTTGGATTAACATACGAGCACGTACCATCAGGTATTGATGATGTTACGGTCATTTTACGACAAGATCAAATGGATAAATCACTAGAAGCAAAAATAACAGACCGTATTATGACAGAGTTACATGCAGATGAGGTTATCATCGAGCATAATCTTGTGTTAATCATGGTTGTTGGCGAAGGTATGCGTCACAATGTAGGAACTACAGCTCGCGCAGCGAAAGCTCTTGCGTATGCTGGAGTAAATATTGAAATGATAAATCAAGGATCTTCAGAGGTTAGCATGATGTTTGGTGTGAAAGAGCCTCAAGAGAAGAGAGCTGTTGAAGCACTATATAATGAATTTTTTGTTGCTGTGCCGGTTTAATATAGGATGTAAGAGAAGGGACAGTCCACGAACACGAAGTGGTGTGGGCTGTCCCTGTCCCTTTGGTTTGGCCTGTTCAATCTAATTTTTTCCCTTTTAATAAGGGTATTATTTGAAAGAGTAAGATTGTGTATACTTACATTAGTAGTTTTTTATACATAAATAAGAGGTGATGAACGAATGGCAAGATTATTTTCTATTGGAGAGGTATTAATTGATTTTATCCCTGCCCAAAAAGGAGTTGCTCTAAAGGATGTTGTCTCATTTGAAAGAGCTCCAGGTGGCGCACCAGCAAATGTTGCAGCAGCCGTTGCAAAAGCAGGGGGACAAGCTTCAATGATTACGAAGCTTGGCGAAGATGCTTTTGGTGATTTCTTAATCGAAACGTTAGACAATGTAGGAGTAAATACAGAGCATATTGCAAGAACGAAGAAAGCAAATACAGCACTTGCTTTTGTGTCTCTTAAAGAAGATGGGGAAAGAGATTTCTCTTTTTATCGTAATCCGTCAGCAGATCTCTTGTTATCAGAGGATGAAATAAGTGAAAGTTGGTTTAATGAAGGAGATATTCTACACTTTTGTTCGGTGGATTTAGTAGAAAGTCCAATGAAACAAGCGCATGTAAAGGCTATAAGAGTGGCGAAAGAAAAAGGTGTAATGATTAGTTTTGATCCGAATGTACGCTTACCTTTATGGGAGAATGCAGAAGACTGTCGTACAACCATTAGAGATTTTCTTCCGCATGCACATTTAGTGAAAATATCAGATGAAGAATTAGAGTTTATTACAGGGATAAGTGATGAAGAGGAAGCGATTCGTTCTTTATTTACTGGTGATGTGAAGGCGATTATTTATACAAAAGGAGCAGCAGGTGCTGTCCTTTATGTAGATGGAGAAAGTTTTTCATCAACAGGTTATCAGGTTTCAGTTCAAGATACGACTGGTGCTGGTGATGCATTTATTGGTGGATTTCTTTATAAGTTGCTAGAGAAAAAAGCTATACTCTCTAACCTGGTTTCTATTTTAAAGAATGAAAATAATGATATATTAACTTATGCCAATGCGAGTGGAGCGTTAACGACTACGGGTAAAGGAGCAATCTCTGCATTGCCTACAAAACAAGAAATTATCGAGTTTATTGAGATACAGAAGTAATAATTGAACAAGGACAGTCCGAGATTTTTGGACTGTCCATTTACGATTATTTCTCACTATTAGTAGTATTTTCAAAAAATCTTCCTTTATATTTATTTTGTCTGGCTAATTTTAAGTTTTGTGAACGAATTCGGTTAGCTGGTAAATTATTATTTGGTGCAGCTTGTTCATTCCAATCACCCATATTGAAACCTCGCTTTACTCTATTTTCTTTCCTCTCATTATTTTTTCAAATGTCCCCATTGATGGATCTGGTTTGATTTCATGATCAAAAGGGTTCTTTTCTTGTGTAAATTCAGGGTCAGCATTTAGAGTTACTCCCATCTGTGAACCTGCAGTAGATAAAGGATCATTAATAATTGATTCTTTCTTTCCATCTGGATGAGGAGTTACCTCGGATTGTTGGTTCCTTCTATCCATATCATCACCCCTATATTGTTTGTTAATAGTACAGTCTTATGATTTCTTTGTTTGCAGGAACTATACTAGAACAGTACCTGAACAAAGTATCTTAATAAATATGTTGCGAAGTGATTAGAATAATGCTAAAATTTTTAAGACTAATTTCTTGCTGTTATTAGTTATATTGACTAAAAAAGATTTAAAACAATTCATACATACTAAAAAGATTGAAATAAAACCTTTATGGTAAATGGAAGAAACTATTTAATAAATAGCCTGTCTTTCCATGGCCTAACTTCTATATGAAGTTAGGCTTTTTTGTTTTTTATTGATTTAAAATGCTTGAAATTTCTTAGGGGGAACAAGAATGAAACATACAGATAGTTACTACCAAGAGGACCTTCTTTTGCTTAGTAGTACTTTAAGTAAGATATTAAAACGAAGGTTTGGAAAGGGGCCTGAAACGTGTTTTGTCACTCTTCATTCGAGTCGGTTGGTTGTATTTATACGCAAATATATCACTCCTGCTGAGGAAGTTTTATTAAAAAACAATAATGTAAACTTGGTTTATAAATTCCGATCAGCCGTTATGGAGGAAGTGGTAGATGAATTCGTCAAAGAAGTGAAGGGAACCATTGGTATAGCCTTTGATTGTTATTTTGAAGATTGGAATTTCAATAGGAATACTGGAATGATGATTCTAGAGAATAGTCAATCGAGGAATTGGATTGGAGCAACAATACAACCATCTTTAAAAGAAAAACTTTTAAGAGGTATTGCTCTAGTAAGTAATGAAGTTTATAAAGTACCAACAAGTATTGAGGTTATTAAGATTAACCAAAATTTATATGCTGCTGAATGTTTAGACACGATGTTGCAAATTGAGAAAGTATTATATGAAAAAGGCCATCTAGATATATTGCAAGAACGATCTCATGGAATTAAAAAATGTTACTTTCAACAAAAAGAAATATTTGATCAAATCTTTGGAACTAGTGTGGAAGATTTATTTTTATTTTGGGATTTTAGAGATAATAGAAGTTATATTTTCTTCTATTTACATTAGAACCCCAAATTTACATTCATATAGATTTTTGTTTGTTATCTTATAAAATAAAAAAAGTTAAGAGCTTTTTTTTATTATTAATGATAGTTACAATGCCTATTAAAATTGTTAGATAAACATAAGCCAAAAAAGCAAAAGGACTACCTGTCTCTTTTGTTATTTTGGCTTTTTCTGTTTGGATGGTATATTAAAAGGTAGGGGAGGCTCATGCATCATGATTAACCAAAATGGTCATAAATATGAATATTCGCAATCATTAAAGGTGTTAAACAAAATTACACCAGTTAAGATTAGTGAGATTTGTGATTTAATAGAAGAAATAAGTAAACTTTCGCAATATAATGGTAGTTATGATGAAAAACATATTACTGAATTGAAAAGTAATGTCTCAGATATTAAGAATATAATGGAGCAAAGCATAATATTATTAAACGATGTAAATACAGAGAGGCAGCTGCTAATACAATTGGTAGGTTCAATTACAGAGTTTTTATGTAATATAATGCAAGAACTGCGTCTATTACAGATGAAACTCGATTGCATGAATATATCTAACCGCCATAAATCTACAATGAGTTATCAGCTACACTTCTTATATAATTTAATAAAGGAAATTCTTATATAACCACAAAACATACATAGGTAAGGTTCGTCTTACCTATGTATGTTTTTTTTTGCATAAACAATTTTCATTCCAAAAGATATTTAAGAAACGAGTTTGTCGTCCATACTATAAATTAATAAAGAAAAGAATATCAAGACATAGATAACAGTTCGGTATTAACGCTTAATAGGGGTGAATAAAAAGGAAGGGAGGCGAGGTGGATGGATCAAGAAAAATTAAATTCAATTAGTAGTTTTACAAGTAAAGTATTAAGAAAGAATTTTGGGAGAGGACCTAAATTATGTCAGTCAACATTACGTGATCGATATCTTGTTGTTTACATTAGAGGGTTTATATCACCTATGGAGGAAGTTCTTATACAGCATGGTCAAACACATCAGGTTAAAAAGGCTAGAACAGTCATTATTAGTCACGTCATCGAGGAATTAACTGGAGTAGTAAAGATATCATTTGATCGAGATGTGGAGGACTATTATCATGATTGGAATTTCCCGAATAATTCAGGTGTAATGATGTTTGTATTAGATGAAAAAGTAAGTAATGAGCATATAATAGAAAATAGCGTGAATCTAAAAGAATTGGAAAGAGAAGTTGCTAGGGTTACTCAGCTAGTAGAGAAAATACCTGGTCAAATACTAATATATCCCTTATCGTCATCTCTTTATTTAATAGAGAGAAGAGGGATCTTAATTCCTATTGAAAAATCGCTTGTTCGTAAGGGGTTCGTTGAAGAATTGAAAATAACAAAGGATGAATTAGAGAAAGTTTATTTCCATAGGAACGGAAAATTTGAAGAGATTTTTCGCTCTAATGTTAGAGATATTTTTATTGATTGGAATTTTAAAGAAGACAAGTCATTTATGGCAATAATCTTAAGTGATTAAAAATTATTATCAAAGGCTGTTCTCAGAAGCCTTGTTGCTAAAGTAACAGGTATTGTAAATGGTTGATTGCAACTTCAGGCTGCTTCCCCAGAAGTCTTGCATCCTCCTCCAATCAACCTAATCAATCTTTGTTCATTTAAACCTGTAAAAAACAATAATCTATTAGAAAAAGAGCCTTTTTAAAAGAAGGAGGTTCACTTAAAAGTGTCTTTCCTTCTTTATATGTAAATCAACCGAAATTTTCTAATTAAGTAGTGAATTTTTGGGGTTAACAAACAAAAGGATAGATAAGCCAGAAGTTATCTGGTTTATCTATCCTTTCGTTATACTAATTTAGAAACTAGTCTAATATGATAATTTTGACGGTTTTACGTCCCCATTGTAGTGCCTTTGCACTTGAAGGCATTAAAACATCTATTTTATGTCCAATAATAGCTCCGCCTGTATCACCAGCAATGGCAACACCGTATCCCTCAACCCAAACCTTGGACCCGAGCGGAATGACACCTGGATCAACAGCAATAAGCTTCATATTTGAATTCTTTTTTATATTATAACCCAGGTAGGTCACATCATTTTTTGTATCTTCATGACTATATGCAGTTGCTGAGACATAAAGTTCTTTTCCTGATTTAGATGAACTGTCGTTATCTTTCCTTGTAGAAGTAGATGTAGATTTTGGAGGAGCAATTGTTTGTTGGACGACAGCTTCTTCCTTTTCTTTTTTCGCTTTGGCTAATTGAACAGCTCTAGCTTTTGCGGCTTCTTCTTCTTTATTTATTTGGTCTTGTATTGAAGTTATTTTAGATTGGATAGTTGATTTTTCTTTTTCTGCTAGAGTTATTTCTGCTGAAAGTGTTTGGTATTTTTTTTGCATGGCAACAAGTGCTTGATTTCTTTTCAGGCGGTTTTCTTCAAGCTCAGCACTTTTTAATTCTAGTTCAGCTTGCTTATTAACAAGCAGCTGTTCCTGCTGATCAATCTCTTTCTTATCTTCTTCAATTTGCTTAATATCTGCTTCTTGCTGATCTACTATTTTTTGATCGGCGTCTAATAATGTCGCAACAGCACCAACACGTTCAAAGAAATTACCGATACTTTCTGAATTAACAATAGTTTCAATTACAATTGTTGTACGGTCACTTTGCTGAAGAGCGACTAAACGCTGCTCCATCATATCTTCACGTGCATAAACCTTGTCCTGTAACAGGACTATTTGATCTTTTTTTTGCTCAATCAGTTTTTGAATTTCTGTGACTTTTGTTTCGACTTCAGCTAGACTGTTTTCATTACTAGCAATCTCTTGATCTAGAGCTTGTACAGTTTCTTGAATAGTTTTAACTTCTTCATTTAAGTCTTGTTGTTCTTTTTCTTTTTGAAGAATGGTTTGTTGATTCTGCTCTAGCTGTTCATTCGCACGATTTAACGTGTCTTTTGTTGATTCTGCATTTGCCACAAATGTAATAGGTAAGGATAATAGAAGAATTCCAATAGTGGCAATAGTTTGCTTAAAAGCTCGCATAAAGCAACCCCTTTCTCGTCTATCTAGTTATAACATAGAAATAAGTCTCGTAGGTTACAAATAGATTAAAAGTTTAGGGAATATATGTAAGTTGACCCACTATTTGTTGCTATTGCAAACATTTTAACTGTGTAATATGCAGCTTTTAGAATGCTCATCTTAACTGTATGAAAGGTGGTCCTTTTCGCCGCATGCTGTAAAAACAACCATTTATTCGAAAAGAGCAAAAGTAAAAGAGACAGTCTCCCTTATTTTGCAGGGACTGTCTCTTTTACTTAGCTTTCATCGATTTGTTGCCACTCTTGTAATTTACGATCCGTTGGTAATAAGAAGGCGAGGGCACCTAGTATTGGTAATAATGCAACACCAATCATTGTAGTTGTTAGTCCTACTAAATCAATTAATGCACCTAATGCAACTGAACCAATTGCACCCATACCAAATGCTAGCCCAACTGTTAAACCTGACATTGTTCCGATCTTACCCGGAACTAGTTCTTGAGCGTAGACAACTGTTACGGAAAAACTAGACATTAATATAATACCTATAAGAGCAAGGATAATTAATGATAATGTCGAACCGACAAAAGGAAGCAACAAGGTGAGTGGAGCTGTTGCAAGTAATGAAATCAGAATTACCATACGTTTTCCAAAACGGTCGGCTAACGGACCACCAAGAAATGTTCCGATAGCTCCCATGAGCAAAAACGTAAAGATATAGATTTGTGAGCTCGCAATCGTTAACTCATATTTCTCAATTGCATAAAATGCGTAAAAGTTAGATATCGCACTGACATACCATGAACGGGCAAAAATAAGAAATATAATAATAATCAGTGCATTTCGTATCGCCTTTGATAAAGATTTCGCTGTGTTGTTAATTTTTGGTTTCGCTTTTTTAGTAGCTTCAATTATTTTTAATTTGGCAGAATACCAATTTGCAATATAAATCAAGAAACCAACAGCTAAAGCAGCAACAACCGTAAACCAAATGGAACCAAATTGACCGAGGGGAACAAGAATTAAAGCGGTGATTAATGGAGCGAGCGCTTGGCCGCTATTTCCGCCCACTTGGTAAATAGATTGTGCTAAACCTCTTCGGTTTCCAGCAGCCAAATAGGCAACTCTTGAGCCTTCTGGATGAAATATGGCCGAACCTAACCCAATAAAGATAACAGATAAAAGAATTGTTATAAAAGAAGGAGCAAAAGCTAAACCTAATATGCCTAACATGCTACTAGTTAATCCAATTGGCAATGCATAGGGCATTGGCTTTTTATCTGTATATAGGCCAACTAAGGGCTGCATGACGGATGAGACCATATTTAATGCAAATGCAATTAGTCCCAATTGTGTAAACGTAAGTCCCATTGAATCTTCCAGAATTGGAAACATGGCGGGTATAACAGACTGGATACTATCGTTTAGAAGATGACAAAAACCGATAATGAATAAAATGTTATAAACAGTACCTGATTCTTGTTGAACGGAAGCAGACTTTTTTGGAATGGAAGCGGTAGACATAAATTTTTTCTCCCTTATATTTGAATTGTTTCGATGTACGAAGTAGCTCTATTAGTCATATTATTGTCATCTCTTGGAAAAAATTCAAGTTAAATATGAAAATATAATTAAATTAATAGAATAGTATTTGGTAGGAAAAATAGTAAGAATGGAAATATTCTCTGCAGTGGAGGGAAACAACCCAATCCTTTGGAGTTTAATGTCCTACATACAGCTAATTTATCCTACGTTGACTTTCTTTAATAATTTAACGGTTTGTTACATAAAATGTATTTGTTTGATAAAACATTCTGCTCGGCATCTTAGGATATTATCTGTTAAACTAATTAATAATAATCCCTGTTATGGAGTTATTGTAGTTTACAAGAATGAATATACATAACGCCTTCTAAACCTATGTGTCAAAAATGAAATTCTATATCTAAAAGGAAAGAAAATTATATATCTGCATTTTATTGAAAGCCTTCTCTTTATTAGGATAGTGACTATGAAAGCTTGGAGGAAATACAAAGAATGGTAAAATTACGGTCGATACTACATCCATATCGAATGTCAGTGACAATTGCGTTAATGCTAATGATGACTGAACTAACGGTGGAGCTTTTGCATCCACTATTAATGGCGAAAATTATTGATGAAGGAATCTTAAGAGGTGATATGAACGCTGTTCTCGTGTGGGGTAGCATTATGGTGGGATTATCGTTTCTTGCTTTTGCTTCAGGAATGATCAACTCATTTTATGCAGCTGATGTCAGCCAAGGGTTTGGTTTTGATTTGAGAAAGCAAATCTTTGTTAAAATACAATCTTTCACCTTTGAAAAATTAAGTAAGTTCCCCGCAGCCTCGCTTATTACACGGATGACAAATGATATTACCCAACTCCAAAATACGTTGTTTATGGGACTACGAATTATGTTAAGAGCCCCACTTCTTGTGATTGGCTCTGTGATAATGTCCTTTTTTGTAAATTCTCAACTCGCAATAGTTTTCGCAGTTTTAATTCCTCTTGTAGTTGCCACGCTAATTTGGATCATGAAAAGAGGTAGTAAATTATTTCACAAGGTTCAATCGAAATTAGATCATGTAAATGATGTGCTACGTGAGAATTTGATTGGAATGAGGTTGATTAAAGCTTATGTTCGCAGAAATTACGAAATTAACCGTTTTACAGAAGCAACCAATTCATTAAAAGATAACACGATAAAAGCTCTGCGCATGATTGAAACATCAATGCCAATTTTGTTATTCATTATGAATATTACGATCTTATTTATTTTGTGGCTCGGTCAAGCACAGGTAGTGAGTGGTAATGTTCAAGTAGGCGAAGTGGTCGCGATTGTTAACTATGGATTAAGAATGACATCAGCTTTATCAATGTTTTCCTTCATTATTATGTTTCTATCACGATCACGAGCGTCTGCATCACGAATCTTAGAGGTCCTTGATACTCAAATAGACGTGAAACAGGATGGTGACAAGTTCGCTATTTCAGATGGAAAGGTAACGTTTCAAGATGTGACGTTTGCTTATCCAGGAACTAAGGAAACTGTCTTAAAAGGAATTTCCTTCACGGCAAATGCGGGAGAGACAATTGCGATAATGGGAGGGACTGGATCAGGGAAATCCTCTCTTTTTCAACTCATTCCAAGGCTTTATGAAGTGAAATCTGGAAGAATCTTTATAGATGATTGTCCAATTGATTCGGTGGATGTAAAGTTTCTTCGAAATCAAATCGGACTTGTACCACAGGAGGCTGTTCTTTTTTCTGGAGAAGTAAAGGATAATATTGCGTGGGGTAAAAATGATGCTTCATTTGAAGAAATTGTCTACGCTGCACAAGCAGCACAAATCCATGAAACAATTGAAAAGTTACCCCAAAAATATCAGACAAAAATAGGGCAAAAGGGAGTCAATCTATCAGGAGGTCAAAAGCAACGATTATCAGTGGCGAGAGCCTTAGTTCGAAGGCCAAAAATACTTTTATTGGATGATAGCACGAGTGCGCTTGATGTGAAAACAGAAAAAAGATTACTAGATGCATTGCGAGCATACTCCTGTACGACCTTGATCATTACTCAAAAAACCAGTACAGCTCAACAAGCAGATAAGATTTTGCTATTGGATGAAGGGGTATTAGTTGCAGAAGGTCGTCATGAAGAATTATTAAAAAAATCACCTCTTTATCAAAAAATCTCTCAATCACAGAAGAAAGGAGAGATAGTGAATGTTAAAGCAGCTAACTAGACCATTTAAATACAAAAGGTTTGAACTGGATAGAGCTACTCAAAAAAACAACAGGAAGAAAAAGATTGGTTTAAAAGAAGGACTTCGTACAATCCTAAAGTTGTGGAGATATTTATCCGAAAAGAAACATCAGTTTATCTTAGTTCTAGTGATGGTTCTCATAAGCTCTGGATTAGCATTATTGGGTCCCTATTTAATCGGAACAACGATTGATGAATATATTGTCACACAGGACAGTGAAGGAATCATGACCTTGCTTGGTAGCTTGGTTTTTGTATTTGCCTTTTATTCACTCTCCTTATTTTTGCAAAACTTTTGGATGATTGGAATCTCACAGTATACAGTGAGCCAAATGAGATTTGATTTATTTCAACATTTGCATTTTCTACCAATCTCTTTTTTTGATAAGAGACAACACGGTGAATTAATGAGTAGGGTGACAAATGATATTGAGAATGTTAGCTCTACTTTGAACAGCTCGGTTATTCAGATTTTTTCAAGTGTATTAACACTCATTGGAACAATTACTGTAATGGTTTGGCTAAGTCCATTACTTACAGCTATTACACTACTAATTATTCCTTTAATGGTTATTGGGATGAAATGGATTACAAATAGAACTGGGAAATTATTTAAGTATCAGCAACAAAATTTAGGTGAGCTTAATGGTTATATTGAAGAGGTTATTTCAGGCCAAAAAATGATTAAGGCCTATTCGCAAGAAGATCGAGTCATAGAAGAGTTTATTGTAAAAGGCGATCATTTAAGAAACTCTGGTTTTTGGGCTCAAACAATATCAGGGTTTATTCCTAAAGTGATGAATATGTTAAATAATTTAAGCTTTGCCGTTATTGCTGGTATTGGAGGACTCCTTGCTTTAAATGGAATGGTGACAATTGGTGTCATCGTCATTTTTGCAGAATATGCAAGACAATTCACTCGCCCGTTAAACGATCTAGCAAACCAATTTAATACCCTATTGTCAGCAATAGCAGGAGCAGAAAGAGTCTTTGATATTCTTGAAGAAGATATCGAAAAAGATTCTCATTCCAAAGAGGAAAAGCTTAACATAAAAGGTGAAGTTGTGTTTGAAAATGTTTCGTTTTCTTATGATGATGGCGAAGATCAACAAACAATTGAGAATGTTCAATTCTATGCTTCACCTGGTGAAGTAATCGCGTTAGTAGGTCCAACAGGAGCTGGAAAAACAACACTAATCAATCTAATTACTCGCTTTTATGACGCGGATAGCGGAAGAATCTTAATTGATGGAGAAGATATTCGTCACATTAGAAGAGATAGACTACGTGAGCAGATGGCCATTGTCTTACAAGATACCTTCTTATTTCAGGGAACGATCATGGAGAATATTCGATATGGTCGTTTAAATGCAACTGACGAAGAGGTCATGGAAGCGGCAGGTTTAGCTAATGCAGATTCGTTTATTCAAAAGCTTCCTAATGGGTTTGAAACCCTCATTCAAGAAGATGGAAACGGAATTAGCCATGGACAAAAACAGTTACTCGCCATTGCAAGAGCCATGCTTGCTAATCCGAAAATATTACTATTAGATGAAGCGACAAGTAGTATTGATACGATTACTGAGTTGCGCATTCAAGAAGCACTATCAAGACTAATGGTAGGAAGAACAACCTTTGTAATTGCTCATCGATTAAATACAATCCAAAATGCAGACCAGATCATTGTATTAAAAGATGGTAAAATTATTGAAAAGGGAACACATGACAAATTAATAGAAGAGCAAGGTTTTTATTTTGAACTGCAAACCCAAAATGCGGCTATCAGTGAGGAGATTATATAATTTATAGTCTTCTTTTTTATTCTATTTTTTAAACAGGTTTCATTTAGAATATTATAAGGAGTCACTACCTACTTTTGAAGAGGGTTGAACTGAGTTAAGTATTTGCGAGGGAGAAATAGTGAAGAAGATGTTAAATCTAATTTATCAATAGGAACTTGAAATTAAATGCATTCTTTCATTTGTTAATAGACAACACGATATATGAGCTAGGGTGCTAAGGTAAAGTCTATCTTGTTGTTTGAAGAAGTCCCACAAACATTCTAGATTTAGCACGAAGTTTACATGTGGGTGCGCTTCATTGTGAAGCTAGCTTTGCACAATCTATTATTTGTACAAAAGCAAATCAGGTAGGAAATCTGCTACGAGTTTATATTATAAATACAATGAATGAATTTATTGTATTACAAAATACCTGTATATTTGTTGTTATAACAGGTAATCCCAAATTTTACTTTGTTTGTGATATATAGGATTTGATTTTTTAGTCTGAATAATTTATTTTATTAAAATAAAATTAAATTGTGAGATCCTCTGACATTCCTATTGTGTTAAATAGGCGCATTGGATTATAATTTTTATAGAAAGAAAATTCTGTATTTTTACAAAAGGGGGTCTTTTGATGGAGGAATTTGTTACGGGCTTAAACGGCATTTTATGGAGTACACCAGTTATTTATATCTTATTGGGTGTCGGGCTACTGTTTTCAATTTTAACCCGCTTCTTGCAAGTAAGGCACATCAAAGAAATGGTAAGATTGATGTTTCAAGGTAAGAGCTCTGAAGCAGGGGTGTCTTCGTTTCAGGCATTAGCAATCGCCCTTTCTGGACGTGTTGGAACAGGTAATATCGCTGGGGTCGCTACCGCAATAGCTTTCGGTGGACCTGGTGCGGTTTTTTGGATGTGGGCTATTGCATTTATTGGGGCTTCAAGTGCATTTATTGAGTCAACACTTGCTCAAATTTATAAGGTAAAACAAGATGGACAATATCGAGGTGGTCCAGCTTATTTCATTGAAAAGGGAATAGGGTGGAAATGGTTTGCTGTACTCTTTGCATTTGCTGCTTTAATTGCAATGGCAATTTTGATGCCTGGAGTACAATCTAATTCAATTGCTCTTGGGATGGAGAACGCATTTGGGATTCCAAAGGCAGTAACTGGATTAGTTGTTATTCTTTTATTGGCATTTATTATTTTTGGTGGTGTTAAACGTATTGCAACAGCAGCACAAATGATTGTGCCGTTTATGGCTTTAGGTTATATTGCTTTATCACTTATTATTATTATTATGAATATTACGGAATTGCCTGGAGTTATTTCTCTTATTTTCCGCAGCGCATTCGCTCTAGATTCTGCATTTGGTGGATTAATCGGTATGGCGATTTCTTGGGGAGTAAAACGTGGAATTTATTCAAACGAAGCTGGTCAAGGTACAGGTCCACATATGGCTGCTGCAGCAGAAGTTTCCCATCCTGTAAAACAAGGTTTAGTTCAGGCTTTCTCTGTTTATATTGATACGTTATTCGTTTGTTCAGCAACAGCATTTATGATCTTATTCACTGGTATGTACAATACTCAAGCACCAGACGGGTCTTTTATTGTCAATAAATTAGAAGGTGTTGAAGCAGGACCTGGATATACACAAGCGGCAATCAATGATGTAATTCCTGGATTTGGGGCTGCTTTTGTAGCAATTGCTTTGTTCTTCTTTGCTTTTACAACGATTATGGCATATTACTATATTGCTGAAACAAATGTAGCGTACTTAATCCGTGGAAAAAGCAATAAAATTCCGATGTTTATTCTTAAGTTTGTATTATTAGCTGCAACATTTTATGGAACGGTAAAAACAGCAGGATTAGCATGGGCGCTAGGTGATGTTGGGTTAGGTATAATGGTTTGGCTCAATGTTATTGCCATCCTTATATTAGCTAAACCAGCTTTGCTTGCGTTAAAAGATTACGAACAACAGAAGAAACAAGGAAAAGATCCTGTATTTGACCCAAAAGCATTAGGTATTAAAAATGCAGATTTTTGGGAAACAGATTATAAAAAGGATCAAGACCAAGCTTCTTAATATAAAAGGAAAATGGGGTGGCCAGAAATGGTTGCCTCCTTTTTTATGTGATAAACCCGATAGAAACGTACATCATAAGAAGGAGGTAATTTATTAGGATAAGGAGGCTATTGCATTGTCGAAACAAGGAAAGCAAAATGCAGATCAGACAACCAAACAGTTAGCTAAGCAGAAAGCGAAAAATGATGTTGAATTCGGATCTGATACACAAGTAGGGAATAGTCAACACCAAAGTCAGAAAAAGAGTGGTAAACAAGTTAATAAAAAGTGAATAGTTTGGACATGAAAAACAGTCCCGCACTTTAGGGGACTGTTTTTTGGGAATTTATAAATTGTTGAACTGATAAGTGCAGGACATTCAGCTGTCTCCATAATTGAATTGAAGACAAAGAAGTTGCGTCTTATTGCCTGAAGCTAATCATGGCGCTTGTGCTTTTGTTCTGCAATACTTACTGGATCTGTTTTTTTATTTCTTTAGGTATATGCTGATTCGGAACTGATCCGTACCATACATTACCATCAGTTAATGTTAATTTTATATAATATACATTCTCTTCAGAGTACTCTGAGAAGTGATAAATCAATTTTGCGAGAGTATCTTTTTCTGTTATAGTTGCATGTTTTTCTCCAAGTTGATATATTTCTTCAGACATATATATATCTTCTTGTCCCTTATTAGGAATGAATGCGACTTCAGCCTTAGTAATGTCATCCTCATCAATACGGGCATTGTCTAAATAACCATGTTCATCCAACCAACTTGAGATCGTATGATAAGATTTTTTCCAATCAATTATATGACCTTCAACTGTTTTGGGTTCTTCCCTATTTTGTTGTTTATAGTCCATTTCAATATATGCCCAAGGAGTTGAAGCACTGACGATGTCATCAATTGATTGTGAAAGAAAGTCTTTTTCGATTGCTTTTCTTAATTCAGCTATTTCTTTTTCGTCTGTAATTGTAATCTGATTATGTTGGTTACTTGGTCCGTAAGGGACTACCCGTATAGTCATAACATCTTCCCTTTGGAGTTGAGAAAATTCAGGTAAAGTGATTTTGTAGTCTTTTGCTTCCATAATTGGTTTAAGTTCCTCTTGGAATGCGTCTATAGGTAGTTGATACTCTCGTTTAAATTCTTGACCATTTTTTAACCGGTAAACAATAACCTCTGAAATCTTGTTTAAATGAGTATCTTGTTGTTTTTCAATAAACTCTCTTTGCTCAATAATCTCCTCATGAAGGTTTCTAATATCTTGGATATAAAGTTTTGAGACTGAATATGGATCTACATTATTTCTCTTTAATTCTTGCAAATTATAGCGGTCACCAAAGTACACTTCTTCAATCTGATCCATTTTAGGGAGCTTTGTCTCATATTGAAATAGATCTATTTTAATGCTAAAAAGAATGGCTACAAAAACAACACTATATACAACAAAGCCAGTGTAGAAACGAAGATGAAGGATACGCCATGTTTTTTGCAGAATCATTTCTGATGCAGTGAAACCTATTAACGCACCAGTAATATATCCGAAAATCATCCAGTTCCAATTTAGTGTACCTGACGCTGAAAAATATGTCCCACCAAGCATCATACTGCAAAAGGTTACCCCATACTTAAAGATTGGCTTCATGAATGTGAAGGCAATTACTTCTGTCGCTCTCTCAAGGTGTCTAAAACGATAAAGTACTAAGCCGATTCCAAAGGAAAGAATTGTTATGCCAGTGTAAATGACCAATTCTATGACTGAATATGGATTACTCTCTCCCCAGATTCCTACAAAACGTAAAAAGGGAGAAAGATACGTCATTTTTTCTTCAATAAAAAAAGGTGTAAATCCGAATAGAAGAAAAGCTAGATTATAAGAAACAAGTGCTGCCATACCTATCGGTAAAAAGAGTAATACATACGTTAAGATTGCTTGTGCTGTGGTCATTCCGGTCATAAATCCAACTGCAACTGGAAAAGCAAACATCATGCAAGTTAATAAAGTGATAAGACCTGTCCAGGCGAGTAAATCTGAAATCGTTAAGATTCCGTTAAATTCTTCAATTGAATTTGATACGAAAAATGTAATGATCGCTGTAAGGATGATAGGAGTAATCAATAAAATTAGACCACTAAAAATATGGCTGAAATACAATGTTTCTCTGCGTATTGGCAAACTGTGCACCATATCTACAGATGATTCGCTTTGAATATAGCGAAAGAGTAATAGAGCTGCTGCAACAGGAAATGAAAAATAGAGCAAAACCTGTACATCTGTATTAATTTTAAAATAATTTTCATAATCTGAGAAATTAATATAGTCTCTAGATGCAAGCTGTAGTAGTCCTAAAGGAACAGTGAATAATAATCCGAGTAGGTAAACAATACTGATCCAGCCATGCTGTCTTAAATCTTGTTTGATCACCGCTGGTTTATAGAAGGATTTTTTCAATTTCATAACCTACATCCTCCATTTCATAAATGAAAATTTCTTCTAATGTT
This sequence comes from Bacillus sp. (in: firmicutes), assembly GCA_031180405.1. Lineage (GTDB taxonomy): Bacteria > Bacillota > Bacilli > Bacillales > Bacillaceae > Metabacillus. The sequence continues at coordinate 33,198 of JAPSLU010000013.1, read as the reverse complement.
AATGGCAATAAATCATAAAGTATAACGGCGGAGGAGCGAACAACTTTATTGATATGCTCTTCACTTCCTTTAACGATTAAGAGAGATACACTGCCACGTTTTTCGTGGTGTAGTATATTTAATTGATTTAACAGATGCTCTTCGTGGGAAGGATCTGCTAAGGCTAATTGAACCTTATGAGTATCAGACTTTAGATCATCAATTTCCTTTTCAATTATAATCTTTCCGTTATGCATAATCCCAACATGATCACATAAGTCTTCAATTTCACGTAGATTATGAGATGAAATGATAATTGTTAGTTCTCTCTCGGCAACATCCTGAAACAGCAGGTTCTTTACTTTTTGTCGCATAACAGGATCTAATCCGTCAATTGGCTCATCAAGGATAAGCACATCAGGCATTGCTGATAGTGCCAGCCAAAATGCGACTTGCCTCTTCATTCCTTTGGACAACCGATGAACCTTACGATTTAAGTCAATGTTAAAGGCAGATTTCAGTTGATCAAAACGATCTTTGTTCCAATTAGGGTAATATTCTTTGTATTGAGATGCCATTTGAGCAACAGTCGCTTGAGGAAAGAAATAAAGAACATCAGGGATAAAGACCACTTTTTCTTTGACTGTTACATTTTCATATGCTGGAAGATCGATTATTTCAATCGTGCCTTTATCAGGTCTATTAATTCCTGCAATCATCTTTAACAGTGAGGTCTTTCCCGCACCATTTGATCCGAGTAAACCATAAATAGAGCCTTTTTTCACTTGGAGTGTTAGATCATTGACAGCTAAGTGTTTATTGTAATTTTTGCTTACTGATTGTACGTTAATCATCACTCTTTACTCCCTTTGTTTGTTGATGTGCCTCATGAAACAATACATACAAATCCTCTTTTGTTAAGCCTAAATAAATGGCTTCTGCAATTAGCTTTTGGATATCTTTTTTTAGATCCCGCAGCTTTTGGTCATTAGGCATTTCTTCAATAGAAGCAACAAAATTGCCTTTTCCTTTTATTGAATATAAGTACCCTTGATTCTCAAGCTCTCGATAGGCTCTTTGTATTGTGTTTGGGTTAACTGTTAACTGGCTCGATAGTACTCTTACAGATGGTAATTGTTCATCAGGCTTTAAAATACGATTGATAATGAGTTCCTTTATTTTATCGACTAACTGTTCGTATATTGGCTTTCTGCTTCTTACATCTAGTTGAAACATTTGTTACCCCCTTTGTATCAACTGTATTAATAATGTTAATACACTTAATATAGTATATGTTGGAGAAAGAGAAAGCAATCATAAAATGAAAAAATTTCCTATTTATTTTTTTCTAGGCATTTTTCGCAGACTTGTTACTACTTAGTAGGATCAAGGCGCTTGCGCTTTTCTAAATACCTTCTACCTGTTATGCTATACAAAGATAAAACTGTTGAAGGATTGGATAACATGAGCATATTACAGGTAGAGAATTTATATAAAACATATGGTGAAAAGGTTTTGTTTGATCATATTTCGTTTGCGATTGCAGCAAAACAACGGATTGGTTTAATTGGTGTAAATGGTACTGGGAAATCTACGTTATTAAAGGTCATTGCTGGAATTGAGTCAGCTGACTCTGGCGAGATCACTCACTCTAATGCTATTCGCATTGAGTATTTACCACAGCAGCCTGAGCTTAAAGAAGGCTTGTCAATACTTGAGCAAATCTATTTCGGAGATGCCCCAATTATGCAGGTTATGAGAGAGTATGAGCTTGCTTTAAATGAATTGGAGAAAGATCCCGAAAATGAAGCAAAATTAAAGTATTTGATGACAATTCAACAAAAGATGGATCAGCATGAAGCATGGGAGGCTAATACCGTAGCAAAAACAGTCCTTACAAAATTAGGGATTACCGATTTTCAAAAACCAGTAACTTATTTATCTGGTGGACAGAAAAAGCGTATTGCCATTGCAAAAGCGCTCATCCAGCCAGCTGATATTCTGATATTAGATGAGCCGACTAACCATCTTGATAATGAGACAATTGAATGGCTGGAAGGATTTCTAGCACAGTATAAGGGCTCAATTGTGCTCATAACCCATGATCGCTACTTCTTAAATCGAGTAACAAATCAAATCTTTGAGTTAGATCAGGGACAGCTTTATACGTACTCAGGAAATTATGAAGTGTTTCTAGAAAAGAAAGCTGAGAGAGAAATGAATGCTGAACAAGCGGAAGAAAAAAGACAAAACCTTTTAAGACGTGAACTAGCTTGGCTAAGAAGAGGGGCAAAAGCTAGAACGACAAAGCAAAAGGCGAGAATTGGGAGAGTCGAAGACCTTCAGGAACAAAAAGGACCTGCAGCTAAACAGGATGTAGATTTTGCAATTGGCTCTACTCGCTTAGGGAAAAAGGTATTAGAGTTAGAGCATATTTCTAAAGGGTATGATGGGAAGCAACTTATTAAAGATTTCAGCTATCTTATAAACCCGGGAGAGAGACTTGGTATTATTGGACCTAATGGAACAGGGAAGTCTACTCTTTTGAACATTATGGCAGGTCGAATAAAACCAGATGAGGGTACTGTTGATGTAGGGACAACGGTTAAGATTGGCTTTTATACACAGGAACAGGAGGAAATGAACGAAAACCTTCGTGTCGTAGAGTATATTAAAGAAACAGCTGAAGTTGTTTATACGGTTGATCAACAGGTCATTACAGCGGAACAAATGCTAGAACGTTTTTTATTCTCAAGATCTGCACAGTGGACCTATATTCGTAAACTATCTGGTGGCGAGAGACGAAGGCTTTACCTATTAAAAGTTCTAATGGAAGAGCCAAATGTTCTCTTTCTTGATGAGCCAACAAATGACTTGGATACACAAACATTAAGTGTTCTCGAGGATTATTTAGATCAGTTTCCAGGAGTTGTCCTAACTGTTTCACATGACCGGTACTTTTTGGATCGTGTTGTCGATCATTTGATTGCATTTGAAAAGGATGGACAAATTTCTCGGTTCCAAGGAAGCTATTCCGAATATATGGAAGAGAAGAAAATTTCTGAAACGATGAAGGAGAAAGAGAATCATTCATCAGAGAAGGTAATTTATAAAAAAGATAAGAAAAAGCGACTTTCCTATAAGGAACAGCAGGAATGGGAACAAATTGAAGATAAAATTGCGGATTTAGAAGAACGAAAAGTGCAGCTTGAACAGGAAATTGCTGCTGCTGGTAGTGACTTAGGAAAAGTAACAGAGCTTTATAAAGAACAAGAACAAGTCGAAGCCAAACTAGAGGAAACAATGGAACGATGGGAAGAATTATCACTTCTTATTGAAGAAATCGAGCAAAATTAATAATGAAATGCCTAAAGTAACTCAATGTGGTTACTTTAGGTTTTTTTATTTTGAAGTTAAGACTTTATCAAGAAGGAAACTTAATTTATCCTATTTAATCGGGACAAAAAAATAAACTAGCCTCTAATTCATAGGAATAGAAGCTAGTTTATCTTTGTGGTGCCAAAGTAACATCCATAAAAAGGTGAAAAGGGTTTATTTTTAATGAACGCTTTTAAATAGCTTTATAGGGGAGAGTAGGAATGGAAATTTACGCTTCCAATTATCGCTTACTAGCTAGCCTCTACTTGTTTTAATGGTACTGCTGTTTGAAACATCAAATAATATAAAAAGCCACTAAAAAATGCGAGTGTACCGAGTATGATAAATGTAACCTGATAGCCAAACCATAGGGACATCGGAACGGCTATTGGTGCAATTGTTCGACCAATTGTATAACGAAGACTTGCTGCAGCGAAGTATTGTCCGCGCATATGCTCTGGAGCAAGCTTTGAAACAAAAGTTTGTTGCATTCCTGCAGTCATGAGTTCTGCTAAGGTGAAGATCGCCATTGCTAAAATATATAACCATATTGATTCGGTAAATCCAAAGACAAACATGGAAATTCCATACACAGCAGAAGAGAGAATAAATACATTTCTTTCTTTGTATTTACCCATCCACTTAGTGATGATAATTGTGAATAACGCAACAAGCAATCCGTTTTCAGATAGAACAATTCCGAAAACTTGCTCTCCATTAAGACTTAAAGACCAATTGCCGATTTGAAGTAGCTCTTGTTGTTGTTGAATTTTGTCTGTGATATAAACAGGAATGATCAGGTCCAATTGCATAAAGGTAAGTGCAACTAGGACTCCGGATAATATATAGAGTGAAAACGTTTTGTCGCGAAAGATAATTTGATAATCGGAAACTTGTTTCATGATTGGGCTGTACCATTTACCATCTTGCTCACTTGAGGTTGTTTGATAGGCTGGTGCAGTTTCTCGTGTTTGTTTTGCTAACAAAAGAGAGAGGGCGATACAGATAATTCCAGCTGTTGCTAACACCACAAATGGATGTTTAATATAGAAAATTGCTCCTAAAATCGGTCCAATGACAACAGCTATATTAATGGATGTATAGAAAACAGCAAAAACACTGCTTCTATTTTTTTCTTCCACAACATCAGCGACCATCGCCTGTGAAGCTGGCCAATAGAAGGCACCAAAAATACCTGCACATGTAAAACATATAAACCCTAAAAGAGGTAACTCTGCCCAAGGAGAATCTGAGAAGGCAAAGAGGATGAATGCTATCCCTTGACCAAATGATGCAAGAACCATCATCGTTTTTCTTCCAAAGCGATCGGCGAAATATCCCCCCATTAAGTTTGCGAGAACAGAGAACACTTGCGATATAATAAGAAATAAGCCAGCTTGTACTTTGCCAAACTCACCGGCAAAATAAATCGTTAAAAAGGGAAAAAACATCCAATAAGTAATGTTCATTAATGCTTCACCAAACAAACGTATTTTAAGGTTTGTATCCCAGTTTTTTATTTTCATCTCTTTAAAACCTCAATTCATAAAATCTACCGTACTCATCATACTCTTTCGGTTTATGAAGTACAATGGAATTTAAGCGTCTTACTTATTAATAATAGGAAATTAAGCAAATGTTAATCGATATCAAAGAGGGAGTGAAGCATGTGGATCTTTTTTCAATCATAGCAGAGGATCGAATAAAAAAGGCGATTCAAGAAGGAGAATTTGATAACCTACCAGGTCAAGGGAAACCATTAAAATTAGATGATATGTCTCACATTCCTAAAGAACTGCGTGTGGCATATAAGGTGTTAAAGAATTCAAATATGCTCGATGATGTCGAACAATTAAAAAAAGATATAAGCTCAATAGAGGATCTGCTTTTTGCCTGTGATGATTTAAAAGAGGTTGAGAATTTAAAACAGAAGAAACGCGAAAAACAAGTACGAATTGAAAGCCTAATGAAAAAGAGAGAGGCTTTTCGCTCTCCTGCTTCTTCCTTTTACAAACAGAAGGTGTTAGATCATTTTAGAAGAGAATAATGGTGGTATATTTTTATAGCTCTTTACTTCTTTGAAAAAAACTAATTAGGTTGATTGGAAGGGATATGCGAGACTCCTTTGGGAACATTGGGACAGATGAGACCCCACAGCGATTGGCGCACTACAAGGCTCACCGCCTGCCCTACGGAAAGCGAGCATCCCGGTGCGCATATCAACCACCTGATAATAATAAAAAAGCAAGTAAACGAAAACATCCATTTTTTAAAAAGAGGTAATATTTTTTAGGTGAAACGTACAAAATGGACAATATAAATGAAGATAAGGAGGGGCTATAGTGAAGAAATTTGTTTCTGCTAGTATTCTTTTCTGCCTCATTTTTATGTCAGGCTGCCAAGAAATGACCGAGGAACAACCTGAACAGCAAGTAAAAGAAAATGATCAAACAGAAGAAGGGTCACAAGAAACAGATCCGCAAGAGGAAGAACAAAATGAAACTGAGCCTCAAAAAACTGAAGAAGAAACGGTGCTTGAAAGGGCTGATGAAGTGATTTCACTTGTAAAAGCCAAAGACGCAAAGGAGCTTACAAACCATGTTCATAAAGAGAAAGGTGTTTTGTTTTCTCCATACGCTCATATTGAAAAAGATGCCGTAACACTTAAGAAAGAAGAGTTAGTGGAATTTTTTCAATCTCAAGAAAAGCGTACTTGGGGTACAAGCGATGGTAGTGGAGAGCCAATTGAACTTACACCTAGTCAGTATTATTCTGAGTTCATTTATGATGCGGATTACTATGAAGCGGATGAAGTTGTGCTAGACCCAACGAAAGCCAGAGGTAATTTAATAAATAATGTAAAAGAAATTTTTCCAACCGCACATATAGTTGAGTACTTTGTTGAAGGAACAGAGGAATATGACAAAATGGACTGGAAAGCACTAAACCTCGTGCTTGAAAAAGATTCTACAGGTGATTGGAAGCTTGTGGCAATCGTTCATGATCAATGGACAATTTAGGTAAAAGCCCTGTCGTCACTTAATGCGTGGCCAGGGCTTTATTTTTTGTATGACTGACTACGGATTGGTTGAAGAGTTACTCCATTTTTCACACTTTCTAGGCTTTTTCATAAAATGTTAGAAAAACTTTGCTTTTCGCATCAGTATAAATGCGAAATCCTTACTTTTACTATCATCCGTAAAATTATACTTTTTGATAGTATGATAAAGCCTAGAAGGGAAGAGAAGTTGATGTGGCATTGGATTATTTGGCTTGTATTTGCTTCTTTGTTGGTTTGTTCAATGGGTCTTTACTTAGTAAGCCGACTGCTTCTTTCGCCAAAAAGGGTACCTTATGAAAAAACGTATAAGCTTGGCATTCAAAAAGGTGAAATAGATGATCATGTGTTTCAGATGATGGAAAAAGAGGAGCTTTTTATCCCATCTTATTTCGGATACAAGCTGCATGGTTTGCTTTTTCCAGTGAAAAATAGCAGCAAAGTAATGATCGTTGCTCATGGTATTAAGTGGTCTTTATTTGGGAGCTTTAAATATGTAGAGATGTTTAAAAAAAGAGGGTTTAATGTTTTATTATGTGATCATAGATTTCATGGGTTAAGTGGCGGAAGCTATACGTCATTTGGTTATTTTGAAAAAGATGATCTTAAAGCATGGATCGATTACTTTTCATCTCGAATGGGGGAGAAGCTGTTTATTGGAATTTTGGGAGAATCTTTAGGCGCAGCGTCTGCTTTAGAGGCTAGTAAGCGAGACAGTCGAGTGAAGTTTTGTATTGCGGACTGTGCATTTAGTGATTTTTCTACCTTATTGCGTTTAAGGCTAAAGCTTGATTTTAAGCTTAGGTTATATCCTCTAATTAATTTGGTCAGCTTTCTAATTAAGCTTCGTCATGGGTGGAGTTTTCCTGAAATTTCTCCAATTAAGGGATTGGAAAAAACGAAAACGCCGATTTTATTTATACACGGTAAAGAAGATCGGTTTATTCCTTTGCAAATGACGTTAGATATGTTTAAACGTAAAAAAGGTAATAAAAAGTTATACTTAGTTCCTCGAGCAGGTCATGCTGAGGCATTTAATGCAGACCCAAAAGGATATGAGAGGAAGGTTATTGATTTTATAAAAGAAATTGAAGCGGTTTGTAGTGATAAAGCCAACCTATGTTAAATAAGTTGGCTTTAGAAAGTTACCTAGCCCAAATTCCATTCCTCATGAAGTTTTGGTACATCAGAGATAAGTTGTTGAGTATAGGGGTGCTGTGGGTTTATTAGTACACGATCTGCGCTGCCTTGCTCAACAATTCTTCCTTTTTCCATGATGTAGAGGGTGTCACTTACATAATAGGCAAGGCCTACGTCATGAGTTATAAAAATAATCGTCATATCATTTTCATCTCTTAGCTTTAACAGCATATCTAAAATCGTGGAACGAGAGCATGCATCAACCATTGAAGTTGGCTCATCTGCAAGGAGAACTTTTGGATGAAGGAGGAAAATTCTCGCAATCATCAACCGCTGCATTTGTCCACCTGATAGTTCAAAAGGATACTTATTATATAATTCTTCAAACTTAAGATTCACGAATGTACAAGCTTCTTTCATTTTCGTAAACCGCTCTTCTTTTGAAAGCTTTAGACCTTGAAGCTCAATACAGTCATTTAATAACTTTTCTACCTTGTGAAACAAGTTAAAGGATGAGAACGGATCCTGGAAAATTGCTTGGATGTCTTGCCAATAGGATTTCCTGTCACGATGGCTTTTTAGTTTACGAGGCTTACCTTTATATTCAACCTCACCACTTGTTTCTTTTAACAGCCCCATCACAATTTTTGCTAGAGTAGTTTTGCCGCTCCCACTTTCACCAACAATGGAAATGATTTCACCACGGTGGAAGGTGAAGTTCACGTTATCAACGGCAGTGTTTTTGTTTTTACCATAACCAAAGACCTTGGTAATATTTTTACCGCTGATTAAGATCTCCTGCTCACGCTTCATTTGCGTACCACTCCTTTAGTGTTTCACTGTCAATACGACATCGGTACAAACGGTTATCTACATGTTGGGTTGCTATTTTACCAACCTTACATTCATCTGTTGTGTATGAACATCTGTCAGCAAATCGACACCCTTCTATCTTCTTTTTTAAATTAGGTGGGGCACCTGGAATAGCTGCTAACTTATGGTCTTTCATTCCGGATTCTGGAACAATAATGGAACCCATTAGCTTTTTCGTATAAGGATGAACGGGATTGAAGATTACTTCGTCTGCTTTTCCTCTTTCTACTATTTCACCTGCATACATGACCATAATTTCATCGGTAACATGGTAAAGTAATGGCAGCTCATGGGTGATGAAAACTAATGACCTGATAAACTTTTTATCTAGTAAATCTTTTAAAAGTTTGATGACAACTTTTTGTGATGTCACATCAAGGGCTGATGTTGGCTCATCCGCAATCAGAACCTTCGGATTTAAAATTGTTGAAATTGCAATAACTGTTCTCTGTTTCATACCACCTGAGAGCTCGTTAGGATAGGAAGTTAGAACTTTGGGAGAAAGATTTAATGTCTCAAATCGTTTAGCAGCCATTTCATAAACTTGCTTCTTAGTCAGCTCAGGTCGATGTTCTTTCATAATATCCTCAATGAATTGAATGACTTTAATTGTTGGATTCAGAGCATTCATTGCCGCTTGAGGGATATAAGCAATTTCTCTCCCAAGTACTTGTTTTCTAAGCTTTTCTTTTTCCAGTTTCATAATGTCTACATCATTAATCGAAATTGATCCACTACCAAAATGAAGAGGGGGAAAATAGAATCCCATTAAGCTAAGGGCTAGCGTTGATTTCCCACATCCTGATTCCCCGGCAATTCCAATTGTTTTTCCATCTTCAAGATGAAAATCAACACCGTCTACTGCATAGACTTTCTCTTTTAATCTTGTTTTATAGTATGTTTTGAGATCCTTTACATCCAAAATATTTTTACTCATGTTTATTAACTCCTTATCTTAGGGTTAAATATTTCATCCATGCCAGTATTCATTAGATAGAGCGAAAACGTAATAATAGCAATTGAAATCGCTGCTGGTATAAAAGCCCACCATGCACCAGAAACAGGAGCTTCAAATGTTAATGCCCAGTTCATAATAATCCCAAGGGATATCGTATTGTATGGCCCTAAACCAAGCATGGAGATCGAGGCTTCGGATAGAATGCCTGAAGCTGTTTGCAACACAAAAGCCATGACAACATAGGACATAATATATGGGAGTATCTCAAATGTGATAATTCTAGGTGTGCTATGTCCGGATATCTTTGCAATATTTACATGGTCTCTGTTCCGGAGGGAAGAGGTTTGCGCTCTTACCGCACGAGCTGTCCATGGCCAGCTTGTAATCCCTATGACAATCGCTGTAATTAAGGTACTCCTTGAGTCAATACTCACAGAAATTAAAATTAGGACGATAAAGGATGGAATAACAATGAAAATATTTGTAACAGCAGTAAGGAAATCATCGACAATTCCACCGATGTAACCGGCTGATAATCCAATAATCAATCCGATAATAGTTGCGCTTAATCCGGCAACTAACCCAACAAAGATAGACGTTTTAATTCCATAGACGAGTTCCAAAAACAAATCCCTTCCAAAGTTGTCTGATCCTAATAGTAATTCGGCGCTTGGAGGCTGAAAGGCTAGTGCGACCATTTCGGTAGGATCATTCGTATTGATTAATGGGTAAATCGTTACAAAGGCAAGCATCAATAAAAAGGTAATTGCACCGATTAGAAATTTAGGGGAGCGAATTAATATTTGTATAGAACTGTTCATATTATTCTTCCTCCATTTGTGTTGCTTTGATTCTTGGGTCAACTAATCCGTAGATGATCTCAATCGTAAAATTAGCTAACAAAACAGAAATAGCAATAAGAAGAGTAGCTCCTGAAATAAGCGGGTAATCAAGTTGACGAATCGCAGTAAATAACCATGTGCCAATTCCTGGGTAACTAAAGACAATTTCAGTGATTAATGATCCTCCAATCATCGTACCAATTGATAAGGCTAGACCCGTAATCTGTGGTAGCATAGCATTTTTAAAAACATATCTAGCTATAGTGGAATCTTTAATCCCTAATAATTTGCTGTATAACACGTAATCTGTGTTTAATTCATAAATAGACATCTCTCTCATCCCGATAGCTTGACCACCAATTGTGACTAAAACAATGGACAGGAATGGAAGAAAGTGATGACTGATGACAGATCCGATAAATTCAAAGCTTAGGTTAGGTGTCATCTGATAATTGTATCCACCGGAGGTAGGAAACCAATTAAGAGTTAATCCAAAAATATAGAGCATAATGATTGCCAAGATAAAAAATGGAATCGAGTTAATAAACAAAAAAGTAGGGAAAAGCACTTTATCGAATACACCTTTTTTATAAGCGGCAATAGCTCCAAGGGCATTTCCGATAATCCATCCAACAAGAATTGCTGGCAGCTGGAGTGCTAAAGTCCAGGGTACAGCTGATGCGAGAATTGCTGTAACAGGTGTTGGGTAAAGTCCAAAAGATGTTCCTAAATCACCCTTCAGCAAATTACCCAAATAAATCAAAAATTGCTGCCATAAAGGTTTATCGATCCCAAACTCTTCTGCAAACGTATCATACACTTTTTTTATGGAATCACTGTCAGTCATCCCTTGTGTCATTTGGCTAGCAATCACACTTACTGGGTTGCCATCGATTAGTCTTGGTAGAATAAAGTTTAGCGCAACCGCAACAAGTAGTGTCACTAAATACCAGAGCGACTTTTTAAAGAAAAATTTCCGATAGGCATTCATGAAGCTTCTGCACCCCCGTTTTTTAAACGTTTAGTTATAAAAGAGGGAGTTGGGATAACATATTTTATTACCCCAACGATCATCCTCTCTAGTAAGATGAAAATCTATTTATTTTTGATTTGATACAGCTCTTTAACTCCGGCACCATCGATTGAAATTTGTGGTGGGATATTGCTTCCATCGCCTTCAGTTGCAAAACCTTCCCAAACGGATTCATTCACTGTATGGAATACCCAAGGTCTATACATAAGTGGGATTGATGGAATATCTTCTAAATAAATTTTTGTAAGCTCTGTGTACATTTCTTTTAATTTATTTTCATCTGTAATAGTAGGGATTTGTTTAATTAATTCATCAGCTTTTTCATTTTCATATCTTCCCCAGTTCCAGAAAGCCATCTCACCAATTGGTGCTACACCTTCTGAATACATGATTGTTCTTGCTCTGTTCCAAGGTTGACTCGGGCTAACCCCACCGGCAGGAGTGTTCATGATAATATCAAATTTTCCTGTTTGTAGGTTATTGGTCCACACAGGTGCTTCAGGGAAGCTTGTTCTAATCTCAATTCCGATAGCTTTCGCATTTTGTGCAACAATTTCTAGCGCAGCATTCCAATCAGACCAACCGTAAGGACATTGAATTTCCCAAGGTCCAAGTCTTTCGCCATTTAGGACACGAATGCCGTCAGCCCCTTTTTTAGCCCCAATACTATCGAGCAACTCATTAGCAGCATCAATATCTGTCGTCCACTGCAGCGATTTAATAGCATCTTGATCAACATATTTCGTTTCAGATGGAGTATCTAAAGTAATCGATGGTTTCATTTCTCCTGAATATCCACTCATCGCTAATTCAGAAATCTTATCGTAGTCAATTGCCATTGCGATTGCTCTTCTAATATCAGGATTGTCTAAGCCTTCTTTTTTCATATTAAAGAATATAGATGGCATTGATCCAGGTAAGTAGTATGGTTTATCCTCTACGTATGTTTTTATTGGAGCTCCGTCTTCCCACATCTTCCAAACTTGAGGAATAAACTGTTGAGATACATCGACTTCACCTTTACTAAAAGCAAGGGAACCAGCTGCATTATCTTTATAAATAACATGGCTTATATATTTAGGGGCCGGCAATCCCCCGAACAATGATTGACCCCAATAATTTTCATCCCTGATTAAGGTGATTTTTTGGTTATCATATGTGTGCATTTTATATGGACCTGTTCCAACTGGCTCAGGGTTTACTTCTTCACGGATGGCTGAAATATCATTATTATGTGTTTTTTCAATCTCTTCCCAAACATGCTTTGGCATCATTGGAACTAGTTGAAGACTATCTAGTACAGTAAGTCGATTTGGGTTGTCTTGTTTTAAGCGAATAGTGATTGCGTGTTCACCATCTGCTTCAACACTATCAATTGCTTCCCAGAAGTTACTCCAGGCAATAGCGTATTTACTACCTAGCTCATATGAATACACAACATCCTCAGATGTGAAAGCTTCTCCGTCGTTCCACTTTGCATCAGCATTCAGCTCAATGTGAAGTGTTGTATCATCTTTCCATTCATAACTTGTACCAAGTAAAGGCTCTAAAGCACCATCAAGCATATTGATCATAAAAAGGTTCTCATAAATTAAAGATCTAGAGTTTGCGTAGTTAACAGGAAAGGCTGGATTACCGCCTAATGGACTAAATGTCGAAGGTGGTCCCCATTGGAGTCCATTTACATATAATGTTTCGTTTCTTGGTGTAGAAGAAGATGTATTACCCTCTGTGTCAGAACCTTCTTCTGTCCCTGGGTCGGTGGTTGTTTCGTTTGTTGCAGGTGGCTTTACTTCATTGTTACAGGCACCAAGTAGTGCAAAAATCATGATTAATCCGAAAATTAAACCTAAAACTTTCGTCAACCTCATTTACTAGTTCCCCCTTTTTTTTGTTAAAGAAAACGCTTTCAAAAATAAATATATTAACAATATAGAAATAGAGAACTACTTTTTTTGGAAACGGATTTTTTGAATATGGGTTCGAGTACTTAAAACAAGAAGTTTAATCAAGGTATGTCCGGGTATTTATGAGGTATACAAAAATTAAGGAGGGATGAACAGATGTCAAAAAAAATTGCTGTCGTGTTAACAGATTCATTTGAGGATACTGAATACACAGATCCGGCTAAGGCATTTGAAGAAGCTGGACATACATTAACAACAATTGAGGGTGAAAAGGGAAAGACAGTAGAAGGAAAACAAGGTGAAGCTAGAGTTGAAATTGATGCTTCAATTGATGGTGTAAAAGCAAATGATTTTGATGCTTTATTTATACCAGGTGGGTTTTCACCTGATATTTTAAGAGCTGATGAACGATATGTTGATTTTGTGAAAAATTTTATGAAGGAGGAAAAACCTGTTTTTGCGATTTGTCATGGCCCTCAGCTGCTAATTTCAGCTGAAGCCTTGGACGGACGTGATGTTACGGGCTATAAATCCATTCAAATTGACTTGAAAAATGCGGGAGCGAACGTTCACGATCAGGAGGTTGTTGTATGTAAAAATCAGTTGGTTACAAGTCGCCAACCTGAAGATTTACCTGCTTTTACGAAAGAAGCATTGAAACTATTACTTAATTAAACGTTTGTTTAAATCAAAGGGACGGTCAATGTTCCTTGGACCGTCCCTTTTGAGGTAGCTAATCACGTTTATTTTTCGCTTCATCTTCAAATGGTAATGGGTCAACACGACTAGAGTCTTCTGAATTAACAGCACTTTTTAAAGCATAAAGAACGAGTAAAATTGAGACGATGAGGAATCCGAATAAACTAAGTGTTCCTAACCACCAAGTTAACATAAAAAATCCTCCCCCTTGCTACATTCATATGTAAACAAAGGTGAGGTAAGAATCAATTATTGACTTTTGCGAAGATTTCCGAGTTCTTCAGCGATAGCTTGCATTTCATTTGGGCTGAAGGAATTTCGCTTCATTACATGCTCATAAATATCTTTTAGCTCTTCATACATTTCTTCGTCAAAGTGAGAAGGTTTAATCGCTCCTAAATTTAGGACTCTAAGCTTTTCTTTTATCTGTTCGATCATATACTCAACATTTTCAACGGATTTTTCAGTAAGGTTCATACCCTTCATCCCTTTCACACTATAATCATTATTGTTTATTGTAACATGAAACGATATCGAGCATTCAAAAACTTGCAAATGTTGTCCAATATGCTTTCTTATACTGTCCAAGTAAGGAAATGATTTGAAAAACATATTATAATTTAGTTTGTAAACAAGAAATTATGGATAACGTGTAGGAGGACATTATGGTAAAAGTATTATTTATTTGCTTAGGAAACATTTGCAGATCCCCAATGGCTGAAGCAGTGATGAGAGATATAGTGATGAAAGAAGGATTAGAAGGTGTAATTACGATTGATTCTGCAGGTACAGGGAATTGGCATATTGGAAAGCCGCCTCATGAAGGAACTCGTCGCATTTTAGATCGTTACAGCATATCTTATAAAGGTCAAAAAGCTAGACAGTTAACAGAGGAAGACCTTTTCGAATATGACTATTTGATCGGGATGGATTCAGAAAATGTTGGGAATATTAGACGTTTAGCAGGTTATAAACAAACAGGAAACATTCAGAGGCTCCTTGATTATCTTGATGATTCACCAATCGCTGATGTACCAGATCCTTATTATACTGGAAATTTTGATGAGGTTTATGAAATGGTTAGTAAAAGTTGTGTGAATTTGTTAAAAGAAATTAAACAAGTACATAAGCTTAAATAGGGGGGCATGTTTCATGACAAGCGGAAATAAATTAGTAAGAGGGATGTTTGTCGGAGCTCTTGTTGGGGCAGTTGTATCATTATTGGACAAACAAACAAGGGATGATGTAATCGAAACGAGTAAGAGTATTTCGTCTAAACTTAAAGGATTTGTTGAAGACCCAACTGCATTAACAACTGAAGTTAGAGAAAAAATAGATACTGTCAAAGACACAATTCATGAGGTGTCCGAAGATATTGCGTTCATAAACGAGAAGGTTAAGGAGTTAAAAGAAACAACTCCACAAGTCGTAAGTTTATTACAAGAAACAAAGGAGAGGTTCATTCCAAAACGAGAAGAATCGTGAGGTGAATGATTTGTTTAAAGAGGGTTCATTTATAAAAGAAATAGTTACAAGGTTTACAAGTGACGAAGTGCCGGGATTATCTGCACAATTATCTTATTTCTTTCTATTATCACTATTTCCATTTCTGATTTTCTTAATTACACTTATTGGGTACCTCCCGATTTCTCAGCAGGAAGTCCTAAACACCATTGATGAGTTTGCTCCTGGGGAATCTATGACGTTAATCAATAATACTTTGGATCAAATTTTAAATGAGAGAAATGGAAAATTGCTTTCATTTGGTATTATCGCAACATTATGGTCAGCTTCAAATGGAATAAATGCGATTGTACGGGCCTTTAATAAAGCGTACGATGTCAATGAAAGTCGTTCGTTTATTGTCGCTAGAGGAATGGCGATTATCCTTACAATTGCAATGGTGTTTGTCATAATTGTGGCATTATTACTGCCAGTGTTTGGGAAGGAAATTGGTATTTTTGTTTTTTCTAATTTTGGATTTTCTGCGGAGTTTCTAACGATCTGGAATACACTAAGATGGCTTGTCAGTGGAATCATCTTATTCATTGTGTTTACTGCCCTTTATTTTGTTGCACCGAATAAACGATTACATATTAAAGATGGCCTACCTGGTGCGTTCGCTGCAACACTAGGCTGGATGGGTGTATCCTTAGCATTTTCCTATTATGTAGGCAATTTTGCAAACTACAGTGCAACATACGGGAGTATTGGTGGAATTATTGTCTTAATGATATGGCTTTATTTATCCGGTATGATTATTATTTTAGGCGGAGAATTGAATGCACTGTTATATAAAAGGAAACATGTAGCTTAATTGTTACCAACTGTTTTTGTTCATAGCTTCAAACGATCTGTGGAATAGTAAGATGGAAGACAAAGAGTCTTCTTTACTATAAAAAGGTGGGGATGATAACGATGACAAAACATACGAAAAAAGGCGGCAGCCATAACAAACAAAATTCAAAACAAAGTCCAAAACATAAAACAAGTGGTAGCGCTAACGGACAAAACGGCTATCACTAAACAAAAAGCTGACTAAGGTACCCAATCTTAGTCAGCTTTTTTGTGTACTTATGCAGCATGTTCGATATAGTAATTGTCATGCTGATATAGATATGCTCTATATCAGCATCTGTCATATAAAGGAAAGTATATTTATCAATTCCCTTTATTCTTTTAATAAATTCAAGCATGATCTAACACTCTTGCCTGTTACGTTTCAATTAACCTAAACAGTTTCGGTTTCAAATGAACCTTTTTAAAAAGCCCTTATAAAAAAACTGACATGCAATAATGTCATGTCAGCCTGATAAATTTTGAGTGGATGTTTTAGCAAGATGATAGGGTGGTTTAAAAAATGTCACCGCTATAAAGATGAAAAGCAGCATCGTGCTAATAATCATAAAATAGCTAATATTTTTTGTGTACTCAATGAAAAGTCCGCCAAGATAAGGGCCGGCTAAGCTTCCGATACTAAATGCAATTCCGCATAACAAATTCCCGGTAGGAAGTAAATTTTTTGGCATAAGATCTGTCATATAACTGATACCCAGAGAGAATGTTGAGCCGACAACCATGCCTGATATAAAAAGACAGATAGTAAGGGCAGGTAGAAAGTTCTCTAGAAAGCTGGCAGTCGTAAAACTCAAAAAACCAATCAATAAGATAGATATTAAGACTGTTCGCCTTCCAAGTTTGTCACTAAGGATACCGAGCGGAAGTTGAAATATAATCGCACCAATAGCAAAAGAAAACAAAAGGACAGATATATTTGATACCTCTAAGCCAATACGTAATCCGTATACAGGAAAGCTCCCATTAAGGGAGGATTCTAAAAATCCATACCCTAAAGGTGGTAAAAAAGCTACCCATGCATATCTCCAAGCATTTTGAAATCTTTTCATCGTTTCCTTCATGGAATTAACTTCTATTGCTTGTTCAGGATAATCATTTTTTAATAAAAAGATTAGCACCCAACCTATAAAGCAAAGCGCCGATGAAATAATAAATGGAAGAGCCTCGTTAATCGAAACCAATGGTGCAAGAAGTGGACCGACTGCAAACCCAACCCCGAAGAATAGTCCGTAAAGAGAGATATTACGACCTCGTTTTTCTTCGGAAGAAAACGATGTAATCCACGTTTGTGTACCAAAATGTAAAGCGTGATCACCGATTCCAATCAGTAATCGTAGAAAGAACCAAAACCAAAACGATTTCCATAAAGGAAACAAAGCAAGAGAAAAGGCAACGATTAATCCGCCTAATATAATAATGGGTTTGTATCCGAATCGTTTTAATGGATATTCCATAAAAGGAGATACTAGTAGAATTCCGATATACAAGGCGGTGGCATTTAAGCCATTAAGATCAGAAGATAATCCTGTGTTTTCGAAAATAACAGCGATAAGTGGTAGAAGCATTCCTTGACTAAAGCCTGATATACCGACAATCGATATCAGAATCCAAAATCTCATTCGTTGAGTATTCAAATTAGCAACCCTCAATTTCTATATGAACTAAAATAGGCAAATGCAGTAATACTTTATCCTGAAATAGGAAATTAAACAAGAGGATAACAATTCAATTTACTTTAATGTGAAGCAGTTTTCAGATACAATAACCTAAAAAAAGCTGAGGTGTGTGCGTAATGGAATTTAAGATGAAAAAAGAAGAAGGATTTACAACAACAACTGAGTTCGGTGAGCTACATGTAGCAGGAGATGAGCAGCATGGTTATCGACCATATCAACTTATGGTTGCTTCCATTGCTGTTTGTAGTGGAGGTGTTTTAAGAAAAATTTTAACGAAGAAAAGAATTGAAATCGAGGATATGGCAATCTCTACAAGGGTTGAGAGAAATGAAGCGAAGGCAAACAGAATTGAAAAAATACATATTCATTACAAAATTAAAGGGCAAAATTTAAATGAAGATAAGATCCAACAATCTATCGTTTTAGCAAGTAAAAATTGTCCAATGGCGCAATCAGTTATTGGTAGTATCGGGATTGAGGAGACGTTTGAGTTAATATAAAAATTGCCAGAAGTGTTTTAGAATTTGTTAGCTTCCTTAACAGGAATAGGAATAGGGTTATATTTGCTTGCAAAACATAAAAAGAGACTCTGTGTATGGATACACAGAGTCTTAAAGTTTGTGTAGGACGAAACAGATAACTAGAGAAATTGGTAACGCTTGCAAAAAGTGCTAAAGGTAAATTAGGCACTTTTCTTATGAATTTATAATACTACACCCGGGCTAATTTGTAAATCTTCTGTTTATTTATTTTTAAAATTGTTTTAAAGTAAAGGTTGTCCACATACGACAAAAGCATCTTGTTAGGAAAGGAATAAATGAATGAAAATTAGAGTCTTCTTTTATTTAATCGGCCTGTTTTTTATGGGGCTTGGAGTAACGTTAACGATAAAAGCTAATTTAGGAGCAGGAGCATGGGATGCTTTGAACGTAGGGCTATCCAATGCCATAGGGTTAACGGTAGGGAGTTGGGTCTTTATCGTTGGAGTTATATTGATTTTTATCAATGCATTGATTACAAAAGGGAAACCAAAATTTTTAGCTATAATAACGATTCTTCTAATCGGTTTTTTTGTGGATTTTTGGTTACTAGTCGTTTTTGAACAGGTTGAGTTTGATGGTACGATTCAACGAACCATTTCTCTACTGTTTGGAATATTATTTATTGCGATCGGTGTCGCAATGTATTTACAAACAGAGTTCCCAGCAAATCCAATCGATCAATTAATGATTTCCCTACATGAAAGATTCCATATTAATTTCATGGTAGCTAAAACAATAGGAGAAGTTGTTGCCCTGTTATTAGCATTTATTTTTCAGGGACCAATTGGGTTAGGTACAATCATTATTACATTTTTAATTGGCCCAATCATTCAATTATTTAATAAACCTGTTGCGAAACGTTATGAAATGTTACTGAAAAAGTAGCTTTAAAAAAATCCTATTTTTAAAACAAGATCTTTTATGGATAAACAGTAGCTCACTTGAAAACAATATGGATAAGCATGTTGAAGGGAGTATAAACAAATGAAAAAAAGATTGCTCGTTTCTTTAGTTTTGCTTTTATCATTTAGTTTTTCAAGTGCAGCTTTAGCAGAAGGAAAACCTCAAAAAACTAAAATTCCTAGTTCAGTTATGGAAATATCGAAGGAAAATACGTACCCAAACCCAACTCAAGATTTACCTTATTTGCAACCAAGTGAACTGTCTAAGCAACTTATAGATACTGCTGAGGTTCCGATTGAGAATCCTGATTTGATTCGTATTTTAAATGAATCAACTATATCAGATGCACCACTAGCTTTTGGCTATCGCGCTACCATTTATCTAGGAGAATGGGCATTAAACTATGAGTCATCAGAAACAGCGACAAATTGGGAGTATCAAAAAATTAATACCAATTATCAGGATAACCGTGGTGGAAAATCACAAATCCAAATGCATTATCGTCAGGAAGCACAAAAGTCTGTTAAAGGTGGGTTAACAGCAAAGGTCCCTGAAGCAGAACATGTAAAGAAAATGATGCTTCTTAAGGCGATGAAAAAAACAAACTTACCCCTAGCTTTTGAAACCATTGTTGGCGCAGGAACGAAAAAAGACCAAGTGTATAATGTACCACCTAAAAAAATAGGTTATTTATATGCATATGCTCCTGCTGTAAACGAAAAGGGAAAAGTGACGTATGGCGAAGTATACTTAGTATTAAAAGGCAATAAAAAGAGCATTGTAGTAAAGAATATTACGTCTCAAGGAATCGGTGCGTGGATTCCACTGCAAGATCACGCTTCATTTGGGTTCGTGACTTCTGCTCAGCCTAGATAACTATAAAAAAGACAATGGGCCTTCCAATACATACTATTGGATAGGCCCATTGTCTTTTCCATTAACTTGATTAACGAGAACTCTCTCTTCCGCAAGGTTTATTTTCGCTTCAAAAAGTGCTTTAGCAACAATTTTGCGAGCTTCCTTTGCTGTACTCCAGTAATATTGATCATCAACAAGTCCAATAAGGGTGTATTCATAGCCGCGCAATTGGGCATTGAGTGATGTGATACCAAATAGTTGGAAAGGTTCAATTATTTCATTAAAGGGATCTCGTTTTAAACAAGATACAAATTCCTGATTGATCTTTTCACATGCTAGTTCAAGGACCGTCCAAACTGTATCTGGATTCTCCCGATAGCTTACAACGACTCGTTCAATCACTCTCATTCGATCAATATTATAATTTTGTATCTGTTTAATTTCTCCATTACTGATCGTTAAAAGTTTCCCGCTCCATTCACGTATCTTTAAAGACCGGAGACCAATTTCTTCAACTGTGCCATTAAACGTATTATTAATCGTAATGAAATCACCTTGATGAAGTTGTTTTTCATAAATAATGAACAATCCAGCAAGTATGTCCTTGATTAAGCTTTGGGCGCCGAAACCTATGATGATACCGGCAACACCAGCTCCAGCTAAAATGGATCCAAAATTATCAACAAATTGTGACACAATATACAGAATAAAACTAATGGAGGCAGTATATTTCGTTAAAGAGCGAACAACACTTTCGATTGTTTTTTCTTTACGCTCTTCAATGAAATTTGTGCGTTGGAAAAACTTACTGATGATAAAGTTGATTAGAAAAACACTTACAACTAAGGAAATGGCAACAACGATTATATCAAAAAGTACATAATCAAATATCTTTAAATCTTTAAATGCTCTTAATTCATCCATAGAGTCACCTTAAATCATTGATTTTTGTTTCGTAAAGTCAACGTCGGGGTAGTAACTATTCTTTACAAGTACATTCGGGCCTAGACACTGAACTGAGGGGCAATGGCAATTTAAAGATTTTGCAAGCTTAGAATCCATCCATTTCGAGTAGGCAGATTGTAAATTGTTTTCAACTATATTACCTAAAGCGGGTGTGTCACCAAAATCGGTGACGATAATATCTCCATTAAAAATATTCACGTTTAAACGTGAACGACCATCCGGATCATTTCGCACAGTGACATTTTTGCTGTCTTTTAGGCGTTGGATAAGTGCTAAATCTTCTGCGTCTTTATTGCATGCATAGAAAGGTAAAGTTCCAAATAGCATCCAAGTCTTTTCATCTCTAATATCAAGTAAATGGTGAATTGCAGAACGCATTTCTTTTAGGGGAAGCGTTTCTAATGAGCTAGCAAAATCACTTGGATACATTGGATGAATTTCATGACGCTGACAATGCATTTCTTCGACAACTTGTTTGTGAATCTTTTCAATATACGGTAGTGTGCGTTTATTTAGCATCGTTTCTGCTGATACAATGACACCAGCTTTTACAAGCTCACGACTATTTTCAATCATTCGATCAAACAATGCTGCCCTTTGTT
Organism: Bacillus sp. (in: firmicutes); assembly: GCA_031180405.1. Lineage (GTDB taxonomy): Bacteria > Bacillota > Bacilli > Bacillales > Bacillaceae > Metabacillus. The sequence continues at coordinate 11,426 of JAPSLU010000013.1, read as the reverse complement.
GATATGTTGGCTTACGATCCATAACAGCAAACCCAACCTCAACAAATTCATCGATTGTGCCCCAGTTATGTGAAATATGTAGAACATCTAAGTAAGGAATGATTTTTTCATAGCGCTTTAAATCAAGCGTTAAATTTGAATTTATTTGTGTACGGACGCCTCGTTCATGGGCATACTTTAAAAGAGGAACAACGTATTGTTCAACAGATTTTAACGAAAGCATTGGCTCTCCTCCTGTAATGCTTAGGGAGCGCAAAGTCGATACTTCTTCTAGTCTTTTTATAATAAGGTCTAACGGAAGAGCTTTTGGGTCTTTGTGCTGTAAAGTATACCCAACAGCACAATGTTCACAACGCATATTACAAAGTGTTGTTGTTGTGAATTCAATATTTGTTAACATCATCTGCCCATACTGCTCTACATCTAAATAAGCTTCCCATGGATCATGTGACGTTGAAATGGGTGTTAATGGCTTTAGTACATTCATTTATTATGCTCCTTTATAAAAAGGTAAAGATTTATATGCATTGAGTGGATAAAATTGAAACATCAATCAATTGCATACCTTTCATTTTAACATGAACGACCTTGTGAAACATCCTGTGAATTTTTTGTTGTTACTTGTCAACGAATTAGATATACTCTACGATACATCTATCTGAAAGGAGCGAAAATATGGGTAACGCTGTACATGATAAGGATTCCCAATTATCCTATTTGAAAAATCGACTAACTATGTTTTTAGAAGTTCTAGATTCAATTGATCCTGAATCGACAGATGTTGAGGATGTTGATCGCCTCATCCAGATGCTTGATGATTTAGAATTAAAACATAATCAATTTAAAAAGGATTGGAAAGAGTAAGCTGGCACAAGGGTGTCGGCTTTTCTATTGTCGTTTAGGAATTTATAAAATTATTGAGTGGATATGCGTGCAACATCCAGCTCCAGCAGTCTTACTTTTTGCAAAAAAGTAAGATGCCTAGCCCCTCGAAGTCATAAGCTAATTTAGAATTGAATGCAAAGAACGCCTTCTATTCTGAATCATCTTATTGCCCGAGGCAAGGCGCTTGCGCTTTTTGTGTGATGAAAACGTTTTATTATCCTTTTCAATAAATAGCCTTACGAGTATAATGAAAATTGTGGGAAATGACTGAAAGTTTACTAGATGACAAGAGTAATAGGATTGTGACTGAGCGCTTAGCATTTAGCTATTTAAATACAGTGCGTTTATATGAGGGGGAAATCGAGATGAAGAACTTTTATGAAAGTATGTACCAATTAATTATAGAAACTTCGACCAACTTACCAAAAGACGTAAGAAGAGCAATTGCTGCAGCAAAGCTAAAGGAAAGTGCGGGAACACGTTCTGCTATGTCATTAGCAACTATTACAAACAATATCAAGATGGCGGATGACAATGTGTCTCCAATTTGCCAAGATACTGGACTACCTACATTTAAACTTAAGGTACCGGTTGGTGCAAACCAAATTGAAATGAAGAAAGACATTAAACGTGCAATTGAGCAGGCAACAAAGGATGGAAAGCTTCGTCCGAATTCTGTTGATTCAATTACAGGAGACAATAGTGGTGATAACCTTGGGGATGGAACCCCTGTTATTAAATTTGAACAATGGGAAAAGGATTATATAGATGCTCGACTTATTTTAAAGGGCGGTGGCTGTGAAAATAAAAATATCCAGTATAGCCTTCCATGTGAGCTTGAGGGATTAGGTAAAGCTGGACGTGACTTAGATGGTATTCGAAAGTGTATTATGCATTCAGTTTACCAAGCGCAAGGTCAAGGGTGTAGTGCGGGCTTCATCGGTGTTGGCATTGGCGGAGATCGGACAAGTGGATACGAGCTCGCTAAGGAGCAACTTTTTAGACGTGTTGATGATGTAAATGAGCGCGAAGAGTTACGTCTACTTGAAGAATATGTAATGGAACATGCAAATGAGTTAGGTATAGGTACGATGGGGTTTGGCGGAGAAACAACTTTACTTGGTTGTAAGGTTGGTGTAATAAACCGTATTCCAGCTAGCTTCTTTGTATCTGTTGCTTACAATTGTTGGGCATATCGCCGTTTAGGTGTATTCATTAACCCGGAAAATGGTTCGATCAATGAATGGCTTTATCAAGATGGAGAAGAAATTGATTTCTCCCAAAATGAAGTTGCATCTACTGATGAACAAACAGAGCAATCAAAAGAAGTGGTTCTTGAAGCGCCAATTACAGAAGAGAAAATTAGAGAATTAAAGGTTGGAGATGTTGTGCGCATCAACGGTATGATGTACACAGGACGTGATGCCATCCATAAGTATTTATCTGAAAATGACTCTCCAGTTGATCTTAACGGCCAAATTATTTATCACTGTGGACCAGTTATGCTTAAAGATGAGGATGGCAACTACCACGTTAAAGCAGCAGGTCCTACAACAAGTATTCGTGAGGAACCATACCAAGGGGATATTATGAAACGCTTTGGGATTCGTGCTGTGATCGGTAAAGGTGGAATGGGGCCAAAAACGCTAAAAGCTCTAGGTGAACATGGTGGAGTATATTTAAATGCAATCGGTGGAGCAGCTCAATATTATGCGGATTGTATTAAATCTGTTGAAGGTGTAGATCTTATGCAATTTGGGATTCCAGAAGCAATGTGGCATTTAAAAGTAGAAGGCTTTACAGCTGTTGTCACAATGGATTCTCACGGGAATAGTTTACATGCAGATGTTGATAAAAGCTCGCTTGAAAAACTAGCTAATTTTAAAGATCCAGTATTTAAATAAACGTTTGAATTAGGAGGAAGACCAGCACATATGTTGGTCTTCTTTTTTTATGCTTGAGATTTTGTCCTTTTATCAACGATTCTTGAGATATATCTTCGATTCTGGGATTTTATCAACGATTTTTGAGATATATCTTCGATTATTAGAATTTATCTACTATTAGACTTTTTTCGACACAATCCGATCGTCCCACCGGACAATGATGCAAATGTTTACACATTGACTTTATTGTTAAAAAATTGTAAAAGTAGGGGATTTTTTCCTATTTTTAAGATATAATCAATTCTTGGGTGTTAATATCATACTGATTAGCACACGGTTAAATTAGGAAAATGATTTAACGAACAGGGGGGAAGGCTTTGCTTAATTTTATTGTAAAGCGAAAAATTTTAATAAGTTTAGTCACAGTATTAATTTTAATAGTGGGTAGTTATTCTCTATTAAAATTGGATAAAGAACTCATGCCACCAATTGATTTTGATGGTGCATATGTAGATATCAATGCAGGAGATATGTCTGCAATTGAAGTAGAAAGAACTATAACAAATCCTCTAGAACAGAGTCTACAAGGGGTAGATGGAGTTGACGAGGTTAGTTCAACTAGTTCAGTTGGGAGAAGTAGTCTTCAAATAACAATTGAGGCAGGGCGCGGGGACGAGGTTTCAAAGGAGATAGAATCTGTCGTTCAGACAACAACGTCTAACATAACAGGTGTAAAAGACGTAGTAACAGACCAGATTGGCACAAGTTCTACTTACGAGTTTTTTATGGATATTTCCAATGGTGATATGGACAAAATGACAGCTTTTGCTGAGGATGTTCTAAAGCCACGATTAGAGGAACTTCAAGAGGTTAGGGATGTTTCCTTGGCAGGAATACAGGAATATGAAATGGTCATAGAATTTGATCGAGAAAAAGTAATCGAAAAAGGATTAGACATCTCACAAATTAGTTCAATTATCCAACAAGCAAACAGTGAAGCAACTTTAGGTGAATTAAGTGAAGAGCAGGATGCACCTTCGCTTCGTTGGAATACAAAATTAGATTCAGTAAAAGATATTGAAAATATTCAAATTAATAGTCAAACTGATTCAATAGATCTTAAAGAGATAGCTGATGTTTCTCTACAACCACTAGAAAATTCATCATTTGTATGGAAAAATGGTACAAAGGATTTTATCTTTATCCAGATTGGTCGTGTTGCGGATGCCACACAAATTGAAATGGCTGATGCAATAAGAAAAGAAGTAAAAGAGATTAGAAATGAAGGTTTAATAAATGGCTTTGAACTTAATGAAATGGTAGCTCAAGCTGACTATGTTAAGGATTCCATTGATGGAGTTTCATATAACGTTTTGATTGGTGGAGTAATAGCAGTTATTATCCTATTACTATTTTTACGGAATGTTAGAGCAACAGTCATTGTGGGACTCTCAATTCCTACGTCCATTTTATTAACATTCCTAGCAATGTGGGTGTTGGATTATAGCTTCAATATGCTAACGCTAATCGGGTTAGGCCTAGGAATTGGGATGATGGTTGATTCGTCCATTGTCATATTAGAGTCTATTTATAGAAAAAAAGAACAGGGATTAAAACCTTTAGAATCTGTTGTCAAAGGAACGAATGAAGTGGCTTCAGCTGTATTTGCCTCTATGCTTACAACTATTGTTGTATTTTTGCCTATCGGGTTGCTTGGTGGTGAGATGGGGCAATTTATGATCTTGTTATCGGTTGTTGTTTCAGTTACCTTAATCAGTTCTGTTATTGTTTCATTCACGTTGATCCCAAGCCTTTCTGAGAATTTCTTGAAACTTGTCAAAAAGCAAGAAAAAAAAGAAGGGCGTATTCTAAAAGGATATAGTAAGTTTATTGGTTGGGTTGTAACGAAGAAAAGAAATAGCTTTATCATGGTAGGAATCTTCTTTATTATGTTTGCAAGTTCATTTTTACTGGTACCTAAAATACCAATGACCATCATGCCAGATGTTTTCAATCGTTATACAGAATTGATGGTAGACTTAGAAACGGGTGTTTCACTCGAAGATAAGGAAAAGATAGTTAAACAAATGAATACGGCACTATCAACTATTGAAGATGTAGAGCAAAATTATGTGCTGGATAATGGTTCGATGTTTTATTCCATTATTAACATGACAAAAGGTGACGACATTATTAAAGAACAAAAGGAAGTTAATGAAGAAATCCTTAGTTCATTACGAGACCTCCAAGATGAATATCCAATAGAAGGAATACAAAGTGCAACTTCTAGTGGCGGAGGTTATCCTGTTCAGATTCAAATTGAAGGGGAAAGTTTTGAAGAACTTCAAACAATTGCAAACGACTTTTCAAATCAGTTAGAAAAGATTGAGGGCATTGTAGAAGTGAAAAATTCAATTGAACGAACTTCTGTAGAAGAGGTAATCGAGTTAAAAGAGGATGCAATAACTGAAGCAGGCCTAACACCATTACAAGTGAGACAGTTTATTGAACAAGCATTTTTAAATATGACTATCGATGAGGTTACAGTCAACGAAGTAAATATTCCACTTGTTGTGAAGTGGAATGAGGATACAACCAATAAGGATGCATTACTGAATTTAAAGGTTCCAACAAATGATGGAGAGAGTAATTTATCTACTTTTATTGAATTGAAAAGTGTTGAAACACCTAATGAAATTTCTCATATTGATGGTGAACGGTATGTCACTGTATCAGCGGATATTAAAGACACTGATTTAGGGAAAATAAATCGTGATGTTCAATCTTTAATTGATGAGTTTAACGCGCCAGCTGGTTACTCTGTTTCTGTAGCCGGTGACCTAGAGGAACAACAAGAATTAATCCAGGATATGATGATGATTCTAGCTATCGCAATTTTCTTAGTATATGTTGTCATGGCCGTTCAGTTCAATAATTTAGCACATCCACTCGTTGTTATGTCGATTATACCAATGACATTAGTAGGAGTCATTGCTGGACTATTCCTTACACAACGGGAACTTAGTGTGATGTCAGGTATGGGAATTGTGATGCTAATTGGAATAGTGCTGAATAATGCCATATTACTTATAGATCGTACGAATCAATTGCGTTTAGAAGGAAATAGTGTTATCGATTCAATTGTTATAGCCGGTAAAGATCGTATTCGTCCAATCTTTATGACTACCTTAACAACTGTAGGAGGGATGCTACCTTTATCTTTGGCTTCTGGTGCTTCTGGTAACTATCAAGCTCCAATGGCAACAGCTATTATTTCAGGTTTGCTATTTGCTACGTTGATAACATTGGTCCTTATACCAGCTGTTTATCGTATTTTCAATGCGATCAGTAAGGGTTTTAACCAACTATTAAAAAGTAAGAAACAAAAAGAAAAAACGATTAAAGAAATCTCCAGCTAAGAAATAAGTGTCCTCTCAAAGAATTTGAGGGGACATTTCTATGGAAGTTTTTCTCAGTATTTAAATTCTCTCTTTAACAACACTATAAATAATTAACCTAATTGAGGAGAGAACGACCATGAAAAAATGCTCCATTATATTGACTCTATTTTGTTTTGTTTTTCTAGCAGTTAATCCAGCCCATGCAATCTCGAATAAACCAATCCACTGGGGTTTTAAAAAGAGTCAAAATCACGAGCCTGCTTCTGCTGGAAAAGAGCTAGATGAGCTTCTTTCCAAATATGAATCCTTTTATATGGGTGACACATCAAAGAAGGAAATATATTTAACATTTGATAACGGGTATGAAAATGGGTATACAGCAAAAGTACTGGATGTTCTAAAAAAACAGGAAGTGCCTGCAACATTTTTCGTGACAGGGCACTATTTAGATACAGAACCTGAGTTGGTAAAACGAATGGTTGATGAAGGCCATATTGTTGGGAATCATTCGTGGTATCATCCGGATCTAACGACACAAAGTGATGTGGAGTTTAAAAAAGAATTGGAATCCGTTCGTGTTAAGGTAGAGGAACTTACTGATCAAAAAGGGATGAGTTATCTACGTCCGCCAAGAGGAATTTTTAGTGAAAAAGTACTTGCACGTGCAAAAGAGCTTGGATACACATCTGTGTTTTGGTCCCTAGCTTTTGTCGATTGGAAAATTGACGCCCAAAGAGGTTGGAAGTATTCGTATGACAACATCATGAAGCAAATTCATCCTGGTTCTATTTTGCTGCTTCATACCGTTTCAAAAGATAATGCCGAAGCGTTAGATCATGCTATTATAGAATTAAGAAAACAAGGATATACATTTAAAAGCCTTGATGATTTAATGATCAATAAAATGATAGACCATCCATATTTGTACTCCCTTTGAGTCTAATTCAAAGGGTTTTTTCGTCTTTGTTAATATAGTAGTTCGGAATGGTATAATAACAGTAAACGTAGAAAAGGAAGAAAAATGTATGTGGATGGAAAGAATAGTTTGTAAAGGTCCATATAATTTTGATTCAGTGTTGGAACGGCTATCAATGGATCCGATCATAACTTTAAATAAAAGCGAGAATTCAATAAAAGTTCCATTACTAATTAAAGATCACCCTTATGTTATTAGCATAAGAGCAACGGGTACGATTTATGGACCAGTATTTGAAGTGAGTGGTAAAGATGAAACCGTCAAAGAGGCTTCACTAAAAAAGGTAGCAAGCATCTTCGGTTGGGATGTTTCTTTACGAGAAGTAGACGATCATTTCCAAAAAACAAATATTTCCAAGATCTTCGGTCGACATAAAGGGACGCCACTTGTGTTAGAATTTGATCTTTATAGCTGCTTAGTCAAATGCATTATTCATCAGCAGTTAAATTTAGCTTTTGCACATACGTTAACAACGAGATTTGTGAAACAGTTCGGCTATGAAATAGATAATGTTTGGTTTTATCCTAAGCCAGAAACAGTGGCTAAGCTACAATACGAAGAACTAAGAGCACTGCAATTCAGTGGAAGAAAGGCAGAGTATCTAATTGATACATCCAAGCTCATTGCTGAAGGAAATCTGAATTTACATGAATTGGCAAAACATTCAGATGAAGAAATAACAAAAACACTTATTAAGATTCGTGGCATAGGTCCATGGACAGTACAAAACTTATTACTTTCTGGTCTTGGACGCCCTAACTTATTTCCAAAAGCGACATAGGTGTGCAAAAGGCCATTCAAAAACATTTTCAGCTTAAAGCAAAACCAACAAGTGTTGAAATGGATCAATATAGTGAACAATGGTCGCCCTATTTAAGCTATGCGACCTTATATTTATGGAGAAGCATTGATTAGAAACGGAGAGTTTAATTTATGAACGATAAGAAGCAACAAATGAGTGACATTAAAATTTCTAAAGGGCAAACCTTTCCCCTGACAATCAAACGATTAGGCATTAATGGTGAGGGAGTAGGCTATTTTAAGAGACAAGTCGTTTTCGTACCAGGCGCTTTACCCGGTGAGGAAGTACTGGTTGAAGCTACTAAAATTCAACCAAAGTTTGCTGAAGGAAAGGTAAAAACGATTCGCAAAGCTTCACCTTTCCGTGTGAAACCACCTTGTCCAATATATGAAGAATGTGGGGGCTGTCAGCTTCAGCATTTAGCTTATGATCAACAGTTAAAGGAAAAACGGGATATTGTCCTTCAATCGATGGAACGACATACAAAATTAAAGTTGAACCAGATAGATATTCGTCCGACAATTGGTATGGAAGATCCATGGAATTATCGTAATAAAAGTCAATTTCAAGTCGGTGAGCAAAAAGGAAAAGTAATTGCGGGTTTATATGGATTAGACTCACATCGCCTAGTTCCTATTCAAAATTGTATGGTGCAGCATCCTTTAACGAATAGGGTTTCAGAAGGTGTAAAACAAATTCTAGAGGATTTTGAAGTTCCAATTTATGATGAACGAAAGCGAAAAGGAATTGTGCGGACGATCGTTACGCGTGCAGGTTTTCAAACAGGTGAAGTACAGGTTGTCTTAATTACAACTCAGAAGGAAGTCCCTCGAAAAAAATTAATTATGGCAGAAATACAAAAGCGATTTCCAGAAGTCAAATCTCTTGTTCAAAATATAAATGGAAACAAAACCTCGTTAATCTTTGGTGAAAAAACGCTTCATCTCAGTGGTGAAGAAGTGATCCAAGAAACACTAGGTGATTTAAGCTTTGAACTTTCAGCAAGAGCATTTTTTCAATTAAATCCTGTGCAAACAGTAAAGCTTTATGATGAAGTGAAAAAAGCTGCAGAGCTGACTGGTGATGAAAAAATTGCTGATGCTTACTGTGGTGTTGGAACAATTGGTTTATGGCTAGCAAAAGAAGCAAGCGAAGTACGTGGAATGGATACGATTGAAGCAGCGATCATTGACGCGCAGGAAAATGCAATAAAGCATGGTTTCACAAACGCCACATATGTAGCAGGCACAGCAGAGCATTGGCTTCCTAAATGGGTGGAAGAAGGTTGGCGACCTGACGTTGTGGTTGTAGACCCTCCGAGAACAGGTTGTGACCGTAAGCTTTTAGATGCGATTAAAAAGGTTAAACCAAAGAAATTTGTTTACGTGTCTTGTAACCCTAGCACTCTTGCGAAGGATATTGATTATTTAAGTAAAGAATTTAAGGTAGAGTATATTCAGCCTGTGGACATGTTTCCGCATACGGCGCATGTGGAATGCGTGTCGCAGTTAGTGCTTAAATAAATTATCTTCAACCCACGTGGAAGCAGACACGTTATTACAGCTTAAATAGAGAGATGTGGCTCAGTCTTATATTAGGACTGGGCTATTGTTTGTTTCATATTAGAATTTTTTGAGGGGATGAAAGAATCGGTACCTAAAATCAAAAATACAATTGTTTAAGTGTAATATGGAAATGAGTATATTTTATACAATGGTCTGCTGTATGTGAGAATCTTCCATAAGGGGTGGGTGAAAAATGAATGAAAAGTATGTATGTATTTTGGTAAAAATTTATACTATAAAGTTACTCATCTTTACTATATATTTAATTTATAGTGATGAACGAATAAATCGGTTATTTTCGTTCCTCGTTTGAAAAAGGCAAATCTATCGAAAGGTAGAGACGCAAAGTCACAGATCTACGGTAGAATTACTAAGATGGCTGGGCTACCAAATGAAGAATGGAGAAAAACTCAAGTTAAATAGGGTTATTTCAAAATTCTTCCTTTACAAATAATTTGTCTCGGAGGGATTTTTTAATGTCAAAAAAATATTTTTTATTTAATAAAAACGTTCGAAATGTCCTGGCTACAAGTGTTGTTGCTACGGCTTTCGCTTTTACTCTAGGAACTGGACTTGCTTTTGCGGAAGAAAGCGAACAACCTACAGAGACTGAAGTAATAGAAACAGAACAACAAGATCAAACAGTAGATACAGCAACTCAAGAATCAACAACAGACGTAGTTCTAGAAGATGAGGTATCAGAACCTGAAAATGAAGAAGAAGTGACAGAAGATGTTACTACAGAAGAAGAGTCACAAATAAAAGAACCATCTGAAGAATATACTTCGCTTTTACCAGGTGACTTCTTCTATTTCGCTAAAAAACTAATGGAAAATGTGCAATTGGCCTTAACATTTGATGGAGTAAAAGAGGCTGAATTGCTGACTGCTTTTGCAGAAGAGCGAATTAAAGAAGCGGAAGCTTTACTTGCTCAAGGTGAGGAAGATTTAGCCAATGAGGTTCTTCAACAAGCCATTGAACAACAAGAATTAGCATTGGAGAAATACGAGCAATCCCAATCAACTGAAGAAGCAGAATCGATTACTGAAGAAGAAACAACAAAAATAGTAGATGGTGATATTGCACAGGAACAGACTCCTGTTGATCCTGACCGCGCCGCACTTGAAGCAAAATTCGCTGCAAACTTAATTGCCTTACAGGCTGTATTAGATAAGGTAGAAAATCCACAGGCAAAAGAAGCTTTAGCGAAAAATATTGTAAAAGCCCAAGAAAAATTTGAAGAGAAGGTAAACAAAAAATTAGCCAAGTTAGAAGAAAAAGAAAATAAGGCAGATAGTAAACGTGCTAAACTTGAGGCTAAGTTAGCATCTGGTGAAATAGATGAAGAAGAATACAACGAAGAACTTGCTGAACTAAGTGAAGAGTTAGCAGAAGAAAAGGCTGAAGCCATGGAAGAAATCAATGAAGAGGCTGATGAAGTTGTAGAAGATGCTCTTGAAAAAGCATATGTTAAAGAAAAAGGTAAAAAAGAAGATCTTGAAGATGAAGACGAGGACGAGGACAAAGAAAATGACTCTGACCGTGAGGACGAGAACGAAATAAACGAGTCTGATCGTGAAGACGAAGCGTCTAAAAAAGCAGAAGAAAAAAAGCGTGAGTCTGTAAATAAAGAAGAAAAAGCGAAGAATAAGGACCTGAAAAAGCAATTAGAAGAGACTAAAAAAGCAGAGAAGCGTAAAAATGAAGAAGCAAAGAAACAAGAGGAAAAACAACGTGAAGAGGCAAAAAAACAAAAAGAGCGCAAACGTGATGAGATAAAAAAGCAACGTGAAGAAGCAGAAAAGAATGAAGATGAAGATAAAGAAGATAAAGGTAAAGATGGTAAAGATGAAGACCAAGATGATGAGTAATATAGATAAAGAGTAGGTGATTTGATCCTACTCTTTTTTT